>NZ_JBSGGK010000003.1:98391-439783 GCF_053603855.1 Monashia sp. NPDC004114 | reverse complement strand
CGCCGGACGGCGCCGGCCTCAAGGCCACGCCGCTGCGCGGTCGACCAGGTCGAGCCTTGACCCCGGCACACTGACCCGGCGCGGATCGCCATGGCCCGCAGCCGCCCCCACGGCTCAGCCATCCCCGGTCACCCCGGGTGTCAGGCAGGTACCGGTCACGTTCTGTCGCGCGGGTGCCGAACCTTGACATGATCGTTGCCATCACTGGAACGCGTCGCAATCGCTATCTTCCCAGTTCAGGGGCACTTTTCAGTTGACAGCCACGCCCGGCACAACGCTCCCCGGTGAAGTCTCCGGGCTAGCTCGAGGTGCATGTCGAGACAGCCACAGACCGAACCTCGTCCACAACCTTGCGACCAAGCTCGCCCAGCCGCGGATCTACACACAGGCGGACGTGGAGCGCTACGCGCGGACGCCAGCCCGCGACGAGTGCGCCGCAGCGGTGGGCCCAGGCCACCGACCGGCAGAACCGCCAGACCCTCGATGAGCTGCGGACGTTCCGTGGGGAGTGAAAGTGTGACGACCCGGGCGCTTCCGACGTTCACCGGCTCCGTCAGAAGCCACTCCGAAACGCGGTGAGCTCGGTACGGTGCGCTCATGAGGTTGACCAAGGGACAGTCATGACCGCATGGATCGTCCGGGCGGGGCGTACCGGCGAACGGGAAGAGTGGGCGCTACAACATGGGGTCGCCGGTGGAGGCTTCAGTGAACTCGTCGATCTCACCCAGCTAACTACTCGCGACGCAATCAAAGCCGCCGTGGTCTCCGCGCTGCCGACTGCCACGTCCGGGAGGCAATACAACATCGCCGGTCAGTCTTGGGCGCTACGCCATGGCATCGCGGCAGGAGACCTCATCGTCATGCCGATGAAGACAACCAAAAAGATCGCCCTCGGCGAGTGCACCTACGGCTACACCTACAGGGCTACCGAAGCCGACCCATCGCGTCGACACACGATTGGCGTGGACTGGAAGCGGACGGACATTGGCCGGGCTGCCTTCAAGGACGACCTCCTCAACACAATCAACGGCGCCATGACCGTTTTTCAGGCATCGAAGAACAACGCCGAAACGCGACTTCGCCAGGCCATGACCGCAGGCCTGGATCCAGGCAACGGCCTAGCCTCGCCGACGATCAGCTCGACAACACCGCCCAGCCCCTTGGAGGACGCAGCGATCGACGTCGCTGATCCCAATCCCGCCCCAACGCTGGAGGCAATCCGAGACCGGGTACGCACATACCTAGTCGAGAACTTCGGTCAGCACAAACTCACCGCGCTCGTGGCCGAGATCCTTCGCGTGCAGGGCTACACGTGCGACGTCTCACCCGAGGGACCGGACTTCGGCGTGGACATCATCGCGGGACGCGGACCCCTCGGGCTCGACTCTCCCACCCTCATCGTCGAATGCAAGTCCGAAGCGGGCCAGATAGGCGCCACTGTCGTCCGAGGACTCCAGGGTGCGATCGCTACCCACAAGGCTGATCAAGGGCTGCTCGTAGCCTGGGGAGGACTCAACAAGCCGGCCACACAAGCCATCCGGACCGACCGGCTGACAATCCGCGTCTGGGACTCGGAGGATGTCTTGGACCACCTCTTCGCCATCTACGAGGGGCTCCCGGCCCACGTGCGCGCGGTCCTCCCCCTCAAGCGGGCCTGGGTTCTCGATGATGAGACAGGGTGAGCGTGCAGCACGACAAAATCGTGACGGTTTCGACTACGGAGGAACGAGCAATTATGCCGGACAAGGACGAGCCACAGTGGCTCACGGCGATGCGGTCCGCGGCACGCCAGCGCCCCCGCACCCAGTTCCAGAAGATCCGCTGGGCGCATCTTCAGAACCTGCTCCGCGAGTACGACATGCTCTGGAACATGGCCCCGGAGCAGACCCGCAGCCTCGTCGAGGCCACCCGTAGAACGGGCGACTGGTCACGGTACGAGAACTGAGAGGCCGGCTATGAAGTGCGACGCGATCGTCTCGGTGATCCCGACGACCAAGTGCGGTCAGGAAGCTAAGTACCGGATCCACCACGACAAACCCCGACGAATGCTCTTCGCCTGCGGCACCACGGGGCATCTGGAGCAACTCGTGGAGTCCGCGCTGGAGTTCGATCCGGTGATCCGAGTGGCCTCCGCCAATCTGATGATGGTCCCGGACCTAGCACCGCTCGTGGCGCCAACGGCGGAGCCCACATAACCGCGGGAGTAAGTTTCAGGCAAGCGCGGGGTGCGCACCTTAGCGCTGGCCTATCCACATCAGTTGGACTCCAGTCCAGTCGCTGACCGACGCTGGCCACCAGCTGCCTGACGTGTTCTCCTCCCGGCTCATCGGTGACGACGAGCGCGACGGAGCGGCTGCACTACCACCGGCCGATCGCCAATGTGGGACGAGAGGAGGGGCCGAGAACGACTCCCTCGGATGCGGCCGATGCGATCGCTGCCAGTTCCTGCCTCAGAGCACGCGATCCTGAGGCTACGGGCAGGCTCTCTTGAACGCGGCCTCCTCCGCCGCATCCCGCCTCGAGTCACCCTCGATGTACGCGCGGCCCTGGTCCAGCAGAGTGACCACGACATCATCGCTCTTGACAATGTACGTCTTCTGTCCGCACTCAAGGAGAACCGTGGAGCCCTCACCGTTGCCGAGATAGGTCAGGAAGAGCGCGTTAACGAGACCTTTGGGCGCCGCGTCTTTGTCGCCAACCCAGGTCACTTCAGCGCGGTTCGCGCGAACGTCGATGAAAGGGACCACCAACCCAAGGCCGGTCGAACTGTGCCCTTTAGCGACCCTGTTTGCCTCGGCGCTAACATGGTCAGCCGCGAACTTGTAGCCGATGAGCAGCAGGACGATCAATGCGACTGCCCCCCAGAAGATCAGACCACGAAGGAAACCGAACCGGCGGCTATCTCTTCTGGCTTGGTGCAGGTCTTGCTTGGCCTTATCTATCTCCTCTTGCGGTTCATGGAGCGCCGCCGCATATTCGTCCTTCGGCTCGCTCATAGCTTGCTCCTCGGGATCCGTGATTGGGACACCACCCCTTAACGCATTGCGAATCTCCGTAAGTAGCCGGACCTCTGGCGATCCAAGCCCCCTCAGAGTTAGCTCGTTTTGGAACCAGGCAATCAACTCCTCCTTCCCCTCCTGCGCTTGGAGTGGGGCCGCCGGCGCCGCCTTCCTTATCACTCTGTCAATCCGCTCGCGTTGAGAGGGTGTGACTGGCTCTCCAATTGCCTCCCACCGAGCCTGCTCCTCGTCGAACCATCGGAATAGCTCCGACGCAATCACCGCCGATTTCCGATCTTCCGCCGAATGCATGCGCTCGATTATTGGTCGCTGGATATCGATATCCTCGGCCTCCCGCTTCTGGAGAGCGCGACGAGTGACAACATATGCTGTCGGCACAATCAGCACAATGGCAATTAGGGCGACCCACGCTGCTCTTGCGAGCACGGCGACGCGGTCAAGCCCGACTTGCTCGGGACGGACCCCGAAGTCGTCGTAGAAATCGATGTAGAGCGCGTTCACGAGGACGTAGAGCGTGGCGCTCAACACGGCTGCCGCCCCTAGCAGTTGCTGCAACGCGCTGACTACGCCGCTGGCCGCCTTCTGAGGCTCGCGTTTGGCCCCTTCGCCTTCAGGCCCAGACTCTTCATTGGCCGAAACGGAGGCCATGAACAATTTTGACACGCCGCGGCCCAAAGTTGCGGGAATCGGGTCAGACCAAGTCACCAGTGGGCAGCCGTCCACCGACCCAGACCGAAGCAGATCCGCCACCACAGACAGCATCGCCGCCTTGATCGCGGCCAGGTTCTACGCCAAGGTAGCCACACGAGCCGACGGCGTTGCGTGCTTCGTTACTTGAACCGGATGAAGCAGAAGGAGAACCCGGAACGCGACGACACCGGCGAGCCGGTCAAACAGCGAAGCACCAACGTGCTTCCCGGATATCCGGCGGGGGTGTCACGGGTCGGGCGGTGGGCGCATCAGGCTGGCCCTGCCGGCGGACACGGATCTCGCTCGTCGGGGAGAGGCCGGGTGCGTCCAAGGCGCGGAAGGAACGGTCCAGGACGCGACCCAGCAACTCGATGCTCGGGTCGTCCACCTCGGGCGGTCCATAGGGGTCCTTTGTTGGCATTCCAGTTGTCTTGACGCTTTGTCTGGACTCTTTGTGTTGTTGCGCACCGGCAGCGTGGTGCGACGCGGCACGGTCTGGGTGTCCCCGTCGCCCAGCTCAAAGGTCGGGGTGGTCTCGGCGACCTGGACGGTGACGATCTGCCCTGCGTGCATCCGGCCGAAACTGACCCGCTGCCGACAGACCAGGATCACCCCGGTGCTGGCCGTACGGCACTGGCTCGAACGGCTCGGCATCCATCTCGAGGAAGCGTTGCGGCTCACCGAGCACGAGAAGGCGCACCTGCAACTCCCACTGATGCGCCTCGCCAGCGCCGCCGAGTTGATCCTGCAGCGCGCTCCCAGACCAATGTGGACCTACGACACTTCAGCGCGCAGGTGCTGGCCGGCTTCGACCAGGCGGACCGCAGGCATTCAGCTCTTCGTTCGCTTTCGGGCGTCACGACCGGCCGGCCGAGCTCATCGGGGTTCCTTTCCAGGACGTGCATCCCCGCGGGACTGCACAGCGTCGGTGCGGGTGCGCCAAGCCACGCCGAAGGCATACAGTGCAGAGCTCGATCGTTGAGGTCTTCGATTAGGGGTGCCTGGTCGCAGGCGATCCCGAAGACCTCGACCCTTCTGTGCGTCCACCACGAGGTCCGGCCCTCTCAACCAGGGTCGGTTCGTAGTGCCCGCCAGTGCCGAGAGGATCGCGGGCTGGAGTCGCCGTCATGGACGTTGAGCGGTGGGCGCTCAGCTTGACTAGATCTCGTTCGTGCTACAGCAGTTCGCCGTACCATAGGTGAAGCGGCCTGCAAAATGGGAGTGGTCATATGGACAACACTTCTGGGGAACAGACGGGTGCCGATCCAAGTGGGCCCGCGGAACCGCGCAAACTCAAGACGCGGCTGGCGGATGGTTACGCTGATCGCCGGCCTTGGGGGGAGCGACTCGCTGGTTTCGCCCTATTGGCGCCGGCCGTGGCCTTGTGTGCCCTGCTCTGGCGCGAACCACCGCCAGCGCATCTGACGCTCGGTGCCACCATGATCGATACGATGCTGCTGCCGGCCACATTCCTAGTGGTCCTGTCCGCACTCGCCATTCTCATTGGCACATGGCCAATATCGCGTCTGGCCGCCCAATTGGGGAGTGCTCTTGGCGTTGCTCTTGGTATCTCGATGTGGTTCGCCTTCGGCCATCACCCTTTGGACTACGTGGGAGTTGCCGTAGCAGTTGGGACCGTTGTATCCAGTGCCTTGCTCCTCTACTGGTGCATAAGCCGGAGTGTGAGCTCGTTGGAGTTACGATGGCGGCACATCGCTGTGCTTGGTTCTGCTGTCATCGCGTTGTTGCCTATCATGCAGTTCTGGCATACATCGTCCTTTGTCCCATCGCATTTAGGGACCACCGTTGGTGCGACGGTGTCAACGGACTTTGCGTCATTCGCGGGCAGCACCCGGGGAACAGCGAAGTTGAGTATCACGAATGGCGGAGGAGTGGGCGCCGTTATAGTCGGCTCCGAGCTCATTACGTGCTACCGGACGGGCCTTGAGCCCGGCAAGCGGCTCGATGAACTCTACAACGACCCCGACTGTGACAATACCCAGCTTTTCGACCACCTTTCGACACTGGATGCAAATAGTACATGGACGTTGAATATCGCAATTCGGAGTCCAAATAGCAATGCGCGGCTGGTTGAAATAACGATTGCGTTGTGGTACGCGCGCGAAGATAGGCTCAAAGTCGAGCCCGTCGACATCACTTTCGGTGGACAAGAGGATGAGGATACTAGTGCATGTAGCAAGACACTTGAAAAGCTAACGTTTGCATGGGTGGAAAGTGATTCAAGAACGCAGGCCGTGGTGCAGCGACCGCGGAGACTGGTCTACCTCCGAGAGGGCGGGGGCGGGGGAGATGACTACTTCGGTCTGCAAGCCGAAGGTCAAGACGTCTGCTATGCGTCGGGCCAGGAAGCGGGTCATCCAACACACGACCAATCAATCGGGGACGACGTCGGTTTATCCCAGCTCATTTGGACGTATCAGGCGTGGGTTCCGAGTAGCTGATATTGGCGGATGCCAAGTTCGATCGTGGGCCGGACTAGTACTGGCGTGCGCTCCTGAATGTCGCCGCATGGTCCGGGCTGTGGCTTGGGCAGCCGCAAACCGGGGTCGACCGGCACGACTACCTCCTGACCATCCATCCGTTGCAGCACATCGCTGACGCGCGCATCCAAGGTCGAGTCGCCCACCCGCAGAAGGACTCGCATAGCCAAAGGCTCACCTTTCCCGCGGCAGATGGTGAGGGTGGCGTGCTCCAAGCATCTAGGGTAGGAGTCACACCCGTGCCTTTGCTCGCGGATCGCCTGCTGGATCTCTACCCGCGATATACGCTGGAGGCGAAATTGTACCGCGCTCCACCGGTTTTCACGTGTTCACGTCCTTTTCACCTGCGCGCTATTATCCGTCGTAGCGCGTCGATTCCGTCGAATAGGTTGTGCGTAACGTATGCACAATGCACGCCGGGCCATTCAGTGTGCGCCGTATTCTTTTCGGCTACGAATATATAGGGACTCCCTGGCGCGCCTGAGAAAGCGGTCATAACTCTCAACCCCACAACAAGACCGGCTGCATCCACGAGTCTCCGCCCTCGCGGCTAGCGCTCCTCAGCCGACCGGCACTTCAAGGACCATGCGAGTCGAGCAGCTCTCGCGATCCGTGTGAACCTTCCCTGACCTGTCTCGCCTTGACCCGCCTTGACCCGCGTGTCCTTGTCTTGACCCTTTGTCTTGACCCTCTACGTCCTGCTTCGTCCAGCTTCGTCGTGCTTCGTCGTGCTTCGCTCCCCGACAAGTTTCTGTACGTCTTCAAGACGGACCCGCCGGGCCCGCTCAGGCGCCCGCCGCAGCCCAAGGACGGTCCGTCCCGCCGACTCCCGCTCCGCTCCCGTCGGCGCGACCCTCTGCTCAAGCGTCGCGCACCCAGCCCGGCGGCCCCGTAACAGACATCCCGAAACGCCAGACCCAAAACCACCCTGGTCGTATGGGTAGCAACCATGCCCGTCAAACGTCACCTTCGCGGCTCCGGCCTCGACCCGACTGCGATCATCGGTTGCGTGCCGCCGGCGCACACCTCAAGGGCGCCTCCGGCGTCGCTGACGCGATCGAGCAAGCTCGACCCTTGACCCGCACGCCGCCGGTCCGCTTGGGCTGGGGTATCGGGTCGAGGCCGGGGTTCGTCAGCACCGTGGGGCCCAGGGCCCGGCGCGCAATTCGCCATAAGAGTCCCGAGCGTCCCTCGGCCACCGGCAAATGCGAGCGCAACTCAGTTTGATGACTCCCAAGGACCTTGACAGGCACGAAACTTGCCACCGAAGCCATCCCGGACTAGGACTCTCCTTGATCCACACCTTTACGCGATATCGCCTTCTTCAGAACTTCCACAAGCCCTGTTTCACTGACGCGACCTGAGGCTCTCAGTATCAGCAGCCCGATTACTACCACAAGTACCAGCACCCCGCCGCCAATCGCTGCAGCCGCTCCAGCACCGACCACTTGACTCGCGCCAACGTATGCCGCCGCCAGAAGAACCACCGCGAGCACTAGGAACAACCCAAGACGCATCGCTTGCGGAGGGGTCCACGGCTCCGCCACATCTCGCGAATCAACTATTCCATCGGGCGCCGAATCCGCGACGGAATCCATGCTTGTCTCAGAAATTCGACGATCCCGACTCGCCTCAATCCCGTCCAACAGTTCCATTATACTGAATTCTACTGTGAGCCCCTGTGGAACCACAGTCTTTTTTCCAGCATCCTCAAGTGCCAACAGGTGAGCATACGGCACCCACACATTAGAGGCGCGCGGTACAGGAACTCGCTCCTCACTCACAAGTCCAGGAATCGTTTGCTCGATAGATCGAAGTTCTGCACGGATTGCAGTTAGGAGTCCCCGACGAGTTCGGGACGGGCCGGACACGAAAATTGTAAGAAGCCCATCCTCGCGGTCGATACGCACGAGGGCCCGGTTCTTGTCCATTCTGAGCACCACACCGGATCGCCATACCGTGTCTTGACTAATTAGGCGCCTCATCCGCACCACAAGCCGACCGAACAGACTCGACGGCAACAAGCCGTACTTGACTGCAAATGGCAGAGCGTCCTCCCAAGCACCAGTGTCCGGCTCCTCCTTCGTAAGGAGATCGGGTACCAGGAATACCCCCTCTGACTCGTAGCAGAGTTCGAACTTGCGCATCATGTCAATAATGAATCCCCGACGATCCGGCGGATACTCCTCGACATCAAGGATCGCATCGATATCTTTCCACAAGAGCAGCCCTTTGAGCTGCGCTGCCACGTGTGAGTTTAGGATCCGGTAGACACCTCCCGTCACCCAGGCAGGATTTAGGATATTTGTGTCGCGTAGCCGGGGATCTGCACGGAAGCAGAGCACTGTACCCAAATCGTGCAGAAAGTCAACCAAGACCTCTTGCGAGGGCTGGCTCACCACCCCGTGTTTAGCACAGAGTTCCTGATACGAGGCAAACGATATGTAGTTGGACTTCAGTCCCTCCAGTTCCTCTTTTACGGCAAAGAAGGAGGCTGGAAGTAGATCATGCACATGATCGAGAGACGCTATGGTCTCTATGAGCTGTCGGCGCAGTTCGTCAATACCCATGTTCGTCGCGCAAGAAGTCTCGAGGAATGCGACGATATTCGGGTATTTGGCTTTCAGACCCCGTCGATCGATATCCAGACCGAAGTCTTCGCACTTGTTTCCTACGACGATAACCGGGGACCCGCCAGAAAAGCTGTTAACGAGCTTCAACCAGTATTCGATGCGGTTCTGGTCCTCGCCCTGTCGAGCGTCCAACACCACCATGTAGATGCTGCGACGCGTCAGGAAGAACTGGTGGGTTGCGTGCATGATTTCCTGCCCGCCAAAGTCCCAGACGTTTAGGGTCACTTCGCTCCCGCTAACAGGCAGCGAGAGCTTCGTTACCTCTATTCCCTCAGTCTTCTTCTCGTATGCGTCGAACCCCTGGCCGATCACTCGCCGAACCAAAGAAGTCTTGCCAACGGATCCCTCACCGACAATTAGTAGCTTGGCCTCATCGAGCGGCCTGGTTGCGAGCCGAGCTTGAGCCAAGTATCCCCAAATGGTCTCTGGGCTGCTGGCATCCTCCAGAATCTCGGGAGGCAATTGCAGGAGATTGCCGCTGAGGCCGAGGTACTTAAGGTTAGTCGGACGCTGAAGATCATCGGGAATTTCGGAGATGTTGTTGTTCTCCAGAGCGACGCATTGAAGCTGAGGTAGCGCCCCTACGGTCTCCGGAACCGCAAGAATTTCGTTATTGGTGAGCACAAGCCCTCGAAGCTTCTGGAGGGAAGCAATCTCTTCTGGTATCTCTGCAATTCGATTGCCTGACAAGTCCAGCCATTGCAGCGCGACGCAATTGTCCGTGAGCCATTTTGGGATGGTGGTGATCTTACCCTGATGTCCGCCACTCGACCCTATCAGACGGCCCAAGGGTATGTTAGGTTGCGGTTGCATTTCATGTACGTCATCGCTGACTTCCTGACGCCCCCGACGGCTGATGATTAGCGTTTCTAAGTTCACCATCTCGCCGATCGATCTTGGTATCTCCTTGAGGCCATTTCCCCAAAGTGATAGGAAGCGCACGTTCGGAGGGAATTGCATCCACGGCGCCTCACTGAGGTGGTTGTAACTGAGGTCCAACGTGACGAGGTCCAACATTTCTAGAATGGACTCGGGAACCGATTCTAGAAGGTTTCCTGGAAGTATCAGGGATTGTAATCTAGACATTCGCCCCAGGTCGATCGGCAATTCCTCCAGTCTGGCGCTGGATATCGCCAGATGATGAATCTTGAGTTTCAGGAGAACTGGGGGAAATACTTCGATGGACGAGTTTTGAATCGAGATTGTTTTTAGATTCGGCAGTTCAACCAGCCAGTCGGGCAATTCTTCCACGGCTTCTGCGTCACTAAGATGTACGCTGGTCACCTTGTGAATATCCCGCAGTTGTTCGGGCAAACCTAGTTCGGTAGGACGACTCATAGAGAACCTGCCGTGACTCCGGGCTTGTCCGAGCGCCTCATGGAGCCGGCGTTCGTATCCTTGCTGAATGTCTGGGTCAGACTCCATGTGCTCTCCTGGGGTTGCGCCGATCCTGTCGGCAGGGGCGCGCCGACCTGTCTCTCGAGAACCGTAGCGCGCAGTTCGCTCGGGCGATGCTCGTTTGACGTGACTCAGGCGTCCCGAACAGAGCGCACGCCTGCCAGCGGCCTGGGGTTGGCGATACTGGCGGCCAAAGTCTTGTTGCCAGGGGGACCGTCGCGCATCAGTGGGAATGCGAACTCCTAGCATCAAGCCATCTCGGTTCGGTGCTCAGTCATCGAGCATTAGGGCTCTGGATAAGCGCGTGCTTGATTGGTGGAGCCAACCGCTCACGGACCCAGCTTTGGAACATTCCTGACGTCGTCCACACAGGCGGAAGCCAGCGGCACCGCTATCTCGGAAGCGGGTACCGAATCGTTCACCGCCTCAAACATTCTTAGCGGGTGCACGTGGGAGTACTCCCACAACCCTGGGAGCAGCCTTCGCAACGAGAAGGTCTTCAGAGGCGCGCACTCGTGACGCACTACCTCCCTTTGACAGGACGTAAGAACACATGCGGTCAGCCGCGGGAACTTCGGAGTGAAGGACAGTTCGAGGGGCATGGACCTTGGGCTCAGGCTTGGTCGTCGTCCGGGAGGCGAAACAAGGGAGTACCCCACTGAAGTACTGCAACGGCCGTCTTCGGAGGGATCGCCGGGCGGTCTCGGGCGGCCTGCTGCCCGTGTGGAGGAGGCCGGCAGAGCGCCAGGCTGGAGTTTGCAAGCAGGGGGTTAGAGGTTCGAGTCCCCCTTGGCTCCATCACGCCGCGCCTGCTCAGGCGCCTGCAGCACCCAAAGGACGGCCCGTCCCGCCGACTCGTGCGCCGCTGCCGGGGAGCCCCCGAGCCTTGGCATGAGAGTGTGTCCGGCTCGGTCAAGTCCGGATCCCTGGTGTGCGACGGTGATCGCTTCGTGGTCTGCTGTCAGGCGCTGAGGGCGCCGGCGATCAGGTCGGTGGGCACCTCCTCGGGGGTGTTGGTCTGCCGTGCGGTCAGGACGGCGCGGGCCTTGGCCAGGACCTCGAGGCCGAGGTAGCGGCGTTGTTCGGCCCATTCGTCGTGCTGCTCGGCCAAGACGGCTCCCACGAGCCGGATCACGGCGTCGCGGTTGGGGAAGATGCCCACGACGTCGGTGCGGCGGCGGATTTCGCGGTTGAGCCGCTCGTTGGGGTTGTTGGACCAGATCTGGCGCCAGATCTCTCGCGGAAAGGCGGTGAACGCGAGGATGTCGCATCGGGCCAGCTCGAGGTGCTCGGCGACCGTGGGCAGCTTCTCGTTCAGGCCCTCCAGGACCCGGTCGAACTGGGCGTGCACGGCCTCGGCGTCGGGTTGGTCGTACACCGAGTGCAACAGCGCCTTGACCCACGGCCACGAGCTCTTCGGGGTGGCGGCCATCAGGTTGGCGGCGTAGTGGGTACGGCACCGCTGCAGTCTGATCAGCACGACGCGGCCGGCAGGGTCGCCCCGATCGCCTCAACCAGCCCGGTGTGCGCATCCGAGGTCACCAGCGCGACCCCGGTAAGGCCACGCGCGGTCAGGTCGCGGAAGAACGCGAGCCAGCCGGCAACGGACTCAGTTGTGGCGGTGTGGATCCCGAGGATCTCCCGGTACCCGTCGGCGTTGACGCCGGTGGCGACCATCGCCGCAACCTTGACGACGCGGCCGCCCTCGCGGACCTTCATCGTCAACGCGTCGGCCGCCACGAACGTGTATGGGCCCTCGCTCAATGGTCTGGTGCGGAACGCGGCGACCTGCTCGTCCAGGTCCGCGGCCATCACCGACACCTGCGACTTGGACAGCCCGGTGATCCCCAGGGCCCGCACCAGCTTGTCCATCCGTCGGGTGGACACCCCGAGCAGGTAGCAGGTCGCGACCACCGTCGTGAGGGCCGCCTCGGCCCGGCGGTGCCGCTCCAGCAGCCAGTCCGGGAAGAAGCTGCCCTCGCGCAGCTTCGGGATCGCCACGTCAACCGTCCCGACCCGGGTGTGCAGGTCCCGGTGCCGGTAACCGTTACGGGTGTTCGTCCGATCCGGGCTACGGGTGCCGTAGTCGGCGCCGCAGACGCTGTCGGCCTGCGCCGACAACAGCGTGTTGACGAAGGTGGTCAGCAGTTCCCGCATCAGGTCGGGACTGGCCTGGGCCAGCTGCTCGTGCAGGAACAGATCAGGGTCGATACTGGGGGTCGCGGTCATCGCGATGCTGCATTCGAGAGTGCTGTGGAAGGTTCACTCGAAGGATCACGCGGTGACCACACCTACGTTCGTAGGGACACGCTCACCAGCGTCGTCATACACCAACGCTATGGACTCGACTTCCGGCTCCCGCCGGAGGCCCGACTCTGCCCTGCGGATCCGTGGCTCGCTCGGCATACTGGAGCCATGGGCACGCAGGACGGTCGCCCAGGCAGCTACGTGACGGCAGCCACCGCCGCGAAAGAGCGCGCGGACCAGTGTCGTCGTCGCCGCGCGGAGCTCCACGCCGGCGCCCGTGTCAGCGAGCCCGACTCTGCCGCGAGCGCCAACCAGCACCTCGCTCGCGCCGTCGAACGGGCTCATAGCGCCGACAGGCGCCTCGCCTACATCGTCGTGATGCACCAGTACAACGAGGCGCGGCGCCGAGCGGGAATCTCCCCCGCGGAACCGGCGCCGGTTCTGCCGCCCCGACTCGAGCATCAGCGAGTCAGCACGCGACCGGCTGCTGAGCTCATCGAGTCCATCGCGACCAGCACGGCCGCGGTGCTCGACCTGTGGATTGCGTTTGCCGCAGAAGGATGCGAAGTCTTGTACATCGATTTCGACGGATGCGTGGACGGGGCGTCGTCGAAGTCTGAACGCGACCGTCAGGTTCTCACCCAGTCTGCTGGGAGGCCCAAGTTCGGTCGAGCCGAGCCGTAGTCGCCAGGTAGGCGGCTGGGTCCGCGGGCCACAGGACCACGATCCCGGCATGGCTTGGTTGTCGGTCGAGATCAGCCGCCGGCGCAGCGCATCGCCATACGCGGGACCAAGGGTGCATGCTGGGTTGGTGAGCAGCGTTGGGTCGCCACCAAACGACGGATGGCACCAAGCCGGGGTGAGACGTGAGGCCGCTGCGGATGAACGAGAACGGTCCGCCGACGAACGCGAACGGCGAGCGGACGGGCCGGGACCTCGACGCGAACACACGCGAGCGCCATGCCGACGAGCGGGAGCGGATCTCGGACGAGCGGGACCGAGCCGCCGACGAGCGCGACCGCAAGCTCGACGAACGCGAGGACGAGCTCGACGCGCGGGAGGCGTACCTCGATCGGATTGCCCGTAATCTCGGCGAACGCACCAACACGACCGATGAGCTCGCAATGACCACGATCGACCGTGCCCGCGACCGACTGGCAACCAGCCACGCCCGCATCGATCGCAGCGAAGCCGCGATCATGCGGAGCAGATCGCGTGCCATACGGGAGCAGGACAGCATCGACTTGGAGGTCGCGGAAAGCGAACGCCGCAACCCGGCCGCGGAGGTACCCGCGGACGCGAAGGCGCACAGTGAATCCAGCTCCGGCCCGGTGCGCCCGTAGACCGACGCCGGCCTGGCTGTTCAACCCGACGCCGCCCTAGCCTTTGTTTACCCGTCCCCAGCCCGAACGCGCAACGACCCCCCGACGACGTCCCGGCGCGACCACGCTTCGACCGCGCTCGCGTCCTAACCCGGTCACGAGCTGTGCTGAGGGATGTCCCAAAGAAGTAGCCCACAGACGCATTGCAACGCCCATCGCGGGACGCGTTGATTGGCGGTCCGGGCGGGCACACCCCACGCACGGACAAGGCCGGCCGCGGGCCACGCGTGGAGTTTGCAAGCAGGGGCTTGACCGGATCGTCGACAAGGGAAGGCTGCCCGAGCTTCGCCGGGACCATGTACCGGGCCGGACGGCTTGTCGCGGCTCGAGGGTCGACAGGTCGGGTTGCACTCCCGTGCCCGCCTCGGGCGCGGTGGCACCCACAAGGGTAAGACCCGCTTGAGGAGCAAGGTGTTGCCACTAACCGCAGGCACCTGGGCGCGGTCGCCCTGCCACCCGTCGCGGGACTGTCACCGCGGCACGTGCGCTGGCCTAAGCGGGGATCTGCAGCGCGCGGTCCGTCAGACCCACCGCCGGCTGACGCCGCTTGAGGCAAGCCATGGACCACGGCTCCCGCGCGATGTGCGGGCCGACTTCACAGGCGCTCCCGCACCACGGGCATCACCCCGGTCTCCGGGCTGAGTGATAGTCAGGGTGCTCGCCCTTGGATTGGAGGCGCAGCGAGTCAAGATGTTGCGAACTAGGGCGCAGGCTTGCCGGGCCCAATCCGCGATCCTGGACTCACGGCATTGGCCACAGTCTCCGCCACCAACTCCGGGTCCTCGTGCTCCCAGCACCTGATCACTGTCCAGCCGGCGTCGCGCAGGGCAGCGTCGAACTCATGATCACGAGCAACGTTGCGCGCGATCTTACCCTGCCAGTAGTCAGAGTTCGTCCGAGGTTGCACGAAGTGCTGAGGACAGCCGTGCCAATAGCAGCCGTCCACGAACAGGGCCACCTTGGCCCTGGAGAACACGACGTCGGCGGTGTTGCGCCTAGTTGGGAGAGGCCTGTAGGCGACGCGGAACCGCAGACCCCTGCGGTGCAGGAGCGACCGCAACCGCAGCTCGGGCTTGGTATCCCGACTGCGGTTGCCCCGCATGCTGGCCCGATTGGCCGCGCTAGACGACCACGACTCGTACGCCACAGTGAACCCTAACTCGACACACCCCAATTGCACGATACGGCATGCGAACTGCCCTAGGCTGCCGAGTTGTGGCTGGAAAGATCTACGAGTGGTTCGGGTACAGGGGCAGCGACCAGTCCGCGACAGCGGCACAGGCCGTGATCGACCAATCATGTCCGTTCCTGGGTGCCACCTGCATCAAGCGGGGACGCACAGGCGTGTGCTCCATCGAGCCGGCCAAGTCGCAGGAGGCCGTACCGATCTGTCCTGTCCGCCTCTATGACGGCCATCACGAATTCCTCAGACATATAGCGGCTGATGCCTTTATCAATCTGGAGGTGGCAGTCGACTCGACTGGCCTTCCGACCCTGGTGCCTGCTAGTCGAGCGCGTTTGGTCGCAACCAAAGCGAGAAGGGCGCAAGTCGGCGTCTTTGGCGCCAACCCGTGGGGTGGGGAGATTAGTTTACCTCCCGCCGTCGATGGTGGGGGTAGTTACAAGATCGACTTCACCCTCGTTGTGATAGGCCCCTCAGGAGAGCTGCAAGCCTTTGTGCCGGTTGAGGTGCAGAGCATAGATACAACCAATGACACCAAAGCGAGCATGGCGGGTCTCAAGAATGGCCGAACGATCGTGCAGTCGACGGTCGGCCTAAACTGGGAGAACGTGAACAAGCGCATTCTACCTCAGCTCATAGTCAAGGGCCTGATGCTTCAGGCTGAGGCGCTCTGCACCAATGGGCTGTATTTCGTAACTCCCGAGCCAGTGTTCAAGCGGGTCATGATGCGACTTGGCGGAGTAGACCGCCTCCGTCGTATTCCGAAGCAGCCAGGGAGCTTGACCTTCATCAGATATGACTACGACTTCAGCACCGGCATTCTGGACGGAAGTCCTCTTGCCCTGAAGCGACTCGCGCCCGTGACCGTGTCAACGAGCGACTTGTCGCTCGCCTTCATTACCCCAGAAAACCTCCCGGCCTCTGGTGCTTACGAGTCGGCCATCAAGCAGAAACTGTAATCTCGGGGGAGGTGGATTCCAGCACAGTCCTAATGCTGCTCCCAACAGCGGTCGCGAGGAGGGGAGGAACCGCATTCCCAACTTGCTCGAATTGTGCGACTCGAGAGCCGGTGAACACGTAGGAGTCCGGGAAGGTTTGGATACGTGCTGCTTCTCGAACAGTGAACGCACGATCTTGCTCGTAGTGGAAGAATGCGCCCCAATGTGGATCGCACTTCGTTAGTATTGTTGAGGAGAGCCCGTTTGGGTTCGCTCGACCGTACCGCTTGGTATGATCTGACTTTCTCGCCCTCTGCATTCCAAGAGGCAAGAGGTCGAACGGGATATCTGTCCAGTTTCCTCCCGGAGGAATGTGCCCAAGGCGTTGCATGTTGACCGCAGAGAGAGCGATTGCCTCATGATTGATCACGCCCGGCGAGTCTCTGCGCAGTAGCATCTGAAACTCATTCTGCGGTTCGCATCGATACGCCTTGATTAATTCGCCCTGCTCTCCGTTGGCGAGAATGGGGAGGTCATCGAGTGCATCACGGACAGTTACGTGGCTCCGAAGGTCGGCTTCCCCAGGAAGAACCACCAGATTGCGCCCTCCCAGCCTAGACGTGAAGTTAACGCGGTGTGGCGCATCATGCCGAGGAACGGGGAACGCATCCACCGGGGAGCCACCGTCGCGGAGTCCTATGATCATCGTACGCCACCTGGTCTGCGGGACGCCGAAGTGGGGGGCATACAGAATTCTTACGTCCGAGGCGTACTCGAGATCTTGCAATGCCTCGATAATGGCGTGCAGTGTGGCTCCTCGCGAGAAGCTCACCAACCCCGGCACGTTTTCGATGAGGACCGCGCGTGGGCGAAACTCCTCCACAAAACGAAGGTAATCGCGGAAAAGGTGGTTGCGGTGGTCTTTCGTGCTCCGCGTCGGCGCGTTGATGCTGAAGCCTTGACACGGGGGGCCGCCGGCTACGAGGTCCAGCTCGCCGCGGTCTAAGCCAAGGGTCTGGCGAACTGCCGCGGGGTCGACCGCGCGGATGTCACGCGCGTCCACCCAAGTCTCGCGGTGGTTCGCCGCGTACGTCTCGGAGTATGTCGGCACAACCTCATTGGCGTAGAGGGGCTGGAACCCCGCTGCGTGCAGGCCCTGCGAGAGTCCACCCGCCCCCGCGAACAGGTCCAACGCTGAGAGTGTAGGGGTCGGATCTGCCACGCTGGCATCCTTCCATGAAGTCGGCCCTAGCCGAGGGATCCGCAGCGGCGTGGCGCGAACAAATGTTCGGCCGCGGGTGCGTAGCAAGCGTCCCCCGGCTGGGCTGGTACGTGTGCCGACAACACTGGCATGGCGACAGTACGTGGGGCTGCGTCATCACTGAGGTCTGTGGAAGACGGCGGTCGACGCGTGGGGATGTGGACACCGCGGTGGCTGCATGTGTCCTGACCCGGTCACGTGCGGTGCTGATGGATGTCCCAGCGCGGTTGGTGTCACACCAGGACGCCGGCCCTCGCAAAGTCGGCCGCCGGCATCGGCACGCGTAGCCGAGTCGCTGAATTGGGTGACGAACGGCGCGCCCTAGGCACGGCCGGTCACTATCGCCATGCCGCCCGCCCCAGAGCACACGGACACGTCCGAAAAGCCAGCCGCAGCCATGGCGTCAGCGATCCAGCGCGGGTTCTCGGCGCCCGTGTGCACCGTCCCAACCCCAGCGGCCAGCGGCTCCTGCAAGCAGTACAGAGCAGAGCTCGCATAGCTGACGAACCCGAACGGGTTAGCGGCATCCGTGTCCACGTCGCCACTCAAGTCGTTCTCTGCGACGAGCAGCAGACCCCCGGGTGCCAAAGCCGATCGCACCTCAGAAATCAGCACCTCGGCATCCGCGATGTGGTGCAACGTGTCCAGCGTGTAGACCAGGTCGAACGGCCCGTCCGCAGCCATGGACCGCGCGTCCCCAGACCGCAGCTCGGCGTTCGACGGCAGGTCAGAGGCCGACCCCGCCCGCAGGTCATAACCCACCACATGAGACCCGGGAAACGCACGCGCCACGAGAGACGCAGCGGCCCCATTCCCCGCCCCGATCTCCGCGATCTGACCACCGTGCCCAAGCGAATCAGCCAATCCCGGCGTGCCGCCGATCCAGTCCTCCACGAGCACCTGCCCGTAGAGCGGAGTGTTCAAGCCGGAGAACGCCGAGAACGCCGACAGCGCAATCCCATCCAGGCCACGCCCATCCCGCCAGGCGTCAACGATGGGCTCATACGCGGCCGCCATCCCGAGGCAGCCCTCGAGACCCGACGCCACGTCAACCGGGAAGCCCGGATCGAACGTCATCCGCAGGCTGTCCGTCGGCGAGAACACCCCGCCCTCGTGACTGGCATAGCCCCGAGCGGTCATCGCCCTGAGCCACTCCTCGCAGCTCCGCTCATCGGCACTCGCGCGCCCGGCGATGTCCGACGCCCTGCCCGGCCCCGCCAGCAGCGCGTCCGTGAACCCCGCCCGCCGGCCCAGCCCGAGCAGCACGATCGCGTAGAAGCCGAAGAGGTCCTCCAGGACTGCCGGCATCTCATCCATGCGCAGAGGCTATGACCACGGCCCTCCCCAGGTCGCCCGGATTCGCCAGCATCTTCACGTCGGCCAGCGGCCACCCAAAGACACAGACGCCCGATCCCTCACTTCACCGGCGTCAACTTGAGGATCACGCCGACGATGTCGTCGGAGACGTAGATGTCGCCGTGCGCGTCGACGACCAGCCCCTGCGGCTCGACCAACCCAGCGCCGGCGAGCTGCACCCCGGCCCCACCCCGGAGTGGGAACCGGCGCAGCGAATGCTGCGTGTGCCGCACGTCCGTCACGAGCAGGTTGCCGTGCGTGTCGAGCGCGACGTCGTCAGGCATCACAGCCGGCGCCACTCGCGTCTTCGCTCCCGACTTCGACACCTTCCACACGTTGCCGCCGCACTCGTCGGCCACATAGATGGCGCCCGCCGAGTCAGCCGTCGCCCCGACCGGATGCACGAAACCACCCGCCACCCGCGTCAGCGTCGACCCGTCGGCCGTCAGCCGGTAGATCGTGCCCGTCGGCGCATCCGGCACGATCAAGGTGCCGCTGCTGGGGTCCCACCCGATCCCGTCGACGCCCTGGTGACATTCGACGAGCGTCGGTTTGCCAGGCAGCTGCTTCAGCACCATCGGACGCGACGAGCCTGGCCAGAACTCGAGGATGCGGTTCGTCTTCTCCTCAGCCACGACGAGCGACCCGTTGCGCAGGAAGACCAGCCCCTCCGGCCCAGCCAGCCCCTTGTGCAGGATCGTGGCCTTTCCATTCGGGTCGAGGCGGCTGATCGTCCCGTCCGTATAGTCGCTGAAGATGAGGTGCCCGGACGGGTCGATCACGAGGTCGTCCGGGTGCACCCCGCGGAAGACCACCGTCGTCTTGTACCGCGCCGGCGCCTTCGTGGTGCCCGCAGCCGTGTGCCCGGCCGTCGAGCCCGTCTTCGTGCCCGGCGGGGGCGGGATATCGATCGTCTCAGTGGGGGTGACCCGGGGTTTGGGCGACGAGGATCGTGAGGCCTTGCTCGCAGAACCGGTCGGCGAAGCCGAGGAGCAAGCAGCCAAGGCCAGTCCCAGCGCGACAGCCGCGATCCCCGCCACAGCCGTATGCCGGGTGGCCGGGCCTCGCGCGAAGAGTTGCGTCAGTGCCACGGCAGCACGCTATGAGCAGACGCCGGGAGCCACCTGAGCCGAACCGCCTGACTTCCTGAAGCGGCCTGACCAGACATCCGCTTCAGTCGCTTTCGTCAGATCTCAGGCGACGTGAGCGCCATCCTTGCTGGTGAGCTGATGCACTCCTATGGTCCAGTCACATGGTCGAGCCACCTGCCCGCAGCGTTGCCGACGAGTCCCCCCGCCCGCGGCGCGCGGCGTCGGCAAGCCGAGGTGTTCGCATGAGCGCTGCGTGCGCATCGCTGCTCGTCGTCATGGCTGGATGCACATCGCAGGGACCCGATCCGTCGCCAACCAGATCGACAGAACCGACCATGACAATCGTGAACTCGGGCGACTGTGGCCGCGACGTCGAGGACACGAGCGGCGTCCTGGACCCGACGAAGATCGCCCCGGCCGGAGCCGAGATCGGGCAGTCAGCCAGGACGGTGACCTTCGACGCGGAGAGGTGTGCAGATCCAGCGTTGGTGTGCGCCAGCCTCGACCCAGGCTGCGACCCCGACGACTTCCCCTGGCTTCCTGAGACTTCCGTCCGAATGAAGTTCCTATATGCCATGGGGGTGCGGACCCTACGAACGGCCACTTTCGAGGTCGGCAACCGTCCTTCGCTCCGTCAGACGATCATGGACGTTGACGGTCCAGAGGCAGTCGAGGCCTTTCGGGCACACCTTGAGCAGTGCGGAGCCAAGATCCTCACGTCCGTGAACGGCCGCGGTGTCACTTACCAGCTCAACGGCCCTCAACCCTCCTTGCAGGTCAGGGAGTTGCTCGGGCATCTGCTGCATGGGTTTCTCCCTGACGTGCGATCTGCGCGCGTCGCCGACTCTCACTCGGGGGCGGCGCCACCCTCAGCCGGCTCGTCCGCAGGCGGGATCGGGATCCGCACGACCCGCGACCCGCGGAGGTCGAGCACGACCTCCGACCGGATCTGTGCCGCCCGCAGCACGACCGCGCCACATCCGCGACACCGTGCGGTCGCACCCATCCCTGCCTCATAGACGACGAGCTCCGCGACCGCCTGCTCCCGCGAGCAGTCCACGCACGTCACGATCGCGGCCGTCACGTCGACGCCGAACACCTCGCCCAGCACCCCAGCGAGGACGTTGCCGTCCATCGCCACGTCGCCTCCGGCATACGTACTCATGTCAGCCTCCGCTCGGTCCAAAGCGCTCGGTCCTGATCGAGTGCTCGTCGTGCCCCAGGTCCACCAGCGAGTTGGCCACCGCGTCGACGAACCCGGTCGGTCCGCACACGAACGTCACGGCCCCGGACCCCACGGGAAACGCCCACTCCGCCAGCTCCTCCGGCCGGATCCGGCCGACCGCACGCGCAGTCCCCTCCGGCGCCGACCGCGTGAACACCATCGTCACCCGCAGCCCGTCGTCGAGGCGCGCGCGCCGCTCCAGCTCGGCGGCATACAGCACGTCGGCCGGCGTGCGCACCGAGTAGACGAGGTGCATCGGCGACGCATTGCCCGCCTCGTGGCGGGCCCGCACCATCGCCATGAGCGGCACGACGCCCGAGCCGCCGCCGACGAGCAGCACCGGTCCCACCTGCGCGGGCCGCCAGACGAACCAGCCACCGATCGGCCCGCGGATCTCCACGGGGTCGCCGATCGCCAGGTCGCGCGCGAGGAACGGCGAGACCTCGCCGTCCTCGACGACCTGCACCGTCAGGTCCATCGCAGCCCCGTGGTCGGGCGTGGCGATCGAGTAGCTGCGCTGCGTCGAGTAGCCGTCGGGCGCAGTCAGCCGCACATCCACGTGCTGCCCCGGCACGTGCCCCGGCCACTCCGGCACGCCGAAGACGAGCGTGACCGCCTCGGCCGTCTCGTCCTTACGAGAGACGAGGTATGCTGGCTGCCACGTCACGCGGGCCACGTTGCCTCCCAAGGGAGCTCAGTGACCGTAACGCCAAGCAGCTCCGGTCTCATCAGTCGCCCGAGTAGCGCTGCTCGCGCCACGGATCGCCGTACTCGTGGTAGCCCAGCTGCTCCCAGAATCCGAGCTCCTCGTCGACGAGCAGCTGAATGCCGGTGACCCACTTGGCCGACTTCCAGAAGTACAGGTGCGGCACGAGCAGTCGCGCGGGACCACCGTGCCACGGCTCCAGCGGCTCGCCGTCGTACTCGTGGACGATCCAGGCCTTGCCGTCGAGCAGGTCCTCGAGCGGGAGGTTGGTCGTGTAGTCGCCATAGGAGCGGACGAGGGCGAAGTCCGCAGCGGTGTCGATGTCCTCGAGGAGGACGTCCAGGGACACTCCACGCCACGAGGTGCCGAGCTTCGACCACTTCGTCACGCAGTGGATGTCGACCGTCGGCTCCTCCTGCGGGAGCGCCATGAGCTCGTCCCAGAGCCACACGTGCCGCTCGCCCGACTCTGTCGTCACGGTCATCGACCAGTCGGCCAGGTCGACACGCGGCGTGGGCCCGGCCTGCAGCACCGGGAAGTCGTGTGTGAGGTACTGCCCTGGCGGTAGCTGCACCGCATCTCGCTGCCGGCCCCGGAAGCCAGGAGTCACGATTCCCATGCGCCCTCCCCAGATTGGGTGATGCCTGATTATGGCGCGTCGCGCACGCGAAGAGGGCCCGAGCGTGCCTTTCCGCCCGGGCCCTCCTCAACGGTCTCGATCCACGAGCAGCCGCTAGCTGGCGGTTGCCGCCCAGCGCTGGGTCGCAGCGCCAGTGTCGGTGACCTGGACCGCCTTGCCGCTCGCATCGACCGCGAGCGTCAGTCCGCTGTGCTTGGCGACGAGCTTGAGCTGGCTGCCCGAGCGCGTCACCGTCCACTGCTGGTTCGTCGTGCCCGTGCAGGTGTACTGCCCGACGAGCGCGCCACTGGACTGCGAGCTGTAGAACACGTCCATGCACTGTCCGCTCGCAGCGTTCTTCACCTGGTAGGCACCGGAGTCCTGCAAGGTGAGGATCCACTTCTGCGATGCCGACGACGAGGCCGGCGCCGTGCCGAGCTGGTCTGACGACGAGCCCGGCGCCTCGAGCGCGAGGCCCGTGCCGACGTTGCCGAGCGAGTACTGCCCGTCGGCGATCGGCGGTGGCACGACCTCCTCGTTGCCGACGGTCATCGCGAAGACGTGTGCCGCGGAGTTCGCCGGCAGGGTCACCGCAGCGACCTGTTTGGCAGGGTCGATCCACACGGTCTTGGTGTAGATCCGATAGGCGACCGTCGGGTACGCGGGCCCGGTCGGCGTGTTCTTGCCCATGGTCGTCACCGCGATCTTCGCGCCGTAGGTGTCGGTCGCGAGGCAGCACCAGTTCGGGAAGCCGATGGTCGCCGTCGTCGACGACCCGTCGGTGTAGTGCACCGTCGCTGCACCACCCGCAGACCCGCTCGTGCCGGTGCCCAGCAGCGCCAGCGCGTTGCCCTGCCCCGACAGCTGGATCGTCTCGCCGGCCGAGGCGACGTTGTCCTTCGTGCCCGGCTGGGACGACGGCCAGGTGAAGTCGAAACCGTTCGCCGAGACCTTGGCGCCCGGTGTCACCCCTTGGGCTGCGAGGCGCTCCGCGATGAAGCTCGACCCGCCGCCGTCGATGTTGCCCGGTGTCGGGTTCGCCTGCGCCGTGGTCGCGACGTTGCTGAAGGCGCTCGCGAGCGACGGGTGCGCCAGCGTCGTCTTCGTCGAGTCCGTGAGTGTCCTGCCCACGTCACGGACCGTGTATGCCGCGGACGCCGTGATCGGGTACGCCCCGGGCTGTGCGCCTGCCGGAGGCGTCACGTCGAAGCGTGCCGTGAACGAGGCGCCGTCCTTGAGGTCCGCCGCGGTGGTCGGGCCGGACGCCACCGACTGCCATCCGGAGGGAAGGCCGAGCGAGGTTGCGGTCACCTGCACGGGCTTGCCCGTCGAGTTGGTGAACGTCGCGGTGACGGGCCGAGCCTCGTCGGGCACCGAGATGACGGGTGCCTTGACGTCGAGCGCCGCGTCGAGCTCACCCGGCTGTGCGCCACCGATCGCCCCGGCACCGGTGATCCGCACGGTGTGCGCGGCCGCGGTCCCCACCGACGCGGTCTTGGCGTGGATGACGCCGGTGACCGCGTCGTAGAACCACCCCGACGCCACACCGTCGAGAGCGGCCTTGCCAGCCACTCGGCTGATCACCGCGCCATCGACCGACACCTCGGACGGCTCGGTGTTCGTGTGCACGGACAGGCCGTACGAGCGCGCGCTCGGTTTCCCGGCATACGACCCGTCGAGGGCGCCGATCGACACCGTCACCGGACCCTTGCCGGAGGTCGGTGCGACCACGCCGAGCTGCTGCGTCGCGCTCTGCCCGGCGGCATACGCCTGCGACCGGCCGTCGTCGTCGTAGCTGGTGAACGACGACGTGCCCGAGGGGTAGACGTCGAGGTCGAGGCGGCCGGAGTCCTTGCCCGACGTCCAGTCCTGCGTGCCCTCGGGGAACATCGGCACGACTGCGCCGGCGCGGACGAACAGCGGCAGCCGGTCGAGCGGCGCCTTGTAGCCGTTCAGCGTCTGCTGGCCCGAGTAGAGGCGGCCGGTCCAGTAGTCGACCCAGGTGCCTTCCGGCAGGTAGATGCCGTTGCGCACCGTGGTGTCGGAGTAGACGGGCGCCACGAGGAAGTCGTCGCCGGCCAGGAACTCGTACTTGGCCTGGTCGCCCCACGTCGCCGGGTCCGTCGGGTAGTTGACGTACAGCGGGCGCGTCGGGCCGAGGCCGTTCTTCGAGGCGTTGGCGGTGTGCGTGTAGAAGTACGGCAGCAGCCGCTCATGGAGCTGCAGGTAGTCGCGGTTGATCGAGGTGTACGGCTCGCCGTAGCGGTACGGCTGCTTGTCCTTGCCGGCCCACCCGCTCATCGCGTACGTCATGGGCAGGAACATCTTCCACTGCAGGTCACGCGTGTACGTGTCCGCGCTCCCCCCGAAGATGCCGTCGATGTCGCCCGTGGTCACGGGCTGTCCGGAGAGCGTCGAACCGGCATACGTCGGGATCTGCCACTTGATGTAGTCCCACGAGCCCGACTGGTCGCCGCTCCACATGGCGCCGCAGCGCTGCGTGCCCGCCCAGCCTTCGATCGTCAGGACCGTCGCGCGGTCACTGCTGTTGGACTCGATGCCGTCGCGGGCCTGTTCGCACGCGTCGAGGGCGAACCGGTAGCCGGGGCCGACCCAGGCCACGTCCGTCTTGCGGACCCGGACTCCACTGCTGACCTCGTACGGCTGGTTGGTCAGGTCCGACTGCGTCCACAGGCCCAGCTCGGAGCCGTGCTCGCCGAGCATCTGGTGCGTCTCGGGGAGCTGCTCGTAGCCGCAACCATAGCCGTCGTTGACGAGCATCCAGCCGAGTGGCATGTCGTTGGTCGTGTACCCGTCGGCGATCGCCGTCGAGTCGCGCAGCGTCTCGCGCTCGCCGCGGTTCGCGTTGTGCAGGTAGCAGTCTGCGTCGCCGACCTCGAGCGCGTACATCGGCAGCATGAGCGGCCGACCGGTCAGCTCGGTGTAGCCGTCGAGGACCTGTCGCGTGTCGCCGACGAAGTAGTACGCGTCGAAGCGCTGCTCCTGGTGGGTGGTGCGCACCGGCGCGTGGAAGTCGTACGTGCCCGGCGCGAACGTGTTGCGCAGGACGCCGTACCCCGCGCTCGAGAGGTAGAAGGGCGCAGCGTTCGGGTTGCCGCCGTCGTCCCAGTTGTAGTCGCGGCTGATGGTGATCGAGGTGTCACGGTGGCTGAAGCGTCCGTTCTGCATGCCGCCACCGAAGAACTGCTCCTCGGCGCCCTGGGCGAGCGTCTGGGTTGTCCCGCTGCCGGTCCACGACAGCGGTGCCGTCTCGCGCCACAGCTCGGCGCCGCCGGCGTTGTCCAGCCGGAGCGTGAGCGGCGACTTCGTCACCGTCAGACGCGCCTTGCTCGTGGAGATGACGTATGCCGTCCCCGTGTCCGTGACGCTCGAGCCGCCCCCGGCGAAGTCGCGCTTGACGACGATGTCCGCATCGGGCGCCTTGGGGTCGGCCGGGTCGTCGTTCGCCGGGTCCGAGAACGTGCCGTTCGGCGCGAGCTGCACCCGGAAGAGATCGGTGTCGTCGAACTCGACGCGCAGCTTCGCCGCACCCGAGCCGAACGTGTACGTGTCGCCGTCGCGGCTGTATGCCGTCACGTCGCCCAGCTGCCCGTCGGCGGCTTGGGCAGGCGCCGAGACCGCGACGAGACCCGTGAGGGCCAACGCTGCGACACCGGCTACCACCGTCACTCTCCGGACTGTGTGTTTGAAACTGCTCACTTAAGCATCCTTTCGCTCACAATCAGTCATTCTCCGTGGTCAGAGACCGTACGGGTGGTGCAGACCGGGCGTCAAGGGGCAATTCGCCTACGCCGGCGAGCTCGGCCCGCCACACGGCCCACCGAGAGCCGCGTCGAAGGCCGCTCGGATCCCGATCGGAGCATTCAGGACAGGTGAGCGCTCACTCCCGGCCGGCACGAGAATTCGCTTGACGCACAAGGAATCCACCGCTCTTACCTATGGCGCTACGGCCTCCGTGGTGCCATGCTCAGTGGAGCAACATCTATCGAGCCCGTGAGGGCCCCGGTACTCGTGGGCGTTTTGCGCAGAAAGGTCGAATCTGACGCGCTTAATGTGATGCAATCTTCACCTAGCCTCTCGCGTTAGCACCCGGTCGCCGTTTAGACTGGAGGCAGCGAAGGGTTGGGCCCGCACGAACCGCGCCCAGCCCTTCTGCATGTGCTGGCTCGCGCTGTCCCCCTGTCGGTGCGAGCCAGCTCAAGCAGAGACGGACCCGGATGCGTCAAGCATCCGGGTCCGTCTCTTTGTGTCGTCAGGACGAGCGCACGTCAGGGCTCAGGGGGGCTCAGGCGGGCGCAGCTCGGGCTCAGGCAGGGCCGTCTCCGTTGGGCGCGGGCTTGGACCGGGCCGTGCTGCGCCCGGTCGTGCGCTTGCGCGTTGCGCCGTGGGGCGTGCTGCTGCCACCGGCGGCCTCACCTTCCACCGCGTCGGCGCCAGGGTTCCCGTCCACAGCGGTGACCTGACCCTCGGCTGCTGCCGTGGCCTCGTCGAGCTCGGCCTGCGGGTCGTCGATCTTGGACTCCACCGCGCTGGTCACGTCCTCGGCGGTGTGGCCGAGCTGGTCGCTCGCCGTGCCGGTGAGGTCGGCCGCCTCGTCCGCAGCTGCTGCGGCGGCGTCGGCCGCTCCCGCGCCGGCCTCGTCGACCGCGTCGGACGAGCGGTCCTTGGCGTCGGCGATCGCGGCCTGGCCCTTGGCCGCCAGGTCGCTTGCCTTGTGCTTGGCGGCGTCGGCGAGCTCCGCGCTCTTCTCCTTGGCCTTGGCGGCAGCGTCGGCCACCGCCTCCTTGGCGTGCTCGACCTGTCCCGCCGCCTTGTCCTTGATCGATGCGGCGCTCGACGTCGAGGTGTCCGCGCTGTCAAGCGGCGTGGCCCACGGGTCGTCGGCCTGCTTCTGCCGGCGGAACGCGGCGATGGCCGCCACGGCCGCAGCCCCGAGCCCGATGAGGATGAGCCACTTGGCCTTGCCGCCCTTCTTCTTCGCCACGGCGTCACCCTTGAGGACGAGGTACGCATCCTTGGCGCGGTCGCCGCTGAATGCTGCGGACTCACGGGCCTGTGCGGCTGCCTGCTCCAGGTGGGGCGCGGCCGCCTCCTTCGCCTGCTCGGCACCCGCCGCGACTGCCGCGGCAGCCGTCGCGAGCGCTGCACCGACCTTGGGCAGGACCGTGTCGACGAACGTCGCCTGGGCGGCCTCGACCTTCGGCTTCGCGCGCTCGGCCGCCTCGTGGAGCTTCACCTTCGCGGTCTCGGCCGCCTCCTGGAGCGTCGGCATGGCGGCCTCCTTCGCATCGCCGAGGCGCTCGCGAGCGGCACCCGCTGCATCGCCGACGGCGGGGCCGACACTCTCGCGCGCCTGTGCCACGTGCTCCTTGGCGCTCGCGGCGGCGCTGCCTGCGGCATCACGGGCGCTCTCGGTGAACGTGTCGAGCTGTTCGCCGACCCGCGCACCCAGGTCCGCTGCGGTTGAGCGCACCTCGTCGACGGCATTATCGGCGCTGGACTGCTTCTGGAACATACGTCCTCCTAAGTCCTCTCGTCCTTACCCATCCTGTCAACATCCGGCTACGTGCCGCGAGGTCCCCCACAGGCGCGTCGTGAATGCACGAGCCCCACTCGTTGCGTCATGGCATATGCCGTCGGGCCAGATCCGCTCACGTCGTCGCGTTCCGGTCGGGCTGCGGACCGGCGTCCTCGGCCACGGGTGGCTCGCTGAGAGTGGGGGCATCCGCCGGGGTCTCGTGGCTGGTCACGACGTCCTCGAGCGACGTGTCGTGCAGCGCCTCGTGCGCCGGAGCGGGCAGGTCACCGGACGCGGCGTCGAACCCGGACTCGTCGCGGCTGCCCGGCGAGTCCTCCGTCGCGGCCTGGGTCGCGGCACCGGCCGCGTCCGCGACGGGCACGTCATCGGCCGACCCGGCGGCATCCCCCGACGCGCGGCCGCACTCGGCGACCTTGTCGACGCCCCGGTGCACCTGCTCCTTGACCTTCGCGACGGTGTCGGAGTACTTGTCGTGCGTCTTCTCGTCGAACTTGGCTCCAGCCTGCTCGACGTAACCCCCGATCTTCTCGCGGTTCTGGGTCGCGAAGTCGCCCGCCTTCTCGCGCGCCTGCTTCGCAGCCTTGGCGGCGGCATCCTGCAGCTGCTTGGCCATGCCCTCGAGGTCGAGGTCCTCGACCTTCCTCTTCATGTTGTCCTTGAACGACATCCGGCACTCCGTCCTGGGTCCCGCTCGATGGGTGGTGATGCGTCGATCGCCCGGCTCACCTCGATCCTTCCCCTCGGGCACCGGTGGGTCCAGACCTGCGCAGCACGGCATACCTCGGCGGCCATGCGAGGATTGGGCCCATGAAGGCAACCCTGCACACGAACTACGGGGACATCGTCCTCGATCTCTTCCCGCACCAGGCGCCCAAGACGGTCGAGAACTTCGTCGGTCTTGCCAAGGGTGAGAAGGAGTACAAGGACGACGCCGGCCGCACCAACCCGACGCCCTTCTACGACGGACTCATCTTCCACCGGATCATCCCCAACTTCATGATCCAGGGCGGTTGTCCCATCGGTCAGGGCTTCGGCGGCCCGGGCTACGCGTTCGACGACGAGATCAGCCCGGACAAGAACTTCAACCAGCCGTACGTCCTCGCCATGGCCAATGCCGGCAAGCGAATGGGCCGCGGCACCAACGGCTCCCAGTTCTTCATCACCACTGCGGCCACGACCTGGCTCCAGGGCAAGCACACGATCTTCGGCGAGGTGGCCGACGCTCCGTCGCGCGCCGTCGTCGACAAGATCGGCGCCGTCGCGACCGGCCCGAACGACAAGCCGGTCGAGGACGTCGTCATCAACTCGGTGACGATCGAAGACTGACCAGCCACACACTCGCACCACAAGCACGCACCACGCTCGACGCACGACGGACGAGACCGGCGAAGGGATCCCATTGTCCGACAACGGCACCGGCGGCCAGCCACCGATGACCCAGCGGCCGCAGCAGCCCCCCGCCGGTCCGTCCGTCTGCCCACGCCACCCGGACCGCGAGGCCTATGTCCGCTGCCAGCGGTGTGGCCGGCCCGCGTGCCCGGAGTGCCAGCGACCCGCCGCGGTCGGCATCCAGTGCGTCGACTGCGTCCGCGAGGCCGCACGCACCTCGCCGTCCGCCCGCACCGTCTTCGGCGGTCGAGCCACCGACGGCAGGCCGATCGTCACCTACACGCTGATCGGGATCTGTGCGGTCGTCTACCTGCTCCAGCGGGTCGACCCCTCCGTCACGATCAACTACGCCTTCGCGCCCGCTCTCGGCTGGAGCGAGCCCTGGCGCTTCCTCACCGCGGCGTTCCTGCACTCGCCCGACACGATCTTCCACATCGTGCTCAACATGTTCGCGCTGTGGATGATGGGGCAGTACCTCGAGCCGATGCTCGGCCGGGCGCGGTTCCTCGCGGTCTATCTCATCAGCGGCATCGGCGGCCAGGTCGCGGTCACGCTGTTCGCGGGCAACCCGACCATCGAGGGCATCCAGCGCAACGAGGACCCGTGGATCGGGCTCGTCCTCGGCGCCTCCGGCGCGATCTTCGGCCTCTTCGGGGCTCTGCTCGTGCTCAACCGGCACCTCGGCCGCTCGTCCGCGGCGATGTACGCGACGATCGCCATCAACGCCGCGTTCGGGTTCCTCTACCCCGGGATCTCCTGGCAGGCCCACCTCGGTGGCTTCCTGACGGGCCTGGCCTGCGCCGGCGTCATCGTGCTGTTCCGACGGCAGAGCTCCCGTTTCCTCGTGTGGCTGGGCCTGGCCGGGGTCCTCGGTGTGCTCGCCGTGGTGACGGTGCTCAAGTACCTCTCCGTCCCCGCCTACTTCCGCTAGCCCGCCGTCCGCTGACCGCCCCGGACGCCCGCCGAACGGACGGAGCCACACGTGCACCTCGTGAACGTCATCGGCCCGCCGGCGGCGGGCAAGATGACCGTCGGTCGGGAGCTCTGTGAGCTGACCGGCTTCAGGCTTTTCCACAACCACATGTCGATCGAGCCCCTGCTCGGGGTGTTCGACTTCGGCACGCCGTCGTTCAGCCGCCTCAACTCGATGATCCGGCGAGAGGTGATCGCGGAGGCGGTCGCCGCGGACCTTCCCGGACTCGTCTTCACCTACGCGTGGGACTTCGACGACCCCCGTGAGCTCCAGCGGGTCGAGCACCTCATCGAGCCCGTCGTCCGGGCCGGGTGCCCGGTCGACTTCGTCGAGCTGTATGCCGCTCAGCCCATCCGGTTGGCCCGTGAGGGAGGCGCCGACCGGATGGATCACAAGCGCAGCAAGCGCGACGTCGAGTGGGCTCGCGCGCACGTCGTCGAGCTCGACCAGCGGGCCCGCTTCAACACCGACCCGACCGCGGAGCCTGCCGACTGGCCGCTACCGCAGCACCGGCTTGTGCGGCTCGACAACAGCCACGCATCGCCCCGTGTGACGGCCGAGCGGATCATCGACGAGCTCGGGCTGCCGGGCTGTTGACCGAGCGGGTGCCGGATGAGCCGCGCTCGTGGCGCATCGGGCCGTGCTGTGCCGACGATGCGTTCCGTCGAGGGTGCGCCGAACAGGGTTGTCCACTGCTGTGGACAACCCTGTGGATGTAGTTACACCCCTGTCATTCATCCCCAACTGGGGACAAGCCTGTGGACAACCTGTCCACCGGGTGGGGACGCCTGTGTAGAAACCGCCACGCAACGGGCGGTCAGCGCCACCGCATCGTCATGATGAAACCGCCCATGAGCAGCACGAAGCCGATCGCGAGGTTCCAGACGCCGATCGCACCGATCGGATACTTGTAGGCGGACACGTAGTACACGACGATCCACAGCAGTCCGACCACGAGAAGCGTGATGAAGACCGGTGCCCACCAGGTGGGGTTCGGCTCGGTGGCCTTGCTCTTGGCCGGCGGTGTGAACGCGGCAGCCTTGTGGTCGCGTCCTCGGGACTCGGGCACTGCTCTCTCCTTGGTCTGAGTTGTGCACAGCCTAATGCGTCGAGTGGCCGCGTCGTCACAGGTAGCCCGTCGAAGGTCACCGTGACGGACCGGGTGTGACGACGCGGCCACTCGACGGGCACAATAAGCGGACGAAGTGTGCCGTCCGCAGACACGAGGTGCCCCCGCATGAACGCCGACCCGGTCCAGCCGGTCGACGATTCGACCGACGAGCCGACCGACGAGCCGGTTGCTGAGGTGTCTCCCGAGTCCGCGGCCGACCCGACCGACGGTGGCCCAGAGCACAAGCCTGAGCAGAAGGCAGGGTCGAAGCCAGGGTCGAAGCGGGCCTCTCGGCGGTTCACCTGGGGCGTCCTCGTGCCGGTCGTGACGGCGGCCGCGGGGATCATGTTCGCGATGAGCTTCAAGGCGGCGCAGGGCAGCGACCTTCGGGCCGACCGCGACCTTCCGCAGCTCATCATGGCCGGCGACGACCGGGTCGCCGAGAAGGCCGCCCAGCTCGACGAGCTCCAGAAGGAGGTCGACTCGCTGTCCAAGGCCAACGCCCCGAGCGACGCCCGCCTCAGCGCGCTGACCAAGACGGGCGACACGCTCTCGCGCGACGCCGCCACGACGAAGGTGTCCGGGCCGGCCATCGAGGTGTCGCTCGACGACGCCCACCGCACCGCCGAGTCGCTGCCCGACGGCTTCACCGCCGATGACATCGTCGTGCACCAGCAGGACGTCCAGGCGGTCGTCAACGCCCTGTGGTCCTCCGGCGCCGAGGCGATGATGATCCAGGACCAGCGCGTCATCTCCACGAGCGCGGTCCGGTGTGTCGGCAACACCCTGATCCTGCAGGGCCGGGTCTACTCCCCGCCCTACCGCATCACCGCGATCGGCGACATCAGCCGGATGCAGCAGGGCCTCGACGCCGACGGGTCCATCGCGATCTACAAGGAATATGTCGACGCCGTGGGTCTCGGCTGGAACGTGCAGACGCACGCGTCACGAGACTTCCCGGCATACTCGGGCTCGGTCGACTTCCAGTACGCCCAGCCGATCCGCTGAGCCTCCCGACCCGGCTGTCGCCACCAGAACCGAAGCACCGTCCCACGTGAGGCCGTGATGAGCACCCGAATCCTCGTCGTCGACAACTACGACAGCTTCGTCTACACGATCGTCGGCTACCTCGAGCAGCTCGGCGCCGAGTGCACCGTCGTGCGCAACGACGCCGTGGCACCCGAGGAGGCGGCGGCCTACGACGGGGTTCTGGTGTCGCCGGGGCCCGGGACCCCGGAGGACGCCGGCGTCTCGATGGCGATCATCCGCGAGTGTGCACGGCTGGCCAAGCCGATGTTCGGGGTGTGCCTCGGGCACCAGGCGCTCGGTGTCGTCGCCGGCGCGACCGTCGACCGCGCGCCTGAGCTGCTGCACGGCAAGACCTCGCTGGTGCACCACGATGGCACTGGTGTGCTGGAGGGCCTGCCGTCGCCGTTCACGGCGACCCGCTACCACTCGCTGACCATCGACCCCGCGACAGTGCCGGATGAGCTCGTCTCGACCGGACACACCGACAGCGGGCTGATCATGGCGGTCCGGCACCGCGAGCTCCCCCTGCACGGAGTGCAGTTCCACCCCGAGAGTGTCCTCACCGAGGGCGGCCACCGGATGCTCGCCAACTTCCTCGCGATGTGCGGCGACACCGAGGCGGTCGCCCGGTCGGCCGGGCTCAGCCCCCTCGTCACCGCCGCGATCTAGCTCGTCCATGACCAAGGGCCCCAGCCGGTCGGCTGAGGCCCTGGGTCAGGTTGCTACTGCTGGGTCGGTGGCGGGGTCGGCTCCGTCGTCGTCGTTGTCGTCGGTGGCGTCGTCGGTGGGGGCACCGTGATCGTCTGAGTCGGCGCCTTGGCGACCTTGACCGTGATCTTGGTGCCGCGCGGGACCACCTCGCCCGCCTTCGCGACGTCGAGGACCTGGCCCTCGGTCTTGGAGGACTCGACGGCCTCCTTGACCGGGTCGAGCCCGGCAGTCTGCAGCGCGGGCGCGGCGAGGGCCCAGTCCTGGCCGACGAGGTTGTCAGGCACGACGACGTTGCCCGTCGCGTAGTAGATGACGATCGAGGCACCCTTGGCCACCGTCGCGTTGGCCGCGGGGCTGGTCTTGGTGACCTTGTCCTTCGTCTGCGCTGTCGTGTTCTCCTGGCGGAACTCGGCGACCTTGAAGCCCTGGTTCTCGAGCTCGGTGCGCGCCTCGTCCTTGTCGAACCCGGTCACGTCCGGCACGGTCGCCTGGTCCGGACCGGTCGACACGACATACTTCACCGTCGACTGCACGGCGAGCTGGGTGCCTGACTTCGGGTCCTGGCTGATGATCAGGCCCTCGTTCACGTCAGCGCTCGGGGCGGTGCTCTTCTCGCCCTTGAGGTTCGCGTTCTCCAGCGCCTGTAGTGCCGACGCCTCGTTCTTGCCCTCGAGCTGCGGCACCGCGACCGTCTGCACCGGCGGGGTCTGGTTGCCGAACCACGTCACGGCACCCCAGCCGACGAGGCCGAGCAGGATCAGCGCGAGCACCGTGAAGAGCGCGGCCCGGCCCCGGTGTCGCTCCCGCCCGTCGGACTCGTCATGCCCGACAGCGGGCATGCCGGCGGTGTTGCTGTAGCGGTCGCTGCGCGAGGTGACGCTCGGCTGGACCGCGGTCGGGGTGCCCGCAGCGGCATACGACTGGGGCAGGGTCTGGGTGGCTGCCGCCCCGATGGCGGCCCCGGTGCCGAGCGCCGCGGCGCTGATCGGACGCCCGTAGCGGACGTTCTCGAGGTCCTGCCGGAAAGACGTGGCGTCCTGGTAGCGCGCCTCGCGGTCCTTCTCGAGCGAGTGCAGGGTGACCGCGTCGAGGTCGCCGCCCACGGCGTCGTTCCACACGCTCGGCGGCTGCGGCAGCTCGCCGACGTGCTGGTAGGCGATCGCCACCGGCGAGTCGCCCAGGAACGGGGGACGTCCAGCGAGCAGCTCGAACAGCAGACACCCCGTGGAGTAGAGGTCCGAACGCGCGTCGACGGTCTGGCCCTGGGCCTGCTCCGGGGAGAGGTACTGCGCCGTGCCGACGACCGACTGCGTCTGCGTCATGGTCGCCGCGGTGTCGGCGATCGCGCGGGCGATGCCGAAGTCCATCACCTTGACCATGCCGGTCTCCGTGATCATGACGTTCGCCGGCTTGATGTCACGGTGGACGATGCCCATCCGGTGGCTGTAGGCGAGGGCGTCGAGGATGCCCTCGGTGAGGCGGATCGCCTCGGCCGGGTCGAGCTGGGTGTGCTCGGACAGCTTCTGGCGCAGCGTCTGACCGTCGACGTACTCCATGACCATGTACGGGAGCTTGGTCTGCGTGCCGTTGGGGCCGTCGATGAGCGTGTCGTCCTCGCCGGAGTCGAAGATGGCGACGATCGAGGGATGGTTGAGACCGGCGGCGGACTGGGCCTCGCGGCGGAAGCGCATGAGGAAGTTCGCGTCGCGCGCCAGGTCGGAGCGAAGCATCTTGATCGCGACCTTGCGACCGAGCCGCGTGTCATGACCGAGGTGCACGTCGGCCATGCCGCCGCGACCGATGAGCTCGCCGACCTCGTAGCGTCCGCCGAGGACACGGGGTGTGGGGATCACCTCGTTCGCCTCCGTCGGCTCGGGCGGTCGGCCGGGTGCCATGGGCTGCTGCTGGTCCACTCGTCGGACTCCTGGGTCGCGCGGATCGAGCTGGTCTGTCATGTCAATTCCCCCTGCCCCTTCCCTTGCCCTTGCCGGGGTGGGTGGGCTCCTGGCTGGTCGACGGCGTCGCCGAGGTCGTCGTCGGCTGGGTCTTCGTCGTGGTCGTGGCTGCTGTCGCCGACGCGGAGGTCGTCGTCCTCTGCGTCGGCTTGCTGGGGGTCGTCGCGGCAGGATGGCTGCTTGCGGACCCGCCGGTGGAGGTCGGTGGTACGCCGCCGTTGACGAGCCCGCCGAGCGCGAAGGCTCCCCAGGCGACCAGTGCGACGAGCGGGACGGCGAGCCACGCCCACCGCCGCGAGACGGAGTGCTCCTTCGGGGCAGGCGCCTGCGCGGCCCGGACGTCCGCGCGCCTGGTCACGAGCGGCATCGCTCGGGTCGCGCCGACGGTCCCGACAGGCGCGACCGCCTCGACCCGCTCCGTGGCTCCCACGGGGACCGTGGCGGCGGTGACATCGCCGAAGCCCAGGGCGGCGGCGACGGTCCGCGCATCGGCCGGCCGGTCGGCCGGCGTCTTCGCCAGGGATGACTCGACGACGGCGCGCAGGTCCGCGGGGACGGTTGGCGGCAGTGGAGGTGGCGCGTCGTGCACCTGCGCGATGGCCGTAGCCACCGGCATACCGTGGTCGAACGGCCTTGTGCCCGTGAGCATCTCGTGCGCGACGATGCCGAGGGCATACACGTCGCTGGCCGACGTCGCCGGCTGGCCGAGCGCCTGCTCAGGGCTGATGTAGTGAGGAGTGCCGAGGACCTCGCCCGTCGCCGTGTGACCCGAGCCGTCGCCGAGGCGGGCGATGCCGAAGTCCGTGAGCTTCACCTGGCCCTGCGGCGTGACGATGATGTTCGCCGGCTTCACGTCCCGGTGCACGACACCGGAATCGTGCGCGGCGGCGAGCGCCAGAGCTGCCTGGCCGACCACCGAGCGCACATCGTCGGGTGACATGCCGCCCGGCGCCTCCCGGATCAGCTCACCGAGCGTGTGGCCCGGGACGAGCTCCATGACGAGGTATGCCGTGCCGTCCTGCTCGCCGTAGTCGAACACCGACGCGATGTTCGGGTGCTGCAGGACAGCGCTGCTGAGAGCCTCGTCGCGGAATCGCTCCAGGAACGACTCGTCGGGACCCTGCGGGCGCATCACCTTGACGGCGACCTGGCGCTGCAGCACCTCGTCGGTCGCCTCCCACACGTCGCCCATGCCGCCCGAGGCGACGAGCGTGCCCACGAGGTAGCGGCCACCGAGGGTCGAGCCGGAGGCGATGGTCACTTGTTCAACACCGCCTCCATCACAGCTCGCGCGATCGGCGCGGCCACCCGGCCGCCACCGATCTCGCTGCCCGTGACGCCGCCGTCCTCGACGACGACCGCCACGGCCACCTTCGGGTCGTGGGCCGGGGCGAACGAGATGAACCACGCGTGCGGCGGCTTGCCCGGGTCGTGCTGCGCCGTGCCCGTCTTGCCCGCCACCTCGACGCCATCGATCTGGGCACGGGCGCCGCTGCCGTGGTCGACGACCGAGACCATCATCTTGGTGAGGATCTCCGCGGTCTGTGGTGACACGGCCTGGGACATCTCGACCGGGTCCGGCGTCGACTGGATCAGGTCGAGGTTGGCGCTGCGGATCGTGTCGATGAGGTACGGCGTCATGACCTTGCCCTGGTTGGCGATCCCCGCCGCCACCATCGCCATCTGCAGCGGCGTCGTGCGCACGTCGTACTGGCCGATCGCGGACTGCGCCGACTGCGGCGCGTTGAGGTCGGCCGGCACCGAGCTCGGCGTGACCCGCATCGGGACCTGCAGCGTGAAGTTGCCGAACCCGAACTTCTCGGCCTGCGCCCGGATCTTCTCGCCCCCGAGCTCCAGCCCCAGCGACCCGAACGCCGTGTTGCACGAGATCTCGAGCGCGTGGATGAGGGTGGTCTTGTTGTTCGGGCCGCAGGGACGGCCGTTCTCGTTGGGCAGGTTGGTGGTCGTCAGCGGCAGGTCGAGCGTGGCCGGGCCGGGCACCACGGAGTTCTCGTCGGTGACGAGGCCGTTCTCGAGCGCGGCCGCGGCCGTGACGACCTTGAAGGTCGATCCCGGCGGGTAGAGCTCGTTGATGGTGCGGTTGAGGAACGGCTTGTCGGGGTCGTTGGACAGCGACTTCCAGGCGCTGGCGGCCTTGTTGAGGTCGTGGCTGGAGATCGGGTTCGGGTCGTACTGCGGGTGGCTCACCATCGCCAGGATCGCGCCCGTTGTCGGGTCGAGCGCGACGACCGCGCCGTGGCTCTTGCCCAGCGCCTGGTCGGCCGCCTGCTGCGCCTTGGGGTCGATCGTCAGCTCGAGCGTCGCGCCCGAGGTCCGGCGGCCGGTCAGAAGGTCCGTCATGCGTCGCACGAACAGGGCGTCGGAGTCACCCGACAGGAGGTCGTCGGAGGCATGCTCGAGGCCGTACGGCGCGCCGACGGCATACGAGTAGAAGCCGGTGGTCTGCGAGTAGAGCTCAGCCTGGGGGTACGTGCGCAGAAAGCGGTACTGGTCCTCTACCGAGACCGACTTGGCGATGGGCTGGCCGGCGACGATGATCGCCCCACGCTCACGGCTGTAGTTGTCGAGGATGGTGCGCTTGTTGGCGGCCATCGCGTTGAGCGACTTCGACTGCGCGAACTGCACCAGCGTCGATGCCACGAGCAGCGCCGTGAAGAGCGCGGCGATGACGACGGACAGGCGGCGGATCGGGGTGTTCACGACAGCTTCACCACCTGGGTGACGTCGGCCGGCGCGGGCTCGTCGGCCGCGACGCCGACCGGGATCTCGGGCATCGGGCGACGGGCCTGATCCGAGATGCGCAACAGCAGCGCGGTGATGACCCAGTTCGCGAGCAGCGACGAGCCGCCGAGCGAGAGGAACGGCGTGGTGAGACCCGTCAGCGGGATGACCCGGGTGACGCCCCCGATGACGATGAAGAGCTGGAACGCGACGGAGAACGTCAGGCCGATCGCCAGCAGCTTGCCGAACCCGTCACGCACCCCGAGCGCGGTGCGGACGCCGCGCTCGCAGAAGATGAGATAGAGCATGAGGATCGCGACCGCCCCGAACAGGCCGAGCTCCTCGGCCATGCTCGGGAAGATGAAGTCGCTCTCGGCGAAGGACGTGAGCCAGGGGCGGCCAGCGCCGAGCCCGGTGCCGGTCAGGCCGCCGGCAGCCATGCCCCAGAGGCCGTTGGCCAGCTGGTTGGACAGCTCGAGGTTGCCCGCCGAGAACGGGTCGAGCCACAGATCGACGCGCTTCTGGAAATGGGCGAACGCGGAGAAGGCGAAGACGACCGCCAGCCCGAACAGCAGCAGGCCGATCGCGATCCACGAGACCCGCTCGGTGGCGACGTAGAGCATCGCGACGAACAGGCCGAAGAACAGCAGGGCGGTGCCGAGGTCCTTCTCGAAGACGAGGATGAGCACGGCGAGCAGCCATGCGACGAGGATCGGGCCGAGGTCGCGCCCGCGCGGGAAGGTGAAACCCAGCACCTTCTTGCCTGCGAGCGACAGCACGTCACGGGTCTGCACGAGGTAGCCGGCGAAGAAGATCGCCAGGGCGATCTTGGCGAACTCCCCCGGCTGGAAGCTCATCGGGCCCACGGAGATCCAGATCTGCGAGCCGTTGATCGTCTGCCCGAGCCCCGGCACGAGAGGCAGGATGAGCAGCCCGAAACCGACGACCATCGACACGTAGGTGTAGCGACGCAGCAGGCGGTGGTCGCGCAGCACGAGGATGACCGCGATGGCCAGGACGACAGCCAGCGTCGTCCAGATGATCTGGCGGTAGGCGTCCCCGTCAGCGCCGAGCTTGCCCCGAGCGAGGTCGAGCCGGTGGATCATGACGAGCCCGAGACCGTTGAGCACCGTGACGACCGGCAGGAGCACCGGGTCCGCGTACGACGCCTTCCACCTCAGCACGACGTGCACCGAGAGCGCGAGCACGGTGAAGCCGCCCGCAACGGGGATGATGTTGGCCGGCACCGTGCCGTTGCGATTGAGATCGGTCGTGATCCACGCGAGGAGCACGATGCCGATGGCGAGGACCAGCAGCCCGAGCTCGGCGTTGCGCCGGGTAGGTGGGTGGAGCGGTTCGACGGTCGTGGTCATGCTGCCACCAGGTCTGCACCATTGTCGGTGACGTGCAGGGCAGCCGCGCCCACCGGCGGCGGCGTGGTGATCGTGGCCGGGAGCGTCGGCACGACCGACTGGCTCGGTGTCGGCGTCGTGCCGCAGGGCGTCCCGGTCGCGGCAAGGAGCTGGCATCGCTCCGCCTCGACCCGCAGCTTGTCGACCTTGCCCTGCGCATCGGCGAGGTCGCGCACCGGGATCGTGTTCGTGACCGCGCCTTGGATGTCCGAGGGCAGGTCGGAGACGAGGACGTCGGACTGCGACTCGACGTGGCTCAGGACGATCGGGCCGAGATTCTGCGACACGCCGCGGAAGATCGCCACGTGCCCGTCCTCGGCGGCCACGAAGAACTGCTTCTGCGACCAGGCGTACGCGGCATACCCACCCGCACCGAGGATGGCCGCGACGACGATGATGCCGATCGTGCGGCGGATCCTCCGGCCACGGCGCGAACGGGCGCGGTCCTCGGCGAGCTCGACCCCGTCGTCGGCGTCGTCGGAGCGAGCCCGGCCGGTGGCCTCGCGCGACAGCGCCGCCGCCTTCTCGGCAGGACTCGTCGGGATGGCCCGCGTGTTGTTCCGCAGCCGCTTGGCAGCGGCTCCGACAACCTGCGGGACCGTCGTGGGCAGGTCGTCGCCGTTGGCGTCCACGACGTCGGCGATGATCACGGTCACGTTGTCACGCGTGCTCGCCTTGAGGGCGACCTCGATGCATCGGTCGGCCGCCTCGTCGGGCGTCCTGGCCTCGCGCAGGATCTCTTCGATGACGTCCGCGCCGACGAAGTCGGACAGCCCGTCGCTGCACAGGAGGAAGCGGTCGCCCACCTTCGCCTCGCGCAACGACGTGTCCGGCTCGTCGTCGGGCTGGCCGGTCATGACCCGGGTCACGACGGACCGCTGCGGGTGGGTGCCGGCCTCCTCCCTGGAGATCCGGCCCTCGTCGATGAGCTGCTGGACGAAGGAGTGGTCCTTGGTGATCTGCGAGAACGAGTCGCCTCGGAGCATGAACGCCCGCGAGTCGCCGATGTGGGCCATGGCGAGCTTGTTGCCCGTGCGGAGCATGACGATCGTCGTCGAGCCCATCCCGGCGAGGTCGGAGTTCTCGCGCATGGCCCTGGTGAGCTTGGCGTTCGCGCCGTGCAGGGTCTCCTCGAGCAGCGGGATCGCCTGGTCGGCGGTCACGTCCTCCTCGTCGAGCGGGGCCAGCTCTCCCACGATCATCGAGCTCGCGACGTCGCCCGCGGCGTGACCACCCATGCCGTCAGCGAGGACGAGCAGGTTGGGGCCGGCATACCCGGAGTCCTCGTTGCGCGACTTGGGTCCAAGGCCCAGGTCGGAGCGCGCGGCATAGCGCAGGGCGATGGCCATCCGCTCAGCCTCGCAGTTCGAGGACGGTCTTGCCGATACGCAGGGTGGTGCCGATCTCGACGGGCCGCGCGCCGGTCAGGCGGTCGCGGCCGATGAACGTGCCGTTGGTCGAGCCGAGGTCCTCGACGAGCCAGCCCTGGCCCGAAGGGTCGGGGTAGATGCGGCAGTGCCGTCCCGACGCGTAGTCGTCGTCGAGGACGAGTGCGCACTCGGGGTTGCGCCCGATGAGCACGCCGCCACTGCGCAGCGGCAGCGACGTCCCCGCCAGCGGGCCCTCGGTGACCACGAGGAGCGTCGGTACGCCCTTGCGCCCGCGCCCGCGACGGGCCGGCGCCGAGTCCGGCACGGGCGAGGTGACCGCTCCGGCAGGGACGACGGGCGCCGGGACTGGCGCCGGGGCCTGGCGGGAGGCGCGCTGCTGCTCCTTCTCCTGCCGCTTCATGGCCTTGCGCTGGGTGCGTCGGCTCACCGACGTGCCGTAGATGTCGGTCCGGAGCACGCCGACCACACTGAAGATGAAGATCCACAGCAGCGCCAGCAGACCCAGCCGAAGCAGGGTCAGCGTGAGTTCACTCATGCATTCACCGGCGCCCGACTCGGAAGATCGCGGTGGTGCGGCCCAGGGTCAACCGGTCGCCGTCGTGCAGTCGCTGGCTCGTGATGCGCTCGCCGTTGACGAAAGTGCCGTTGGTGGAGTTGAGGTCCCGGATCGAGGTGACCAGGTGAGGGCCGTCGGTGGTGACCCGGATCTCACTGTGCCGTCGGGAGACTCCGGGGTCGTCGACGACCACATCGGCGGTGTCGTCGCGGCCGAGGGTCGTCAGGCTGCCGAGCAGCGGGTAGCGGTCGCCGCCGATGTCGAGCCACGGCCTTGCGGACGGGTTGGCGCGCGGAGGGTGGTTGACCGGCGGCTGCGCGACTGCGGTCCCGCCCGGAGCGTGCTGACGCTGCGGGACCGGGGCCACCGGCTCGTGGCCGCCGCGCTTGGCCGTTGCAGGCCGCACCCGGAACACGCCAGTCTCCAGCCCCTCGCCGAGCACGAGTTCGACCTCGAGGGGGCCGCCCGGCTGGTAACCCTGGGAGTCGGCGTGCTCCTGCGCGGCGGCGACGAGGTCGTCGGACAGGTCGTCCTCGTAGTCGGCGAGCCGGTCGTAGTCGGTCTGGCTCAGCTCGATCGTGTAAAGATTCGGAACCATCGCCCGCCCATGGCCGAGCAGGGCGGCGCGGTCGTCCATCGCGCGCCGGATCGCCGAGGCGATCTCGACCGGCTGCACCTCGGACTTGAAGGCCTTCGCGAAGGCGCCGTGGACCGCTTTGGCGAGACCATGCTCGACACGGTTGATGATTCCCACGCCGTCTCCTCCTCGTCCTCGCGCGCCGACCGGGGGCTTCATCGTAACCGGGAAGACCCCGTCGACCTTCAACCGACAGCCCCCTGCACTCATGCTGAATAGGGCCGGAAAGGGCGATTCGTGCCTCACGGTCCGTGGTCTGCCGGTTTGATGTCACGCGGAAGCATGGGACGATCTCACGGGGCCTCCGGCGGGCCCAGCATGTGGTAGGTCAGCAAGGAGCGCTCGATGAGCAAGGACGAGACCGGCAACAACGAGGGCCAGGGACTCCCTGGCTACTCCGCAAACAACTCCATTCCGGGAGGTTTCGCCCTCCCGATCCCCTCAGGGTCGAGCGGGGGACACGTGGACGAGACCCCTGCGAGCGCCGACCCCTGGTCCTCCACCTGGGACGACCGTTCGTGGCAGCCGGGCCGCAACGGCGCCGACCGAAGCGTCGAGACGGGCGTCAACGACTGGTCCGACTCCTCCGAGTACGACGGTGAGTACACCGCGGAGTACGAAAGCGCCTACAACAACAACGGTCACTCCCACCGCGGTCAGAACGGCTCGTCGCCCTGGGAGCCGAGTGGCTCCGAGACGAGACAAGGGACGACGACCGACGACCCGTACGCGTCCGGCGAGGCTGACCCCTTCGACACGAGCCGCTTCAGCAGCGTCTCGGCGTCCGACTCCTCCGATCCGTACGACACCGACTCCTACTCGAGCTCCTACTCGGGCTCGTACTCCGCCACCTCCACCGACTCCTACGCCTCGACCGACACGGACCGATGGTCGATCCAGAGCGAGACGGACAGCGCCCAGCAGGAGTACACCGGCTGGACGCCCGCCGGCTACGACGCCAGCACGGACACCTCCACGGACCACTACTCGACAGACCACAGGGCCGCCCAGCGGGCGTATGCCGCGACGCCGACGATCGACCCCGACGTGGCCGAAGCGGCGGCTGAGGGTGGCTACGAGCTCGAGGAGACGGCATACGACTTTCCGGCAGCGCGCAGCGGCAGCTCGGAGCGTCCCAGCGCCGACGACCTCATCACCGCACGTCAGAAGGGCGAGCGGAACAAGACCAAGGCCTCCTCGGGGCTGCGTCGCGCGTTCGGCCTCGGGCCGGGCGTCAAGGAGCTCATCGAGCGCGACCGCATCGACCGCATCGCCCGTCCGCTCAACGGCCGCAAGACGATCATGGTCATCAACACCAAGGGTGGCGGCGGCAAGACCCTCGTCACGCTGATGCTCGCGACCTACCTGGGGCGCTACCGCTCCGGCTCGACGCTCGCCTGGGACAACAACGAGACCGAGGGCACCCTCGGTATGCGTGCGCCCTCGTCGAGCCATCACCGCACGGTCGTCGACCTGCTGGGTGCGCTGCCCTCGATCGCGATGGACCCGAATGCCGGCACCTCGGAGCTCGAGCACTGGGTGCGTGAGCAGCGCGGGCTTTCGTTCGACGTGCTCGCGTCGGCCGACGACGACGAGGCGATGCGGATCATCGGTGAGCAGGAGTTCGAGGACCTGCACACCCAGCTGTCGCGCTTCTACCGCATGATCGTCATCGACACCGGCAACAACCGGCTCTCACCGAACTGGCTCTCCGCGGCCGCACGCGCCGACATGCTCGTGTTCGCGACGTCGCTCAAGGACGACACGTCCGTGGTCGCAGCGAAGAACCTCGACGCGCTCGTCGCGATGGGTCGTGGCGACCTGGTCCGCAACGCCGTCTGCGTGATCTCGCACACGTCGGCCAAGGGCAACGACGTCGGCGCGGGGGTGCACACGCGCGAGCACTTCGAGCAGTGGGTCCGCGCCGTCGTCGACATCCCTTACGACCCGGCGCTCGCGCCCGGGCTGCACCTCGACCCGATGAAGATCAGCCGCAAGACCCACGACTCCTGCATGGAGATGGCAGCCGTCGTCGTCGACGGACTCTGATCCCGTCCGGCTACCGTCGACGTGGCCGTCATCGCGCTCACTGGAGCGAGCGGGCGGATCGGCACGACCATCCGCCCGCAGTTGACCGACGCCGGGCACGAGCTGGTGCTCTGTGACTCGGTCGACGTGCCGGATGCCGGTGGGGCCCGGGTCCTGGTGGCTGACCTGCGCGACGTCGAGGCGCACGCCCAGGCCTTCGCCGGAGCCGACCTCGTCCTGCACCTCGGCGCGCTGTCCGACGAGCGGCCCTGGCCCGAGCTGCTCGCGGTGAACATCGACGGCACGCGGGCCGTGTGCGAGGCCGCCCGGCTCGCGGGGGTCTTGCGCATGGTGCTCGCCAGCTCGGTCCACGCCGCCGGCTTCGTGTCGGTCGACTCCCCCGCCGCACGCGACGGTATGCCGCTGCCCGCCCCCGACACGTACTACGGCGTCAGCAAGGCCGCGGTCGAGGCGATCGGCGCTCTGTATGCCGCCCGGTTCGGGATGACGGTCGTCAGCGCCCGGATCATGACCTTCGGGCACCGGCCTGACGGGGCGGGCTCGCTTCAGTCGTGGCTCTCACCCGGCGACATGACCCGGCTGGTCCTCGCAGCGTTGAGGACCGACGCCGTCGGCCACCACGTCGTCTGGGGAGTCTCCGCCAACACGCGCAGGGTGGTCGACCTCGCGCCCGGGCGGGTCATCGGCTACGAGCCCGTGGACGACGCCGAGACGTATGCCGCAGCCGTCGCCGCAGCGGCCGAGAGCCCGCGGTCGGACACTGCTCATCTGCTCGGCGGGGCCTTCGCGTCGGACTCGTATCGCCTCGGCGAGCCGCACGGCGGCCGCTGACGGCGGCGACGCGCGGCCCGGTTTGGTGATCTGGCGCCGCATACAGCACACTGTGTCCTTGTCACGCGCGAGTGGCGGAACGGCAGACGCGCTGTCTTCAGGTGGCAGTGTCCTTACGGGCGTGGGGGTTCAAATCCCCCCTCGCGCACGCGATGACGAAGGGCCCCGGTCGAGAGATCGGGGCCCTTTCGCGTTTGCCTGGGGCCCTTCGTCATCGCGTATGAACAGGCGGATTTGGGAGGACGAGGGAGCGCTAGCGACCGAGGACGGTTCCCCCCTCGCGCGACCAGCCGCCGCGCGGTTCTCCGATCTCCCTCGGGCCAAGGGGGCTCAGGGGGACTCAGGGGGCTCAGGGGGCTCGGTGCCGCCATCCGACTCCGCGTCGCCTGCAGTATCCGGCCCATCCGAGGTCGCGCTGAGGCGCCTGACCAGCTCAGCGTCGCGTCCGCGGACCAGCAGCCAGATGTTGCCCGACAGAGCGAGACGCTCATCCGGGGGCGAGGCGTTCAACGTGCTTTCGACCAGGCGAACGGTGAGGTCCACCTGGCTCAGACCCTCGCTCGTCCCGCCGCGCGCGCCCTCGTCCCGCGCGCCGTCGTCCCGGCCGACGGGCTGCGCCCGGTTACCTAGCACGGATGCCGGCTCGCCGAACGCCTCTGCGTCGACCGGACGGCCGAGCCGAGCAAGTGCGTCCAGGACCTGTCGCCTGCTGTGGTCGGTCGAGGAGCCCCGTTCCGCCGCCCGGACGGTCCCCTCCGCGATGTTGGCCTCGTCGGCGACCCGGTGCCTGCTGATCTTCGGTCGCAGCTCGCGCACACGACGGATCTCAGCGCCGAGCCGCACCCTCCTGTCCATTGACGTCTCGTCCACCATGTTCTCCTCGCCGTTATCGCGGTTGTTGCAGGTTTGACGTCCCCGAGTCTGACAGATGGACGGGGTGAACACGCAATGTACACAGCAGAAGCGCAGAAACCGACAATCGCGATATCGGTGCAGCGCAGGGTCTGGCGAGCAGCACAGGTTCGGTGGCGCGGCGAGGCCGCCGGCACGGCTAGAAGGCCGGGACGCCTGCCTCGTTGACAAGCACCTCGATGAGCATGCGGAGGTCGCCACGCCGGATCGGGCCGCGGCAGCGCTCGAGAAGCTCGCGCCACTCCCGCGCGCCGAGCCCGGCCAGCGGGGTCAGGTCTCTCTCGTCGAACAACCTCGCGGCCCGCAAGCCGTTGAGCATCGCCTGCCTCCAGTCCCGGTCAGGCGCGCTCGGGTAGGCCTGTCGTGCGGCCCCACTCTGATGGGTGCGCTGGCGCATCAGCGAGACGCTGACTCCGAACCGGGCTGCGCCCACCCGAAGGGGCAAGCCGACTCGGGCGCAGGCTGTGGCGGCGTCGCGGGGGACCAGCAGGACGCCGGCGAGTCGATCGGCCTCCTGCTCCATGTCGCCGTCCCACACGCGGCATCCGCCGGGGCCGGTCGCCGAGCTCGGCTTGTGCTCGAGCAGCAGGTGGGCGAGCTCATGGGCCAGCGAGTTGGACCGGCGCCCGGGCGGATGGGCCGGGTTGACCACGATGAGACGGGAGGTCCCGCTGACCACCGTCCCTGCCGAGAAGCTCTCCGGGCTGGCCACGGTGAGGTGGTGGATGGACGACGGCCGGGCACCTGCCGCCAGGAGTGCGTCGAGGGGGACTACCGGCACACCCCATGCGGCGGCGAGGGTTTCGCAGTCGAGGTGGTCGTCGGCCTCGAGGCCGATCTCCGATCGCACGGCAAGCGCCAGCGCCTCGGCCTCGGTGACGAACCCCTCCCGCATCCGGGTCCCGTCAGTCCTTCGACCGGCGGGTGGCCAGGCGCATCGCCGCCTGGAGGATGTCGTCGATCGCGGCCGCGGTCTCTGGATCGAGGTCCTTGTCGGCGCGCAGCAGGCTGGCAACGGCCTGGGTGACGGCGTCGGGTGAGGGTCGGGCGGTGTCGTCCTCGATGCGGAGGAACTCCTCGGCCGGGATGCCGAGCCAGTGGACCAGGGAGGCGAAGCTGTCCACGTCGGGCCGGTTGCCGTTGGCCATGCGGCTCAATGTCGAGGGCCCGACACCGGACTCGTGCGCCACCTGTCGCCAGGAGATCCCACGGTGCTGTCTCTGCGAGTCGAGCGTGAGATACAGCGCGTTCACATCGAGGCGAGCCGGGCTCATCGCACCTCCCATCCCCGAAGCCGAGGTTGTGTGATCGGATCAGTGTTTGACATGAGCAACACTGCTACGTATTGTGAAAGTGGCACACCGTTGCAGAAGTGCAACAAGCGGGCCGTGTCTCTTTCTATCAGGCGGGTCCGACAGCGGCATGCGATCAGGGGACGGGGTGGGACGGGTGGGCATATATGGGCGGCTGAGCTCGGCAGGGGTGCAGGCCTACTCCGGAGCGGAGGCCGAGAGGCGCTCGATCAGCTCGGCGTTGCGTCCGCGGATCAACAGCCAGATGTTGCTTTCGAGCACATTGCGCTCCTCCGGCGGCGACGCATTCAGCGTGCTCTCGACCAGACGGACGGTGAGCTCGACCTCGTTCAGGCCCTCCGTCGTCACACGTCGCGCCTGGTCAGGCCCTTCGCCTGCGCCATTGGCGGCGGTGTCGTCGGCCGGAGTCGGCTCGACCGGACGACCAAGCCGGGCGAGCGCTTCCATGACTCGTCGCGTGCTGTGGTCGATCGACGCGCCGCGCTCCACGGCTCGCACGGTGCCCTCCGCGACCTGGGCCTCGTCCGCAACGCGCTGTCGGCTGATCTTGGGGCGCCGTTCGCGCACACGCCTGATCTCAGCGCCCAGCCGGGCCTTCTCGTCCTTCGTCGCTTCGTCCATCCCAAGCCTCCTCAATCTGCCGGTTTCCATATCGCAGCACCAAGCATCCGTAATTCTGGCAGATCTATCAAGCAGCGACGCAAGTTGGTTGCGCCGGCGAGGATGGCCTGCGACACGCCGATGTCGTTTCCACGCGATAGCGTTGACTTGTTTGTGACTCAGGGGACAGGGTTGGGTAATGGTGCGGTTGCAGGTGACAAATATGTCAGAGGGGATCGGCGCGTCGGTTCGGCGTCGGCGTGTCGAGGCTGGCATCCGACAGGACCACTTGGCCGAGCGCGTCGGAATCTCGCCCAGCCACCTGAGCCGCTTCGAGCGAGGGAAGCGGCATGTGTCGCTGGCAACGCTCGACGCGATCGTGCGCGCCTTGCTCGAGCTCGGCGTCGATGCGCTGCCTGAGCTGACCACGTCCGGCGGCCTTGCCGGCTCGGACTCCTCGCGCCTGCAGAGCCACGAGGACCGGAGACCGGACGACGCCGACTGACCCCTTCGAGGGTTCGGCAGAGACCCCCAATGGGTATGGTCCCTGGAGTCGCCACGGGGGAGTTCGGCGACCGGGACATCGCTCCGTGACAAGGCTCACCGGCCGGATCGGGTCCCGTACCATGATCGCTGACGAAGGCTCCTTGACATGTCACCTGACGCGCACCTTCCGTCCGAAAGGCCCCAGGTGCTCGTGCCATGAACCGTCTTCATGAGGGCTTCGTCCTCGGCGATAGATACGAACTCGACTACCGCATCGCCTCCGGTGGCATGGCCGATGTCTGGGCAGGCACCGACCAAGTGCTCCGACGCAACGTTGCCATCAAGATCATGAGGCCCGACACCGAGCACGAGGAGCTCTTCGCCCTGCGGTTCCGCGACGAGGGAGTCCACTCCGCCGCGCTGATCCACACCAACATCGCGACGGTCTTCGACTACGGCGAGGACGACGGCCTGGCGTTTCTCGTCATGGAACTCGTCGCCGGCCTGCCCCTGTCGACCATCCTCACCGAGCGGGGCGCCTTGCCGCCTTCCGAGGTGCGCTCGATCCTCGGGCAGGCGGCGCTCGCCCTCGGGGTCGCCCATGAGGCCCGCGTGGTCCACCGCGACGTCAAGCCGGCCAACATCATGATCCGCGAGGACGGCCTCGTGAAGCTCACCGACTTCGGCATCGCTCGCGCGCTCGACGCCTCGGGTCACACCCAGCACGGCGAGATGCTCGGCACCCCCAACTACATCAGCCCCGAGCAGGCCATGGGCCAGCCGGCGACCGGGTCCAGCGACCTGTATGCCCTGGGGGTTGTCGGCCACGAGATGCTCACCGGCAAGCGCCCATTCGACCGTGGCACCCCGATCGCCACCGCGCTGAGCCACGTGAACGAGCCGCCGCCACCCCTTCCCGACGACGTCCCGGAAGAGCTCGCAGAGCTCATCACCGACTGCCTCGAGAAGGAGCCGGAGAACCGCCCGCCGAACGCAGCGGCGGTCGCCACCCGCCTGGGGCTCGGCGACCAGGACCTGATCGGTCTCGCCCTCGGGCTCGCGACGGCCCTGAACGGGCAGTACGACGAGCTGCCGCCCGAGCTCAGTCACGCCGTCGACGAGCTGACCCCCACGCGGGGTATGCCGTCCCCGGCGGCCGACCCGTACGCCAGCTGAGCGCCCGGCGGGGCACGACCATCGGAGTCAGCGCTCGCTTCGCTCGTCGGTCCACGCGCGACGCGCGCCGAACGCATGGCTTGTCCGCTTACGCTGGAGGGGTGGCCACTCTGCCGCTGTTCCCGCTCGCGACCGTGCTGATGCCGGGCGCGCGGCTGCCGCTGCAGATCTTCGAGACACGCTATGTGGCCCTGCTCCACGACCTGCTCGACGGGCAGGAGTCGCGCTCACCAGTGTTCGGGGTGGTCGCGATCCGCGAGGGCTACGAGGTCGGAGAGGATGGGGTCAAGGCGCTCCACCCGGTCGGCTGCGGTGCGCTGCTGACGCAAGCAGCCGTGCTCGAGGACGAACGCTTCCTCATCGTGTCGGAGGGCACCGTGAGGTTCCACCTCGATGCCATCGACCCGCTTGCCGGCACGCCATACACCACCGGCGAGGTGACCTGGCTCGACGAGCCGGACGGCGACGACGAGCGGGTCTTCGGGCTGGCGGCACGGCTGCGCGAGGAGCTCACCGACTTCGCCGCCGCCACCGGAGACGAGCTCGACCTTCCCGAGAGCGACCGAGCCCTGTCGTATGCCGTCCCGCTGGCCGTGAGCCTCGGCGTGGCCGACCGCCAGCGCCTCCTCGAGAGCGCCGACACGGAGTCCCGGCTCCGGCTGGGCCTTGCGCTGGTCCGGCGCGAGCTCGAGTTCGCGTCGGCGCTCGGCGCGGTCGGGACGCAGCTGCCACCGCCGATGAACCTCAACTAGCCGGAACTTTGGCTCGCTCCGATCGTCAGTCCCGGCGTGACACCGCGGGCGCGGCGGCCACTCGAGGTTGGGCACGACCCCCGTCGAGTGGCCCCGCCGTCTCACGCCGGTGAGGCTCAGCCTGGGGTGCAGTGGCCACTCGAGGTTGGGCACGACCCCGTCGACTGGGGTGCAGTGGCCACTCGAGTGGAGCAGGACCCCGTCGACTGGGGCAGGACCAAGTCGAGTGGCCCCGCCGTCTCACGCCGGTGAGGCTCAGCCTGGGGCGTTGTGGCCACTCGAGTGCAGCAGGACCCCGTCGACTGGGCTGTAGTGGCCACTCGAGTGGGGCAGGACCCCGTCGACTGGGGTGCAGTGGCCACTCGAGTGGGGCAGGACCCCGTCGACTGGGGTGCAGTGGCCACTCGAGTGGAGCAGGACCCCGTCGACTGGGGCAGGACCAAGTCGAGTGGCCCCGCCGTCTCACGCCGGTGAGGCTCAGCCTGGGGCGTTGTGGCCACTCGAGTGCAGCAGGACCCGGTCGACTGGGGTGCAGTGGCCACTCGAGTGGGGCAGGACCCCGTCGACTGGGGTGCAGTGGCCACTCGAGTGGGGCAGGACCCCGTCAAGTGGGGTGCAGTGGCCACTCGAGTGGGGCAGGACCCCGTCGAGTGGCCACGCCGTCTCGCGCCTTCCTTCCCCGACCCGCTCTCTTCGTCCGTCTGTCCGGGCGTGACGCGCGTCGAACCACCCTCAGCCGGCGGACGCCGACACCTGGTTGCTGGGCGGGATGTCGGTGCTCGGAGGGCCCGGGGAGCCCGAGTCGTCGGCCTTCTCGTCCGGCCGCGAGCTGAACCACGCTGTCACCCCTGCGCCGACGGCGATCAGGACCAGCAACAGGTTCCAGAAGGTCGGAAGGTCAGTGACGAACAGGACGATGATGGCGACGACCGTCACGGCGACGGCGACGACGAACGTGTGCTGCCAGGCCATCGCCTTGTTCCAGATGCTCTCGCTGGAGCTCCGGACGGTGCGCCGCAGTGCCGTGGCGCGGGGGCCGTTGCCCGAGACGAGCGCGACGGCAAGGGCGATGAGCGCGACCCACCCGACGACCCGCAGGACCGTTCGGAGCCGGTCGGTGACGATCTCGATCATGGACTGTGCGGCATCGCGCACGTCCGCCCGGAGGTTGTCGACGGCATACTCCCGCCCGACCTTCACGGCCGCGAGGGTGATGAGGATGGCGACGACGATGCCGGCGAAGGTGAAGAGCGTGGCTCGCATTCGCCTGTGCGAGAAGAAGATTCCTGCTGCCAGCAGAAGGATGGTGAGGATCAGCAGGAGCACCGGGATGCCCTTGACCAAGCGGTAGACGTCTTTGGCCTGGGTGATCCGGGTGCCGTCCCCGACCACGACCTGCGTGTTGATGTCGGGGATCTTGTCGGCGAAGGGCACTCCCGCGTTGACCAGCGCGGTGCGCAGTGGTCCGGAGATGGCAGAAAGGTTGAGCATGAGCTGGCCGTTGTCGGCCTGGGTCAGGGCGCCGGGGTCGCCGTTCAGCAGCTTGATCAGCTGCTCGTGCACGGTCTCGTTCGCACCGGTCCACACCTGTGCGAAAGCCTCGCTCGCGACCACGTCACCGACGACCCGGTGGACGAGCGCCTGCGTGCGGTCCTGGATCGGTGAGGCGATGAGGCTCAGGGCCGAGGCTATCTGTGGCGGGATGCCGCGGGCGATGAGCGCGTCGGTGGCCTGCTGGGACAGGTTCAGGCTCTGGATCCGTGCCATGACCCGGTCCGTGACCTGGTCGGTGACGGCCGCCTGCACCTTGGGATCCGAGGCGAGAGGACCCACGGCGGCGACCCACTTGTCGGTGTCGGTCACCGTGCCGCGCACCCACCAGGAGACTGCCGTGAGCGGCACCAGGATGATCCCGAGCACGATCAGCGCCGCCGCAGCGGCGGCCCTCCACCGGCTGGGATGCGGCGCCACGGCAACGGGTGCAGGCGGGGTGGGCGCGGCCGGTGCCGCGACGGGCACCGGCTGGGTCGCCTTCTCGTCAGGCGGTGCGGGAGGCGCGGCCACCAGCTCGGCTGGCTCGGCATCCGGTGTGGTGACGGCGACAGGCGTGGCCGCCGGCGCAGCACTGGCCGCGGGCGCGGTGGCCGCGGGCGTAGCAGTGGCTGCGGGAGCAGCGTCGTTCGGCTCCGGCGCGGGCTCCTTCGCCTCGGACGCCGGCGTGGACCCTTGCTCGGACATGGGCTCAGCGTCGCTGTGCGCCGCCGGGGGTGTCGTCACCCGCCCGAGGTGAACATTCGCTCGATCGGGTTGGCGGCATACGGCATACGGGGCGAACGGGTCAGCGCAGCGTCGCCCACAGCTCGGTGCCGACGAGCCACGTCGACGCCGCGCACACGACGACGAAGGTCAGGTTCCAGACGATCTTGGGCAGCGGGGTGAGCCACGCGAGGACGCCCGGGTCGCTGCCGCTCGTGCGGTCGCGCAGCACGGCCGACAGGTGCCGCCAGGCACCGACCACGAGCACGACACCCAGGCCGACGAGGACCTGTGCCTGCAGGACGTCATCGCGCCACCACCACAGGGCTGCCGCGCCGGCGATCGCAACCACCATGACGACGACGGTCAGCATCGACCGCACCCGGATCAGAGCGAAGAGCAGCACCGCGAGCACCACCGTGAGTACCGGGGCGGCCCAGCCGCGGACCGCAGCCCAGACCATCGTGGCGCCCAGGAGCGCGGGGACGGGATAGCCGGCCCAGGTCGACGCGACCCGTCCGGCGCCGCGCACCGGGCCCCGCGTGACGGCGTGCCCCGACATGTCGCCGCGCAGGACGAACCCGGTGAACTGCCGACCGACGAGCACCCCGACCACGGCATGGCCGAGCTCATGCACGAGGGTGACGGCGAGCCGCACGACCCTCCAGATCGGCCCGACGACGACGAGTGCGCCCGCGATCGTCAGGACCACGACCAGACTCGGCGTCGTCAGCGCCACCTCGCCGGCCGCCGGCACCGACCGGTCACGAACCGCCTCGAACCATTCCACGGACAGCAGAACCTAGCCGACGATCATGTGCGGTAGGGCCGCCGGTCCGGCTCAGGTGTCGCTGCGCCCCGGGAGCGCCCCGGGGTGCTGTCGGACGAGGACCTCGAGCAGCAGCCGGTGGACAGGCACCGGAACCCCCGACTCGGCGGCGAGCCGCACGACGGCGCCGGTCCACGCGTCGAGCTCGGAGGGCTTGTCCGCGAGCACATCGCGCTGCAGAGATGTCGTCGCTCCGTCTGGCTGGTCATCGACGAAGGCCATCGTCCCGCTCACGACGGATGCCGGTAGCCGCACACCGCGAGCCTTCGCCAGCGCCTCCACCTCGCGCATCGCGTCCTCGAGCAGAGCACGCCACGAGGGCCTGCTCCGCAGCTCGCCGACCGTCGCGTCGAGGGCCGCGCCCAGGCCGCCGAAAGGCACGACGAAGAGCATCTTGGACCACAGCTCGGCCCAGATGTCCTCCGGCACGGGAGCCACGGCGCCTGCGTCGGTGATGGCTTCACGGAGCTGGCGGACCCGCTCGGACGAGGTGTTGTCCCACTCCGCGAAGGCCAGGGATGCCGGCCCGCCCGCGTGCCGGATGACGCCCGCCTCCTCGATGAACGCGAAGATCTTCGCGATGCCGGGCAGCACCGCACGCTGCCCGACGACTGCCGCCACCTGTCCGGGAGCCTCGACACCGTTCTGCGTGGTCACCACGGCGGTGTCGTTGCCCACCAGCGACGGGAGGGCGGCGAGCACCGGGTCGAGCTGCCACGTCTTGACCGCGACCAGCACCACATCGACAGCGCCGATCGACGCTGCGTCGTCGGTGACGGAGGCGGGAGCGACCGTGAAGTCGCCGGCGACGCTTGCTACCCGCAGGCCGTTCTCCCGAAGGGCTCTCAGGTGGTCACCACGGGCCACGAACGTCACGTCGTGGCCGGACGCAGCGAGCCGCCCGCCGAAGTAGCCGCCGATCCCACCGGCGCCGATGACCGCAATCCGCATCTGTCGCTCCTCCCGTAGGTCCTGGGTCTATCGTCGCGCGCCGGGCGCCGTACCGCAGATCTCCTCGAGACCTCGGGCAAGACGATCGATGTCGTCGGCGTTCGTGTACGGCGCGAGGCCCGTCCTCAGGCCACCGGCTGCCCCGAGACCGAGGTGGTGGCTGCACTCCCATGCGTAGAAGCTGCCCGCTGGGGCGTTGATGCCACGCTCGGCAAGGCCGACCCGAAGCTCCTGGGCGTCTCTGCCGGCGACGTTGACGAGCAGCGTGGGCGTCCGACGCTTCGCGTTGCTGTATGCCGTCAGCCCCGGGATCGCGCGTAGCCGCGGTTCCAGCGTGGCGAGGAGCCCGTCCTCGTGGTCCTCGAGCGCCGCGAACGAGGCGACGAGCCGGTCTCGGCGCGACCCGTCTGCCGGGACGAGGTCGGCGAGGAAGTCGACCGCTGCGGTCGTGCCCGCGAGCAGCTCGTAGGGCAGCGTGCCGAGCTCGAAGCGTTCCGGCACGTCGTCGGTCGACGGCACGAGCTTGGCCGGCCGGAGGGTCTCGAGCAGGTCGGGCCTGGCTCCGAGGACGCCGAGGTGGGGGCCGAGGAACTTGTAGGGCGAGCAGACCCAGAAGTCGGCCCCGCTCGCCGGGACGTCGCTCGACACGTGTGCCGTGGCGTGCACGCCGTCGACGTAGAGCAGGGCACCCGCCCGGTGAGCGACCTCGGCGATGGCCGGCAGGTCTGGACGGGTGCCGATGAGGTTCGACGCTGCGGTCACCGCCACGAGCCGGGTGCGGTCGGAGATGACCCGCTCGAAGTCGTCAGGCGTGAGCTCGCCTGTGGCCGGGTCGAACTCGGCCCAGCGGACGGTTGCCCCGGCAGACTCCGCGGCGATCACCCACGGGCGGACGTTCGCGTCGTGGTCGAGCCGCGAGACCACGACCTCGTCTCCGGGCCCCCAGCTCCCCGAGATCGTGCGGGACAGGTGGAAGGTCAGCTCCGTGGCGGAGCGCCCGAAGACGATGCCTCCGGCGTCGAGCGCGAGAAGGTCGGCCATGGCGACGCGGGCCTCGGCGACGACCGACTCGGCGCGCCGTTCGGCGGGCGTCACCGTGCCGCGGTTCGCGATCGCCGACGTCAGGGTGGCCGCGACCGCCTCGCCGACGACGTCCGGCGTCTGCGAGCCGCCGGGGCCATCGAAGTGCGCGGCGCCCTCGCCCAGCGCGGGAAAGTGCGATCGGATGCGTTCGACGTCGTAAGCCATGCGCCCCATCCTCGCCGACTGGAGCGAGCCCCGAGGGGGCGGCGCGACGATCTCGATTCCGCAGCGGGAGCGGCCCTGTCCGGCGTACGTTCTTGGCGTGGGGTGGTCGCCAACCCACTATCCCTGCTCGCCGACGGAGCCCTGCCGTGACCCGACCTCTGTTGCTCGTTGTGGATCCCGACCTCGACAGCCTCGCCCGGACCGAGGGTGAGCTGGCTCGTCGCTTCGGCGCCGACTTCCGGGTCAGGGGCGAGTCCGACAGCGCCGCCGCGATGGGCCAGCTCGAGGTGGCCGCCGAGCGCGGGGACCCGGTGGCGCTCGTCCTCGCCGACCCGTGGCTGCCCGGTGTCGGCGGAGCCGATCTGCTCCGGTCGGTGCGCTCGCTCCACCCGGATGCCGGCCGGGCTCTGCTCGTGCCCTGGGGATCCTGGGCCGAACGTGAGACGGCCGACGCGATACTGCGCGCGATGTCCCTGGGCGATATCGACTACTACGTCCTCAAGCCGTGGACGTCCCCCGACGAGCTCTTCTGCCGCACGGTCTCCGAGTTCGTCCAGGCGTGGTCTCGAACCGTTGCCAGCGCGGCGCGCGAGGTCGTCGTGGTCGGCGCCGTCCGCGATCCCCGGGGCCACTCCGTGCGAAGCCTGTTGGCGCGCAACGGGATCCCACACGCCTACCTCGACCGCGGGACACCGGCTGCGACTGAGGTGCTGACCTCCATCGGAGCCGACCGCCCCGAGGACGCGGACGGTCCGCTCGTCCTGTGGCTGGCGGCGATCGGCGGCCGCGTGCTGGTCGACCCGACCGACGCGGAGATCTGCGAGGCCTGGGGCATCCGCACCGACCTGAGCGGTTTCGACGGCACGCCGAACCCGCATGACGGCATACGTGAGGTGGACCTGCTCATCGTGGGCGCCGGCCCGGCCGGTCTGGCGTCCGCGGTCTATGCGTCGTCCGAGGGTCTGTCCGTCCTCATCGTCGAGGAGCAGGCGCTCGGTGGGCAGGCGGGCACGAGCTCGCTGATCCGCAACTACCTCGGCTTCTCCCGCGGGCTCAGCGGCGCCGAGCTCGCGCAGCGCGGGTTCCAGCAGGCCTGGGTCTTCGGCGCCCGCTTCGTGCTGACCCGCCGCGTCACCGAGCTGGTGCCGGAGGCGGACGGGGAAGGCTTCCTCGCGACCGTGTCGGACGTGGGTCAGGTGCGTGCGCGCGCCGTCGTGCTGTCCACCGGTGTGGCCTACCGGCGCCTGGGGGTGCCGAGCCTCGAGGCGCTCACCGGCTCAGGCGTCTACTACGGCGCCAACGTGTCAGAGGCCCACGGGCTCACGGGCGCGCACGCCGTCATCATCGGAGGCGGCAACTCGGCGGGCCAGGCGGCCCTGCACCTGCACCGGTATGCCGCGGACGTGGCGATCGTGATCCGCACCCCCGACCTCTCCTCGAGCATGTCGCAGTACCTCATCGACGAGATCGACGCCGCCCCGACGATCACCGTCGTGCCCAACGCCGAGGTCGTGGGGGGCGGAGGCGACGGCTGGCTCAAGGACGTCGTCGTCGCGGACCGCACGACCGGCGAGCAGCGGTCCCTCCCGACCGACGGGCTGTTCGTCATGATCGGCGCGGAGCCGCACACCGACTGGCTGCCGGACGAGGTCGCGCGGGACCGGTGGGGCTTCGTGCTGACCGGCGAGGACATGCGAGCCGTCACGACCTGGCCGCTGGACCGGCCCGCCACAGCGCATGAGACGTCCGTGCCCGGGCTGTTCGCCGTGGGCGACGTCCGCGCCGGGTCGGTCAAGCGTGTCGCCTCCGCTGTGGGCGAGGGTTCCGTCGTCGTGTCCGAGGTGCACCAGTACCTCGCGCTCGCGCCGACTCCCCGGAGGTAGGCCATGTCGCAGCAGACCGCGCCGACCACGCAGCCCGGGACACGTTCTCGCACACAGCTGCTCGTCGGCGCGGTGGTCCTCGCGATCCCTCTGGGGGGCCTGGCTCTGCTCCGGTTCGGCTCGCAGTACGACCAGAAGTGGCAGCACGACACGACCCACTTCTGGATCGTGTTCCTCGCGGCCCTGCTCAGCGCGATCACGGCATACGGCACCGGCACGGCGGCCGTGCGTCGCGGCGACGTTCGCGTCATGTATGTGTCGCTGGCGTTCCTGTCGTCGGCAGGCTTCCTCGGGCTGCACGCCCTCGCGACGCCGCACATGCTGCTCCCGGCTGCAGCCGCCGGCTTCAACATCTCGACACCGGTCGGGATCGCGATCGGCTCGCTCTTCGCGGTCGCCTCCATCCGTGACGTCGACGCGTCGAACGCCGCCGCGGAGATGCGGCGCGCCAAGGCGCTTCGCGTCGCACTGATCCTGCTCATGGTCCTGTGGGGTGTCGCGTCCCTGCTGCGCATCGGTCCCTTCGCGGGGGTGGGGCTCGACCACACGTCGTGGCCGATGGTCGCCTCAGCGGTGCTCGCCGTCGTGCTGTTCGCCATCTCGGCCGTCGCCTACGTGCGCCTGTGGGTGCGCCGCGGAGGCGTGCTGGCGGCGGCGATGGCTTCCGCGTTCGTCCTGCTCGCCGAGGCGATGGTTGCGATCACGGTGGCGCCGAACTGGTTCTACTCCTGGTGGGAGTGGCACCTGCTCATGCTTGCGGCGTTCGTCCTCGTCGCCTGGGGCGCTCAGAGGTCGTGGCACGAGGAGCGCTACGCCGACATCTACACGGCCGACACCCTCGCGGGCTACCGCGACATGACCATCCTGTTCGCCGACCTCCACGGGTTCACCAGCTTCTCCGAGGCGCACGAGCCCGCAGAGGTCACGGAGATGCTCAACGCGTTCTTCACCGTCGCCATCCCGGCGGTGGTCAAGCGCCATGGCGGCACGATCGACCGCATCATCGGCGACGCGCTCATGGCCACCTTCAACCGGCTCGGCGACCAGCCGGACCATGCAGTGCGGGCGGCGAAGGCCGGGCTCGACCTTCAGGCCGAGACCGGCCGGATCGCCGCGGAACACCCGGGCTGGCCCCGGTTCCGCGTCGGGATCAACAGCGGCGAGGTGCTCGTCAGCGTGCTCGGCAGCGAGGGCGGCCGGACCAGCACGGTCATCGGCGATGCCGTCAACGTGGCCTCGCGGATCGAGGGGCAGGCACCCGTCGGAGGGGTCGCCGTCACGGCCGACACGCTCGCGCTGCTCCCGGGAGCGAGGACCGAGCCGCTCGGCCCGCTCGAGCTCAAGGGCAAGGACGAGCCGATCGAGGCGTTCGTGCTCACCTCGGTCGACTCGCCCTAGCCCCAAGCAGGCTCGTATGCCGCTGCCGCTTCTCAGCCGGTGGCGGGAGGCACGTTGTGGTTGCGGTGGAAGACGTTGTCCGGGTCGTAGGTGCGCTTCACGGCGGCCAGGCGGTCATAGGTCGCTCCCGGGTAGATCGCGCGCACCTGCTCGGGGTCGTCGGCGATGGAGAACCCGACGTAGGCGCCCAGGGTGCCGTCGGCGATCGTCGACGCCAGCTCGGTCACCCAGTCGTGCTGCGCGTCGAGGTCGGCGACGTCCCCGACCATGGCGGCGACGTTGAACATGATCGGCTGTTCGCGGTGCGCATAGGCGGTGGCGTCTGCCGGCACCCGGGCGATCGCGCCGCCCAGCGGACGCAGCTGGACGGCAGCCATCTGGAGCCCCGGTCGCGAGGTCGCCGCGCACAGGCTGTCGAGCACGGTCTGTGCGAGGTCGGTGTCGATGCCGCTGGCGAAGCCGGTCACCGAGGTCGCGATCGGACGGAAGCCCGCCTCGTCCGGTGGGAACAGGCCGGCATACGGCATCGGAGCGAGCAGGTCGGCGATCGGGGTCGCGATCTTCCGGAACGGCGCCAGCACCTCGTCGGCGTCCTCGGCGGGTCCGGCATACGCCAGCTGCGCGAGGATGATGACCTGGCCGCGCGCCTCCTGCGGGATGAACGGCATCGGCGGCGCGGGCATGACCGCAGCGATCGCGCCCAGGTCGTCCGGAGCCTCGACGGCCAGCCGCATGAACTCGGCGACCGTCTCGGCCGTCGCCGGCAGCAGAAGCATCCCACCGACGATCTGCCGCACCTCGTGGAGACGGAACGTGAACCGCGTGACGATGCCGACGTTCCCGCCGCCGCCGCGGATGGCCCAGAAGAGATCGGGCTCGTGGCCGTCGTCGACGTCGTGCACGCTGCCGTCGGCGGTCACCACCTGTGCAGCGACCAGGTTGTCGACGGTGAGGCCATGCTTGCGGCTGAGGAAGCCGACGCCGCCCCCGGTCGTGATGCCGCCGATGCCGACAGAGCCAGTGTCGCCGAATCCCGTTGCCAGGCTGTGCTTTCCGGCCTCTGTCGTGTAGCGGCCGGCGGTGACGCCCGCGCCGACCGTCGCGAGGAGCGCGTCGGGGTCGATCTCGAGCGAGTCGAGGTCACGCAGGTCGATGACGAGGCCGTCCGCGACCGAGCTGTGGCCGGCGACGCTGTGTCCGCCGCTGCGCACGGCGACCTCGAGCCCGAGGTCGCGCGCGACACCGATGGCTGCTGCGACATCGGCTGCGTCGCAGGGACGCACGACGAGCCGCGGGGTGGCGCCGGTGTAGGAGTAGAAGATCGAGGTGGTGTCGGACCAGGACGCGTCGTCCGGGCCGATGACAGTGCCGCGTACTGCACCGCGTAGTGCGTCGGCGGCCAACGAGGTGTGAGTTGTCGAGGGCATGGCGTCCATCCTGAAATCTCTAGTGGGCATGAGGTCAAGGGCTTTTGCGAGCCCTTCACCTGCCCGTCGAACGGCCCACGCACGATTCGACACGGATGGCGACCCGAATGTGACAGCGTCAGGAGTGGCCGGCAGGACGCTTACGTTCTCGGCCCGCTCCGGTCGAGTGGTCGTTTCGACACACGCGCTGGGCTGCATCGAAACGACCACTCGACTCGGGGTGGACGGGCCGGGCGCCGCCTCACATGCCCGGGATCTCCAGGAACTTCTGCGTCGAGATCGTCCCGCCGGCCGCCGTGTGCGGATGCCCGTCCAGGAACCCGGCCAGCTGCTCGGCCGAGTCCGCGTCGATCACCGAGTAGCCGGACACCTGCACGTCCGCGTCACCCTCGCTCTCCAACGGCGAGCCCATGTCGACGAGACGGTCGCCGACCCGCTCGCCCCAGGTCATCCACTCCTGCATGCCCGCGCCCGCCTGCTCCGGCGGGATCTGGCTCATCTGCTCACGCATCGCGGCGGTCGTGTTGTAAAAGACCATGTACTTGGCCATGACATCTCCTCATGTGCTGTCGCCGGCGCCTCGGTGCCGGCTCGGTGATCCCCCCGGTGGCCCCTCGATGTCCGAAGGACCGACTGTGGCGGGCCATGGGCCCGTTTGACCGTCCCGTCCCGTATGCCGCTGGGCCGGCACGGTCGTGACGCGCCGTCAGGCCGCGGCCGTGGTCCGGCCGGCGAAGGCGGCGAGGCGGTCGAGCGCGTTCGCGTCCGCGGCCGGGAAGACCTCGTCGCCGAAGGCGGTTCCTCGGCCTCCGGGCACGACCTGCTCGGCGAGCGTGGCGACGTAGGCGACGAGCTCGTCGGAGGCGACGATCGGCTTGCCTGAGCCCTGGGCGAGGTCCCAGGCATGCAGGAGCAGCTCGACGTTCAGGACGGCTGCGAAGAAGGCCGCTGGCATCTCGCCCTCGCCGTACTCGACCGTGCCGTCGGTCCCGCGGGCCTTCCACGCGTCGATCGCCTCCATGCCCATGGCCGCGAGCTTGGCCTCGAGGGAGCCGGAGGCCGGTCTGGTCACGGTGCCGCCGGCCATCCCACCGAGCTGCGTCAGTGACCCGAAGAGGTGCTCCGCGACGTCATGGCAGGTGTACTCCGCGCACGGGGTCTGCTTCTGCTGGTCTTCGGTGGTGAGACGGCGGGCCACGGACTGCAGCACCGCCAGCGACGCCTCCGCCGCCGACAGCTCGTCGAACCCGTCCGGCCTCGCGGCCCACTCGTCGGCTCCGGCGTCGACGGCACCGGCGGCCACCGTCTCGAGCCTGCCGAGGTAGTGCGTCCAGCCGTCGCCGTGCGAGGCGGCCTGGTCCGCGTTGAGGAATCCGGTGTGGGTCAGGGTGAGCTCGGTGCCGCCCTCGACCGGCGTGAGCGTGACGGTCACTGTGGACGTGTCCGCGTCGAAGCCTTCCTCGCCCTCCCAACCCCAGCCGAAGACGACTCGGCGGCCCGGCTCGATCTCCTGGAAGGTCCCCACCGCGGTGTGCCCGGGGACGATCGTCCACCGATAGTCGCCACCGACACGCAGGTCGACGCGCGCGGAGATGGTCTGCCAGCGACGCAGCCGCTCGGGCTCGGTGACCAGGGCGAACGCCTCGTCTGGGGTGACCGGCAGCAGCACGGTCTTGGTCACTGTCTCTGGGTGGTCGTTCATGGTGCAGCAGCCTTTCGGGCATTGAGGGAATGGGCGTCGCCGACGAGTCGGTCGAGCTCGGTGGTCCAGAACCGGTCGATCTCAGCCTGGAGGCGGCGGAGCCCGGCCGGTACGACGTGGTAGACGCGCGTCCGGCCGACCTTGTCCGCCTCGACCAGGCCGACCGAGGCCAGCAGCAGCAGGTGCTGCGAGATGGCCGACCGGGTCGAGGTGAACTCCGCGGCGATCTCGCTCACGGTGCGTGGCTGCGACGCGAGCATCTGCAGGATCCTCCGGCGGTTCGGCTCGGCGGCAGCGGACAAGGCGTCGACCACCCGAAACACGTTAGTGGTGACTAACGCATCGTCGCAAGGGACTCGAGCGCGGCAGGACGGCGCACCGTCGCCTACGCGCTCACGCGCGGAGCACCGCGAACACGTGGTAGACCATCCACGCGGGCCAGAACAGGCCCTGGATGATCGCGAGGACGTACTCCCAGAACCCGTCGGCCTGCTGCCAGAAGTAGACCCACGCCCCGAAGATGCCGAGGGAGTAAAGCGCTCCGCCGCCCGCGGCGGCCCTCGAGCTGCTCATGCCGGTTCGCCTCCTGTGGTTCGTGCTGTGCCCAGAACTGCATCGTCGCACCGTGGCCACCGCCGCGCCGTCACACCTGTCGAGCTGGTGCGTCTTTCTCTGCAGGTACGTCGCAGAGAGGAGCCCCATGGGCAAGGGGACACCCGCCACCGGGGGCCGGTCCGGAGACCGTGCAGGCTGTCGCTGCCTGCACCGCGGAGGGCTCCGGTGCATGGGCCGCTCGAGCGGTCTGAGGGCGGCGGGCGACGGCACGGGGCGGGCCCGCGGAGCCCGTGTGCGGGGCGCGCGCGTCGAGTCCTGCCGAGCCTGTCCCCACCCCCGATGAGCCAGGCGACCGCTTCCGTCATCGTTCCGACGTACAACGGCGCCCACCGCCTCCCAGCCTTGCTCGATGCCCTCGTCACGCAGGACCTCTCCGAGACGTGGGAAGTGGTCGTGGCGCTGGACGGCGTCCACGACGAGACCCCCGAGCTGCTCGATCGGTATGCCGCTCGCCTCTCGTTGCGCACCGTCATCTCCGTCGCCCCGCGTGGGCTGTCCGCCACCCTCAACGCCGGGTATGCCGCTGCCCGCGGGCACGTCCTCATCCGCTGCGACGACGACCTGTCGCCAGCCTCGGACATGGTGCGCCGCCACGTCGCCTGGCATGAGTCCAGCACGAGCCCGGTGGGCGTCATCGGGCTCACCCGGGACCTCTTCGACGACACGCCCTACGCGTCGAGCTACGGACGTCCGGCCAACGAACGCCACCTCGCAGCGGCATACGCGCGCGATCCCGACCGGCGCTGGATGCACTGGGCGGCGCACAACTCGATCACCCGAGAGTCGTGGGAGCGCGTCGGCGGCTTCGACACCCGGTTCCGCTACCGGGAGGACGGGGACCTGGGTCTGCGGCTGCACCAGTCCGGCGTGTCCATCGTCATCGATCCAGCACTCGAGATCGGTCACCGAGGCCCGGCGACGAGCGCCCGGACGCGAGCATCGCGGGCCTTCGTCTCCGGCTCGAGCCGGCGGCTCTTCGAGGCCGTGCACCCGGAGTCCGGCTCGGCCAAGGGGTCTCCGGACGGGCTGCAGGCGCGGGCCTGGAGCGCAGCGACTGCGGTCGTCGGGGCTCTCGTGTCGACGCCAGCCGGGTTCGGGCGAGCAGGCGCCGTGGTCGACCGGCTGCCGCGCTGGGTTCCGAGCCGGACGCGAGGCCGGCTCATCGCGCTCGCCGTCGAGGCCGCCGGCCGCGCCGGCTACAGCCACGGTCTCGACGACGCCGATGAGTTCCGCACGCAGAAGCGCCTCGAGGCCGCCACCGAGCGGGCCACCCAGCCATAGCACCCAGGCAGAAAGGTGGTGACGTCGCGCGGACGGCGACGTCACCACCTAGAGGTTGGGCTCGGCTAGATGCGGTACTTGACCTCGACGTACCCCGGGCCGCCCGCACCGTTGTTGCCGGCGGCGTTCGAGCCGCCGTTACCGGCGCTGACCGGTGAGGTGTGCGTGGCGGTGACACAGCCTGACCCAGCGTAGTAGTCGCTGCCGGCGCCACCGGCACCACCTGCAGCGGCGATCATCTGGTCACCGTTGATGACGGTCCGGGCGACAATCGCGGCACCCGACCCGCCACCGGCATAGCCACCGCCGCCGGCTCCGCTGGAGATGGCGACGTACAGGCTCTTGCCGGTCCCCGTCCAGTCGAGCCAGAAGTTGGTGCCGCCGACGGCATCGGCGCCGGCGCCACCCGAGGCGTTGCCGCCCGTCAGGCCGTTGGACTCGAGATGCGAGATGCCGGACGCGTAGAAGAAGTTGTTCCGCGACCAGATGCCTCCCGGGCCGCCGGTGGCACCGCTAGCGCCCTGGCCGCCCCCACCCTGGACCCAGGTGGTGCTGTCGCCGTCGAAGATCGTTCGGACAGCCCCACCGTCGCCGCCGGGGGCGTCGCCGCCGTAGCCGCCGCCGAAGGTGTCGCCGTTCCAGCTGACGTTGCCCTGTTCGGCGTGGGCCCACGCCCCGTTGCCGCCGCCCCCGCCAGCCACGACGATCGGCGAACCGCCCGTCCCGCCGAGCAGGATCGCGCTGCCACCTCCGCCGCCACCGCCGTACCGCCACTGCGAGATGTTGTAGTTGCCACTGGGCGCGCTGAGCGGGCGGGGGTCGCCGCCGTTGCCGTAGCCCTGCCCGCCGCTGGTCAAAGTGCCTCCTCCACCCGCGATGAGCGTTACCTGCACGTCGCCCGCGCACCCGGACAAGTCGAGCGTGCCCGTGAACTTCGAGCCGTCTCCGCCGACACGGGTGAGGTCGCCGCCCCGTCCGCCGCCACCCCAGATCGTGTACTCGATACAGGCGGCACCGGCCGGAATCGCGAACGTCACCACATCCGACGCGGAGCCACTGGCCTGGGCGAACTTCGTCACCAGTGTCCCGATGCTGCAGGTGGCCGCCTGGGCGGCCGGTGCCAGGACCAGCGCAGGCACGGTCCAGGCGATACCGGCCGCGACCGTCCTCCGCGTGATCTTGGCGGCCCCAAGGCCCTGCTGTCCGCGCTCAGCGCTTTCGTTCGTTGGTTCGTGCGACATCGGGTCGCTCATGAGTCCCTCCACATCGATGGCTTGCAGACGTGCGACGCGGGCCTGACCCGTCGATCATGCCCAAGCGTCTTCACACGTGCGACCACCGCTGCCCTGCTGTGCAGCGTCGAGTCGCCCTCCGGTAACTGGGACGCGCAAGCGAGCCCACTGTGTCGCGAGATGCATCGCCATCTTGGGATCTGGGCATGCTCCCCGACCTTCGGTGGACCAGGATCGTCATTCCCCTGCACTCGCCGCTCAATGAGCGGTCTCGCCCGGGGCGGCGACGGCCCTGACGGTCCGGCCGAGGATGAGCAGGTCGCCGACGAGGGAGTAGTTCTCGACGTAGGACAGGTCCAGGCGCACGGACTCGTCCCACGACAGGGACGATCGTCCACTGACCTGCCACAGCCCGGTCATGCCGGGCTTGACGAGGAAACGCCGGTGGACGTGGTCGTCGTAGGTGTCGACCTCGGACTGCAGCGGTGGACGAGGCCCGACAAGGGACATGGTGCCCGCGAGGACGTTCAGCAGCTGCGGCAGCTCGTCGAGGCTGAAGCGGCGCATGACCCGGCCGATCCCGGTGACCCGAGGGTCGTCCCTCATCTTGAAGAGGACCACGTTGCCCGAGTCGCGCTCGACATCGAGCAGCGAGGGCAGCAGGTCCTGGGCCTTGTCGACCATGGACCGGAACTTGAGCATCTGGAAGGTTTCTCCATCCAGCCCGACTCTCGTCTGCCGGAACAGGATCGGGCCCGGCCCCGACCGCCTCACGAGGATGGCGAGAACGAGCAGGAGCGGGCTGATGAGGAGGAGCCCGACCGCGCTGCAGACGATGTCGGTGGTCCGCTTGGCGAAGCGCTGACCGTACGTCATGCGCGGTGTCTCGACGTGGATCAGCGGCAGCCCGGCCACGGGACGCGTGTGGATCCGGGGACCGGCGATGTCGACGATGCTCGGTGCGAGGACGAGGTGCTGCTGCCCGGACTCGAGCGCCCAGGAGATCTGCTTGACCTTCAGCGGTGGCAGCTCGTCGGTACTCGTGACGGCCACCGTGTCGGCGCCGCTGACGGCCATGACCACGTCGACGTCGTCCACGCTGCCGAGCACCGGTATCGACGTCCCTGGCACGCGACCTTCGCGGATATCGGAGGTGAGGCAGGCGGCCACGACGACATAGCCGGACTCGGGAGCCCGGCCCAGCTCGCTCGCGATCTGCGCGACCGAGCGTGCCGACCCCACGAGGACGACGCGGGCGCTGTAGCGCCCAGCCCGGCGTTGCCGGACGAGCCACCGGCGCCACATCCACCGGGACGAGAGCAGGAGCGCGAGGCCCAGGGGCAGCGAGCTGAGCAGGTAGCCGCGCGCGACGTCGACATGGAGCAGGAACGCGATGATGGCGACCCCGCCGAACACCCGGAAGCTCGCGTCGACGACCTTGCGGTACTCCGTCGAGCCGGCGCCGACGACGCGGTCGCCGCGCGACTCCGCGAGGCCCAGGGTCCAGAGCCACGCCAGCGCCAGCACCACTGACACGAGCGTGTACGAGAGCCCTCGGATGTGGCTGTCCTCGCGCATCGAGACCGGGGCGCCGAACGAGCCGAGCCAGCCCAGCTGCACGGCAAAGACGGCCGCGCCCACCACGAGGGAGTCGGTGAACCGGATGCGACGCGTGAGCCGGGTCCGCCACTCGGGGTTCACGGGATGGGGCGGGACCGTGCCTGCCGAGGCCTGCTCGGCGGCCCCCGCCGCGCTCGGTTTCGCCCGTCCCGTGTCGATCGTCATCTCACTGCTCTCGTGACCGGCCCTCCCCTGGGGGCGCTTGAACGGACTGTGTGGCCGCTCGCACCAGCCGATGTCACCCGGGAGGATGCGAGGACTCACACGTGTGAATGAGACGCACCACCGGTCGTCATATGACGCGAGAGGGTGCATCCATACGGCGAGCAACGGTCGGAGCTACTCGCCCTCGACGAGCCCGGCCTCGGCCAGGTGGTGGAGGAACGCCACGACGTCCTCGGCAACGACCGTGTCGGCCACACCATCCGAGCCGTCCGTCGTCTCGTCCGTGCCGCGCATCCGCTGGACCCGTTCGACGATCTCAGCCGCGGTCGCGCCCTGTGCCGACTCCGTGAGGGCGACCCACACCAGCCAGGCGGGCCCTTCCAGGGCCACCGCCGAACCGTCCGGAACGAGCGTCACCCAGGCCACCGCCGACGGGTAGCCGACCTCGGTGCCGTCGACCCACGCGACGTCGGGCGCGCACCGGTACCGCTCAGGCATCGCCATCTCCTCGACGCAGACGGTCGGCGCGGCGGATGACCAGGCGGCTGAACAGGGCACGCGCACCGCTGCGGGCGCGGACGGCATACGCAGCGGCCAGCTCGCGGCTGCTGGGCGCGTGTCCGAGCCGAAGCTCGAGATGGGTGCGGTTGACGACGACCAGTCGGCGCAGGACCGTCCCGCGCTCCCGGAGGGAGCGGGCTGACCTCCATCGGGCGGCCCATTCGGCGAGGCGTTCGTCCGCGGACGTCGTGCCGGACCACCACTGCCACAGGTCGTGCTCGGGGGTGCCGGCGAACCGCTCGAGCTCACCGACGGCGGCAGCGAGCGCGACCTCTGCTCCGAGGTCGCGGGCCAGGACCCGCACCGCCCGTTGGCGCGCTGCCGGCGAGGCCGCCCAGGCCGCCGGCACCTCGCGACCGTGTGACCGCGCAGCGTGGAGGGTGAGCACGAGCACCTGGCCCGTCAGATCGGGGACCCAGCACCGGCGCGCCGCGATCAGCAGTGGCTGCCGGCTAGCCCACAGCCGCTGGAACACCTCGTCGGCCCGTCGGGTCGGACCGGGGAGGCGGCGGTGCACGTCGGCGAAGGTCCAGACGGGGTGGCGGTAGTTGGCCGCGTGCTCGAAGCTGGATCCCTCCGCGAAACCGGTGTAGAGGCTCCAGCCGTGTCGTTCCAGACCGGCCAGGAATCGCTCCAGATGGGCCGGCCGCACGAGCACGTCCGCGTCGGTGGAGTCGCGCGGCGCCAGCCCGAGCTCCTCGCTCTGCGCCGGGCCCTTGAGATGGATCAGGTCGACGCCCACCTCGTCGGCGACGGCCTGGAGCTGCGCGTGCGTCAGCCGAACCGTGGCCCACAGCGGGACTGGGGTCGTGCTCATGACGGGCCTGTTCTCGGGTCGGTCTCGGGTCGGCTGCGATCGCGAGGGCGTAGCATCTCCACAACAGTCACTCGTGTGAATAGCCGCAACACAGTGTAGGCATCGTTTGGCTGCGTCCATGCCTTTGCGGGCCCGTTCGCCCGCAGCCGCCCTCATGGAGCCTCGTACATGTCACCCCACCAGAGTCCTGGCACGACCTCGGTCGCGCTCGACCTCGCCGGCGTTCGCTGGCTCGTCGACCTGTCCGCCTACGGCGACGAGACGGGGTCCGCGCTGGCCGGCATGGTCGTCCACCTGTGGTGGCGCTCCTGCGTCGTCCCGGGCGGCGACGAGCCAGTGGTCCAGGTCGTGCCCGGCGACTGGGCGTATGCCGTCCCGCCCGGGGTGGAGCGCATCGTGGCACCCACCGACCGCGCCGCCTTTCCCTACGCGTTCTCCCGCGCGCTGACTCGTCTGACGATCCTGCGTCGTGCCGGCTCGGCGGTGCTGCTGCACGCCGCCGGTGTGGCCTCGGCCGATGGCGATCGGGCCGTCGTGCTCGCAGCACCGTCCGGGACCGGGAAGTCCACGGCTGCGCGGACGCTCGGGAGGCATTTCGGCTACCTCTCCGACGAGCTGGTCGTCATCGAGCCCGACCTGCGGCTCAGCTCCTACCCGAAGCCGATCTCCGTCGTGGCCGGCGACCGGCCCGGCGACAAGGACGAGTGGGCTCCCGACGAGCTGGGACTTGCGCCGACCCCGGCACGTGGCCCCGGTCTCGCAGCCGTGCTCCTGCTACGCCGGGACGTGGCTGTGGCGGCGCCGATGCTGCGCAGACTCGGGCTGGTCGACGCGCTGCTCGACCTCGTGCAGCAGTCTTCGTCGGTCTGGCTTCTCGACCGCCCGCTCGAGCGCCTCGCGCAGGCGGCCGTCCGCGGTGGCGGACCGTTCGAGCTTCGTTACTCAGAGATCGCCTCGTGCCGCGACGTGGTCGCCGACGTTCTGGACCCTCGTCACGGGGAGGACGCCGAGCGACGGATCGTGCAGGAGTACCTCACGCACCCGCCCACCGACGACACTGCGTGGCATCCGACCAGGCACGATGCGTCCCCGACCTGCGCCGAGGCCGATGCTGCGGACCGTTTCGTCCGGGCACCATGGTCCGACGCTGTCGAGGTCGACGGTGAGGTGCTGCTGCTCCTCGGGCCCCAGCCGGTCCGTCTCACGGGCCTCGGAGCGTCCGTCTGGCTCGCGGCAAGCGAGGCCGCGACTCTCGAGGAGCTGGTCGAGGCGGCCGTGCGGGCCCACGGGCCACACCCGGACGCCAGCAGTCTCGTAGGCGAGTTCGTGCGTGAAGCCGTCGCCAACAACGTCCTCCTCCGCGTCGAGCCGGTCGCGGTCGTGATGCCATAGAGTCCGGACCGGAAAGGGGCGCGATGGGGCAGCGGAGCTCGCCGACGAGCCACGACGTGGCGCGTCTGGCCGGCGTGGACCGGTCGACGGTGTCCATCGTGCTCAACGACCCCCAGACGAGCCGCATCACTGCGGCGACGAAACAACGCGTCCTGGACGCCGCCGCCGAGCTCGGCTACGCGCCCAACGCCGCGGCGAGCCAGCTCCGCGCCGGCGCATCGAAGACGATCCTGCTTCCCCTGGCGGCCGTTCCCTTCGACGCGACGTCCGAGGCGTTCCTCGGCGGGGTGATCGAGGGCGCCGACCTGCACGGCCGGCAGGTGCTCATCCACGGCTCCCGGTCGACCAGTGGGACAGCCGCCGCGCGGGAGTGGGCACAGCTTCGCCCCGAGGTCCTCATCGCGACGGCAGACTCGCTGCCGAAGGATGCGACCCAGATCCTGCTCACCGCCGGGGTCAAGGCGGTGGTCCGGCTCGGCGCCGAGGACGGTTGGGGCGCCCATGGCGTCGACTACCGCCCTGGACTCGTCGCGCGACTAGCGGCCGAACGCCTGACCACTCTGGGAGCCGACGAGGTGGTGGTCGTGACTCGAACAGACCGGCTCCCCGGTCCGGAGCAGGGCCTCGTCGAGGCCTTCCGCGAGGCCGTTTCGCCTCGGCCCGTCCGGGTCGTTGCAGCCACACCCGACGGGGCGGCCATCGGTGAGTGGATGCGGTCGCGGTCCGGCCGGGAGGGGCGCGTCGGCGTCTTCGCCCTCGACGAACAGCTCTCATGCGCGATCCGCCTGGCCGTGATGGAGGCGGGCGTGGCTCCCCAGCCGGCCCTCGTGGCCGTGGGGGCCAGGCCTTCGCCCGGCGCGGCCGCCTTGCCGTACAGCCTGGTCGGCTTCGACCCGGCCACGCTCGGTCGCCAGATCGTCGCTGCCGCGGTCGACATCGTCGCGGGCCGTTCCGTCGCCATGCCGCGGCCCGACTACGTCCTCCTCCCAGGCACCGAGCTCGACCACGATGCAGCGGCGAGCGCGATGCGCGTGCCGGAAGCCGCGGGGACCGCCGAGCCCGGCCGCGCCCCGACTCGTCGGCACTCTCGCAGGACGGCGGCGGGCACCACCCGCCGCGTCGGCTCAGGTGCCGGTGCGATGCACACGGATGCGGTCAGCACGCTCGAGGACGCGACGGGCCATCCGGCGCGGACCGAGTCGTTCGACGCCGTTGCCGAGCGGGTTCAGCGGCGGCGCAAGGGTTCCCGCGATACCGGCTCCGAGGACGATCGGGCCTGAGCCCGCACTCCCGCCGCCACCGCAGGCGGCCCACAAGGGACTGATCGCAGTCCCACTCGCGTCACAACCGGTCCAGTCCTGCGTCTACCCACACGTGTGACGAAAGCTGTCACACGTGTGATCCAGCCAGCAGGAGGCACGGCATGCACGCCGACCCAGCCATCCATCGTGGTGTCCGACCGCGGACCCAGGCGCCCAAGGTGACCCTCGCGACGAACAACGGCGACATCGGCGGCGGCGAGGTCATGCTGCTCCAGATCGCTCACGCGCTCGATCGGCTCGCGGTCGATGTGACCGTCGTGGCGCCGACCGGCCCGGACGACCTTGCTCGCGCCGCGGAGGCGAAAGGCCTTCCCACCGTGCGGCTGCCCGCATCGGGCCGGCGCGCGTGGATGCGCGCGTTGCGACGGTGGGACCGACGCGAGCGACAGGGCGTCCTCTGGTGCAACGGGCTCGTGCCCGCGGTGGCCACGAGTGGCCACCCGGGCCGGATCGTCCATCTGCACCAGGAGCCCGGCAGCACTATCCGCCGACTGGCCACCGCCACGGCTCGCTGGGGTGCTCTCGACACGCTCGTGCCGTCGGAGTCGATGCTCCGGTCGGTGCCGGGCGCGCGGGTCCTGCCCAACTGGACGGGCCCGATCGCCGGCACTCGTGGAGTGCGGCCGCGGTCCGATCAGCTGAAGGTGGGCTTCCTCGGCCGGCTGTCCCTCGACAAGGGCGTGCAGGTCCTGGCGGAGGCGATGACGCTTCTCGACCGGCGTGCCCCTGGACGGTTCCGCCTCGTGCTCGGCGGCGCGCCGCGGTTCGTCGACGCCGTCGAGCGCGACGCCGTCGAGCGTTCGCTCGTGCCGGTCGCCCACCTCGTCGAGCGGCTGGGCTGGGTCGATCCGGGGGACTTCCTCGGCAGGGTCGACGTGCTCGTGGTCCCGTCGCTGGTCAAGGAGTCCTTCGGGCTGGTCGCGGCCGAGGCGATGGCGGCGCGGGTCCCTGTGGTCGTCAGCGACGCCGGTGCGCTGCCCGAGGTGGTGGGAGATCGGTCTTTGGTCGTCCCTGCCGGCGATGCGACGAGGCTCGCCTCCGTGCTCGCGGGTCTGCATGAAGGACGGTTGAGCACTGCCACGGAGCAGCGGTTCGAGCGGTGGGCGGCGCGCTACTCACCCGACGCAGGCCTGGACCGCGTGGCGACCGTCCTGCGCGAGCTGGGTATGCCGTCCCGAGAGCGTCTGCGCCCCCAGACCGTGCCGGCCTAGCGGAAGTACATGACGGGAGGGCGGGTGGCCATTCGGTCATCCGCCCTTTCCTGGTCGTGGTGCCGCCGCCCAGGGCGGTCTCCAAGGAGACTGGCCGGCGAGGCGAGCGAGCCCGATGCCGACCACGACAAGGCTGGTCGGTGCGAAGAAGACCTCGCCGAGCCGGGTCGCACAGCAGAGGACGACCAGGGCCGCCGCGCCGACCACGGCCCCGTCCCGGTCGATCCTGCCGGCGTCGCGTCGTGAGAGGCCGAGGGAGCTGAAGGCGTAGATCGCGATGACGGCGACAAGCATCACGACGCCCCCCTCGACTCGCAGGGCGTCGTACGAGTTGTGGAAGAACCATTGGCTGCCCTCGAGCTCGACGACCGCCTGGCCGAGCCCGCGGCCGTACCAGGGTGCACCGGCCGCCTTCAGCGAAGCGGCGAGATCGATTCGTGAGCGCAGGGCGTCAGAGCCCGACCGGTCGTCGGCGTAGTGGCCGACCTCGGCGAGGTTGCTGTTCGCATAGGCGAAGGCGAGCGCAAGCGCGACGCCGAGCACGATGCGCCCCGGGCGCCGCAGCCAGGGAGCCACGGTGAGCCACACGATCCCGACGAGGTATGCCGCCATGCTCGTGCGCGAGTCAGTGCCGACCAGGCAGGCGGCACCGCCCAGCAGGATCGCGACTCGCTGCCACGGGCGGCGGGCGACCATGGTCGCGAGCAGCGGCACGACGGCATAGAACAGCCCGCTGGCGTTCTTGTCCTGGAGGAAGCCGGTCAGCTTGCCGGCGTACTCGTCCGGGGCGACGCCGGCATAGAAGAGGGCGACGTTGAGGCCGGCCGCGACGAGCAGCCCCTTGAGGGCGGACCCGATGTCGATGCGTCCGCTCGCGAGGAACCCCGCCATGACGAGCAGCACCGCGATGTTGGTCAGCCGGCGCGTGAAGTCGGCTCCGTTGGACCACGACTCCGCGGCGGCGAAGCAGAGCAGCGCCGCGGTGGTCACGGGAAACCACTGGACGGGGCGCAGCGACCGGGTCGGGCGGCGGCACAGAGCAAGACAGACGAGAGCGATGACGGCGGCCTGCCCCGTCGGGACCGGCAGCCCAGCGGCCCCGACGCGAACGACGAGCAGTCCCATCAGCAGCGCATCGCTGATCCGCGCCGAGTGCTGGGCCGGGATCAGCCGCCCGGCGACGCGCGTCAGGGCGTCGCTCGGTGGCGCATCAGTCCTGAGTCGGCTGACATCGGTCGCAGGCACGGCTACTATTCTCGCAGAGTTGTCACACGTGTGACTACGGATTGATCGCGCGGGATGTGACGGGTCGGCCTGGAGTTGCACGCCCGATGTCACAGCAAGGAGAGGCACAGTCACTGTGACCGTCATCGACTTCGTCACGCTCACCCGGAGAAGCTGGCGAGCCCTCTTGGTCGCCGTCGTGCTCGGCATCGCGGCCATGGCCGGGGTCTCGGCGGCGACGCCACCGACCTACGAGGCCCAGTCCACCGGGTTCATCGCGCCGGACCAGGCCGGGGTGATCGGCGGCTCCGACGACGCCATCGCCCGGGCCAACTCCTACCTTCCCCTCATCTCGAGCCGGCCGGTGCTGGACAAGATCCGCGAGAACCCGAAGGTCGACAGCGGGGGCCAACCGCTCGCGGGGCGCCTGAGCGCCGCCCTCGTGCCGGGGAGCACGCTCATCGAGGTGAGCGCCTCGGCCTCGACTCCGGCAGCGGCCGTCGCACTGTCCAACGGCGCTCTCGAGGCCTTGGCCGCGGTCATCGACGACATCGAGTCGAAGGGCTCCAGGGCGACCGCGGTGACGATCCGGGTCGTGCCACTCGAGAACGCCGGCGAGCCGACCTCGCCCAGCACCCCGAAGTGGAAGCGCAACCTGCTCGTCGGCGCCGCCGCGGGCCTCGTCGCGGGCTATCTGTGGGTGTTCCTGCGTCGTGCTCTCGACGTCCGCCTCCGGCCTGACGACGACGTCAACCTGCTCGTCGGGTCAGGAATCCTCGGACGGGTGCCGAAGCTCGGCAAGCGCAGAGGAAGCTCCCGGGGCATCACGACGACGGACGTGCTGGCCCAGGAGGCCATCCGTCAGGTGCGCACCGGGCTGCGCTTCTCGAGCGTGGACAAGGAGGTGCAGAGCATCGCCGTCACCAGCGCCAACCAGAGCGAGGGGAAGTCGACGATCTCTGCCGCGCTCGCCAAGGCGATGGCGGAGTCCGGGCAGCCGACGCTGCTGGTAGACGGGGACCTGCGTCGCCCGTCGGTGACCTCGATGCTCGGCATCGACAGCACCGTGGGCCTCAGTGAGGTACTCAGCTCTCAGGTGCCGGTCACCGATGCGATCCAGGGCACCGACTGGCCCGGACTTTTCGCCCTGCCATCCGGGCGCATCCCGCCGAACCCGTCCGAGATGCTCGGCTCCGAGGCCATGCGCACTCTGGTCAAGGAGCTGAGCCAGGACTACTGCGTGATCGTCGACGCACCGCCGTTGCTGCCGGTGACGGACGCGGCGCTCATCAGTGTCGTCGTGGACGGCGTCGTGCTCGTCGCCGCCAGCGGTCGCACCAGGAAGCCGGAGCTCCAGGCCGCCCGGCGCATCCTCGACCAGGTCAGCTCCCGAGTCCTCGGTGTCGTGATGAACCTCGTGTCGCCACGCGAGGGTGAAGGCGGCTACTACTACCGCAAGAGCCGGAGCTACTACACCCGACAGCCCGACCTGACCAAGCCCAAGGGCCGCCGGCGCGCGCCATCGACTCGTGCCGAGCGCCGCGAGCGAGCGGCGGTCTCGTGAGGCTCCTGTTCGTGTGCCAGGCCAACATCGCCCGGTCGGCCGGCGCGGCGGCGCTCGCCCGAGCGATGGCGCCCGCGGCGACCGGCTGGACCGTCGACAGCGCGGGCGTGTCGGCCCTCGTCGACCATCCGATCGACCCGGTCATGGCCGAGGCTCTCAGCCACCGCCGCGTGGATACTTCCGCCCATCGGGCACGCCAGCTGTCGGCGCACCTGGTCCGGGACGCCGACCTCGTCCTCACCTTCGAGGCTGCCCAGCGCGCCTGGGTGCTGGCGCAGCATCCGGCCGCAGTCCGCTGCACCTTCACGGTCCGCCGGGCGGCTCGAATCCTCGCCGACCGCCCGAGGCACGGCGAGCCGCTCGGCTTCCTCGCTCACGACCGCGCGGCATACGGCCCGGACGACGACTTCCCGGACCCGTACGGCCTCGGCGCGGAGGCCGCGCGCCGGGCGGCCGGGGAGATCGAGGACCTGTTGCGCGTGATCCTGCCGGCGCTGGGTGCGGCCGGCGGACCGTCGCGCTCGCGGCTCGCGGAGGAGCTGGCCTCATGAGCCACACCGAAGCCGTCTCGGTGGTCGTGCCGCACTACGGCGACCCGACCCACGCGCTCGCGCTCGTGTCGCAGCTGGCCGCCCAGCGGGACGTGGCCGACCTCGAGGTCGTCGTCGTCGACGACGCCTCGCCGACGCCGTACCCCGACGACGAACGCGTCGTCCTCGTGCGTCGCGGGGCCAACGGTGGGTTCGGTGCCGCCGTCAACGCCGGCGCCGCTGCGGCGCGCCACCCCCTGTTGCTCATCCTCAACAGCGACGTGTCGATCCAACCGACGTTCGTCGCCGACCTGTGCCGAGCCGCACTCGCGTGGCAGCCCGCCGTCGTGGGCCCGGCCCTCGTCGGCCTCGGCGGGCAGACCCAGTGGGCTGGTCGGCACGACCCGACGACCGGTCACCAGGTCGTCGAGTGGCTCACCCCCCTGGCCCGGTTCCGGTCGGCCCGGCTCATGCACGAGGCGGTCGGTCACGACACGCGGTGCGTCGTCGGAGCGGTCCGGCCCGTCGACTGGCTCGTCGGGGCAGCGCTGCTGCTGCCGACCGCCGCCTTCCTCGACATCGGCGGGTTCGACGAGGGCTTTCACATGAACTGCGAGGAGGTCGATCTCCAGCGCCGGCTCCGGCGCCACGGCATCCCGTCGGTGTTCGTCGGCACCGTCACGGCCACGCATGCCGGCGGCGGCTCGTCCGGCGATGACCACCGGCGCCCCTGGCTCGTGGCCTCGCGCCTCCGGTACGCCCAGAAGTGGCACGAGCACCCACGCCGGCTCCGCGCATCGCTGACCGCGGCATCGCTGGTCAACGCCGTCGTCAACGGCGCGCGCCAGCTGGCCGGTCGCGACGTCGACGCCCGCGGCGTCCTCGCCCAGGAGCTCGGCTACCTCTGGCCGAACGGCAGCGCTGCCCGGTGACGGCTCAGGCGAAGCACCGGGTCCTTGTCGTCAGTCCCGCGTTCCACGGGTACTGGGCGGCGATGGCCGCCGCCCTCGAGGCGCTCGGTCACGAGGTCGTCGCGCACTGCTACGACACAGGAGGGGGGCTCGTCGCCGACGCGCGGAACGCCTTGGCACACCGGCTCCCTGGATGCGGGCTACGCGCCGGGGTGCAGAGCCGGATCACCGAGCGCGCCGTCGCCGCCCTTCGTGACTCGCGCCCCTCCGCCGTCCTCGTGGTCAAGGGCGACCGGCTCGGCGACGCGTGGTGGGAGGCGTTGCAGGACTCGGGAGCTCGCGTCGTCGTGTGGCTCTACGACGAGCTCAGCCGCATGAGCTACCGCCTCGACCGGCTTCGCGATCTCGGCTCCACGGTCAGCTACAGCAGGCGCGATGTCGCCAGCCTCCGGGACGCCGGCGTGGAGGCAGGCTTCCTGCCGGATGGGTTCGACTCGCTCACCTCCTTCACGCCCCACCCCAGCCCTGCCGTGACCTTCGTCGGCGCCCGCTATCCCGAGCGCGAGCGCGTCCTGCGACAGGTCGCGTCCAGAGGGCTTCCGGTGGCGGCATACGGGCGTGAGTGGTCGCGGCACCCCTGGGACGTCGTGCGCACGGGGAAGTACCGGGGGTCCGGCCTGGCGGCCCACCGTGACCTGTCGCGAACGGACTACTACGGCGTCATGGCCGGCGGTCTGGCAACGCTGAACATCCATGGCCAGGGACACGACGGCTTGTCGATGCGGACGTTCGAGGCCCCCGGCGTCGGCGCCTTGTCGCTCGTCGACCGCCCCGACGTCGCGGAGCACTACGACATCGGGAGCGAGACCCTCGTCTTCACCAGCGACGACGAGCTCGTCGAGCACCTCGCTCGTGCTCAGCGGGAGCCGGCATGGGCCACGTCGGTTCGTGAAGCCGGCCGGAGGCGAACGCTCGCCGAGCACACCCTCGTGCACCGGATGGCGGAGGTCGCGCGGCGATGGGCCTGATGATCCCCGCGGATATCGACGAGTGGCGACGCTGGCAGCGCAGCCGCAGCCGGATCCGCGCCGCCAGGGCCGCAATCCGCCGGACCCCTCCGCCCGAGCTGGTCCTGCTGACCCGGGGACAGGAGCCGGCCGCGCTGTTCGCGATCGACGCGACCACGCCGACCGCGGTGGCCTCGCTCGCGGCACCGATCCACCACCTCGGCGAGGCCCCGGTCGCCGTCCTCGCGGTGGGCGACGTCTCACGGGTGCTCCCGGGCCGGTGGGTGGTCCACCGGCTGGACGCGACGCGCACACTTCCGACTCAGCTGCGCGGCATCCGTGCGGTGGTGGCCACGGGCCACTTCCTGCCCGCGGGAGCCGCTGCCTATGACTGGTCCCGGCAGCTCGGCGCGACGTTCGTCGTCGTGCAGCACGGACTGCTCACGCCCTACGCGCCACCGCTTCCACGTGACTCTCACGTGCTGGCCTTCAGCGACGCCGATGGCCGGTTCTGGGCATCCGGTCGATCCGATGTGGACCTTGAGCCCATCGGCAGCCAGCTGCTGTGGGATGCCGCCCAGGTCGGCGTGCAGGTGGACGCCGGCGCACCTCCGGTGTTCCTCGGGCAGCTCCACGGCGCCGAGCTGTCCCGGCGCATCTCGGCCGTCACCGCGGCACGGTTCTGCCGGGAGACCGGGGCCGCCTACCGGCCACACCCCGCCGAGACCGACATCCGCTCTCGGCTCCAGCACCAGCGGTGGCGCCGCGCCGGGATCCGGCTCGCCCAGCCCGGCCCCCTTCGCGACCAGCGGCACCCGGTCGTGTCGATCTTCTCGACGGGTGTCCTCGAGGCAGCGGCGATGGGCCTGCCCGCGTGGGTCACCTGCGCCTCTCCGCCGCACTGGGTCCGCGACCTCTGGGAGCGCTATGGCCTCGCATTCTGGGGCGGCGCGCCGACCGCGCCGCCGCCGGTCCCGGTCGTGTGTCCGTCACAGGCGGTCGCCCGGCGCGTCTCTGCCATCGTGGAGGGAAGAAGTTGAACGTCCTGTGTGTGATCCCGGTGCGCGGCGGCTCGAAGGGCGTGCCCCGCAAGAACGCCCGCATGGTGGCCGGCAAGCCGCTGCTCGCGTGGACGGTCGAGCAGGCCTGTGCCGCGCAAGCCGGCCTCGATGTCGTGGTGTCCACCGACGACCCCGATCTGGCCGTCCTCGCCCGCGCGGCCGGTGCCGACGTGCCGTTCCTGCGGCCCGCGGAGCTCGCCCGCGACGACACACCGACCGAGCCGGTCGTGCTCCACACGATCGCCGAGCTGGCTGCACGGGGGCGATGGCCCGACGCCGTGCTGCTGCTGCAGGCGACCTCGCCGGTCCGTCTGACCGGGACCATCGACCGTGCCCTGGCCCAGTTCTCCGAGACGGGGGTGGACTCCCTGGTCGGCGTGGTGCCCGAGACGCCGTTCCTGTGGCGGCTGGGTGAGCGCGCTGCCGACCCGGCCTCGGCCGAGTATGCCGTCGGCGCCCGGCCGCGCCGCCAGGACCTGCGCCCACAGGACTGTGTCTACCGCGAGACCGGCTCGCTCTACCTGACCCGCACCGAGGTCTACGAGCGCGAGCACAACCGGATCGGTGGCCGCACCGGGCTGTTCGTCATGGACCAGGTAGAGGGCGTCGACGTCGACACGCTCGTCGACCTGCGCATCGCCGAGCAGCTCCTCGCCGACCTCGACGGTCATGCCCAACAGGGAGCAGCCAGGTCATGATCATCGAGCGCAACGTCACGCCGTTCATCGTCTTCGCCGAGGACCCGATCATCGTCGGCCTGGGCAAGATCAATGCCAACCAGCAGCGCGTCGTCTTCTGCGTCGACGAGCACGGTGTCCTTCGGGGAGCCCTGTCCGACGGCGACTTCCGTCGCTGGATCGTCGCGAACCCGACCGCCTCCCTCGACGTGTCGTGCATCGAGGTCGCGAACCCTTACCCCCGTACGGCGGCCAGCACCGCCGGCCCCGCGGAGATCACGGCAGAGTTCGGGGCCGACGGGGTGAGCCACGTGCCCCTCGTCGACGAGCGCGGTCACCTGCTCGCCGTCGCCGTCAACCGGGCCGCGACGATGCGCATCGGGCGTCATGAGGTCGGCGAGGGCCGGCCGGCCCTGGTCATCGCCGAGATCGGCAACAACCACAACGGCTCGGTCGAGCTCGCCAAGCACCTCGTGGACCTCGCCGTCCAGGCCGGCGCCGACGCGGTGAAGTTCCAGCTGCGGGACCTCGACGCGCTGTACCGTCAGCGCGGCGCGGCGACCCTCGGCGAAGACCTCGGCGCCCAGTACACCCTCGACCTCCTGCGTCGCTTCGCCCTGCCGGCCGAGCGGCTGTTCGAGGTGTTCGACCACTGCCGTGCCATGGACATCGACGTGCTCTGCACGCCGTGGGACGAGCCGAGCGTCGACGCCCTCGCCGCGTACGGCATACCCGCCCTGAAGATCGCGTCCGCCGACCTGACGAACCATTCGCTCGTCACGTATGCCGCGGGGCGGGGCCTGCCGCTCATCCTCAGCACCGGCATGTCGCGGGAGAGAGAGATCGTCGAAACGGTGGGGCTGCTTCGGGACCGAGCCGCCACCTTCGCGCTGCTCCACTGCCAGTCGACGTACCCCGCGCCGTACAAGGACCTCAACCTCGCCTACCTGTCGCGCCTCGCCGAGATCGGGCAGTGCCCGGTCGGCTACTCCGGGCACGAGCGGGGGTGGCACGTGCCGGTCGCCGCGGTGGCGCAAGGGGCCCTGATCATCGAGAAGCACTTCACCGTCGACCGGACCATGGAGGGCAACGACCACACGGTGTCGCTCGTGCCCGCGGAGTTCCGGCGCATGGTCGACGAGATCCGTGACGTCGAGTCGGCGATCGGCACGGCCGAGAGCCGCGGGGTGTCCACTGGTGAGCTGATGAACCGCGTCACGCTGGCGAAGTCGCTCGTGGCGGCCCGGCCGCTCGCGGCCGGGGTCGTGCTGGCCGCGGACGATGTGGCCGTCAAGAGTCCCGGACGTGGCCTGCAGCCGAACGCTCTCCCAGCACTCCTGGGCCGGACGCTGCGCCGCGACCTGGCCGAGGGCGACTTCTTCTTCGACGGCGACCTCCGTGAGGTCACGCCGACTGGCCGCGACTTCGCGTTCCGGCGGCCCTGGGGACTGCCGGTGCGCTATCACGACTACGCCTCCCTCACCGAGGGCACCAACCCCGACTTCCTCGAGTTCCACTTCTCCTACAAGGATCTTGACCTCGACGTCGATGAGGTCTTCGACCGCAAGCTCGACTGCGACTTCACGACGCACCTGCCCGACCTCTTCGCCGGCGACTTCATCGTCGACCTCGCGTCGCACGACGACGCGGTCTGGGAGCGCTCGATCGCCGAGGTGCAGCGCACGATCGGGATCACACGGTCGCTGACGCCGTGGTTCAGCCCCAAGGACGACCCCCTCATGGTCGTGACGATGGGCGGGTTCACCCGCACCGGCCATGTGGACCCGGCCTTTCGGGCCGCCAAGTACGACCGCATCGCCGAGGCCCTCGGTCGTCTGGACACCAGCGGGGTGCGCATCGCGGCGCAGACCCTTCCGCCCTACCCGTGGCTGATGGGTGGGCAGCAGTTCCACAACCTGTTCCTCGACCCGCGCGACACCGCCGAGTTCGCCGCGGCGACAGCCACGATGCTGTGCCTCGACGCCTCACACACCAAGCTGGCGACGACATTCCTGGGCCAGTCCTTCTCCGAGGCGGTCGAGCTCCTGGCCCCGCACACCGCACATCTGCACCTCGTCGACGCGCGAGGCGTCGACGGCGAGGGCGTGCAGGTCGGCGACGGCGAGATCGACTGGCCGGCGTTCGCCGCCCAGCTCGACCGCGTCGCCCCCGACGTGCCGTTCATCCCGGAGATCTGGCAGGGCCATGTCAACAACGGCGAGGGCTTCTGGGTGGCCCTCGACCGGCTGGAGCAATGGCTGTGACGCGCACGACGTATGCCGGCGAGGCGCTCTGGGTGGTTCCCGTTGCCGAGCTCGGCGGCGTCGCTCGGCACGTTCTCGACGTGGCCACCCACGGCATACCCCGGCACCGGGTCAGCGTGCTGTGCCCCGAGGGGCCTCTCGCCCAGCGGCTGCGGGCCGCGGGTGCCCGGGTCACGACGGGTCCGATCGGACCCACGGCAGGGCTGGTCAGGTCGGTGCGCACGCTGCGGCATACGGTGCTGGCCCAGCGACCGGCGGTCGTCCACTCGCACCTCGCCTACGCCGACATCGTGCTGGCGGCGACGCCGCTGCCAGGGCAGGTGCGGCGGTTCACGACCGAGCACGGCATCGCGGGCGATGACGGCATCTATCACCGCTCGCGGGTGCACTCGGGGCTGATGGCGCGGGCTCACCGGCTGCGGCTGCGCCGCTTCGACGGCGCCATCGCCGTGTCCGAGGCGACGCGTCTAGCGATGGTCGACAGGTGGCACGCGACAAGCCACATCGAGGTGATCCGCAACGGCGTCGACGTTCCGAAGGGCCGCCGCGTGCGGGGCGGCGGCGGAGCCGGTCCCCGGGTGCTGTCGCTGTCCCGTCTCGCCCCGGAGAAACGGATCGACCGGCTCGTCGAGGCCTTCGCGCTCCTCCGGGCGGAACGGCCTGACGCACGCCTCACCATCGGGGGCGAAGGTCCGCTCCATGACGCGCTGCGCGCTCTGTCGGTGCGGCTCGGTGTCGGTGACGCGGTGTCGATGCCCGGGCTCCTCGACCCGGAGCTCTCCATGCGTGATGCCGACGTCCTCGTGCAGCTGTCGATGTGGGAGAACTGCTCCTACTCCCTCCTGGACGCCGCTGCTGCCGGCATCGGCGTCGTGGCAGCGAACGTCGGCGGCAACCCCGAGATCCTCACGGCTGAGTCGTTGGTGGACCCGAACGACACCGTCTCGGTCGCGGACGCCATCGTGCGCGCCGTCACCCTCGACGCGGGCCTGCCCGACTGGACCGTCTCTGCGATGTGCCACGCGATCGCCGATGCCTACGAACGGAGCCGACGATGACGCAGGCAAGCACCCACCGGTCGCTGCGGCCGCAGCTCGAGGCCTACCTGGAGCTCGCGGGCGTCACATCGCGTCGGTGGCTCGTCTCGGTCGTCGTCGGCTCGGTGGCCTTGGCGCTGCTCGACACCCTCGGGGTCGCCGCCATGCTGCCCCTGATGCAGCTGTTCACCACGAACGGTGGCGAGCAGGGCGCGGCGGTCACGGCCGTCGGCAACGTGATCGGGTCCCATGACCCGCAGACCCTGATCCCGGTCGTGGCCGGTCTCATCGTTGTCGCATTCGTCGGCAAGAGCGTCGCGACCATCGGCTTCCGATGGTGGCTCCTGGGCAGGACGACCCGCGTGTCGGCCGACGCGTCGTCGGCGCTGCTGCGCAGGTATGTCCTGAGTCCGTTCGCTGCGCACCGGATGCGGAACCTCCCGGAGATCTACCGGGTGATCAACGAGGCGACGCTGCAGTCCTCGGGCGTGCTGCTCGGCGTGGTCGGCATGATGTCCGACCTGCTGCTGCTCGCCGCGATCGTCGTCGTGCTCGCCGTCGCGTCCCCCGGCGTCATGCTGCTGGCGGGGGCGATGTTCGGCGTCGTCGTCTGGGTGACGCAACGCGCGATGCGACCGTTCCACGCGCGGATCGGGGACACGGTCGCAGAGACCGGGCTCCAGGCGTGGTCCCTGCTCATCCCGGCGCTGAACGGGTTCCGTGAGGCGCGCCTGACCTCGACCGCAGGAGCGCTGGCCCACCGGTTCCGGGTGGTCAGGCAGCGTCAGGCACGCGCACAGCGACAGCTCCTCATCCTCTCCGAGCTTCCGCGGTACCTGCTCGAGATCTGTTTCGTTGCCGCCATCGGCGTCCTGGGCTTCGTGCTCTTCTCCCGCAACACGCCAGCGGAAGCGCTCGGGATCCTCGCGGTCTTCGGGGCCGCCTCCCTTCGTGCACTGCCCACGCTCAACCGGGTCACGGCCACCCTGGCCATCATCCGTGCCAACCGGATCGGTCTGGATCTTGTCCTCGACGCGCGAGATGACCTGGACTCGACGCCGTCACATGTCGAGCTCCCGGTCTCGCGGACGCGGTTCGCCGGCGACATCGAGGTGCGTGATGTCGCGTTCCGGTTCACGGACGCGGACAGCGACACCTTGCACGGGCTGACCACGACGATCCGTCAGAACACGACCGTCGCCTTCGTCGGCTCCAGCGGCGCCGGCAAGAGCACGCTCATCGACCTGGTGCTGGGCCTGCTCGAGCCGACCCATGGCTCCATCCGGTGCGGCGGGCGCTCGATCGGCGATGACCTGGCCGGGTGGTATGCCGGGCTCGGCGTCGTGCCCCAGGACGTCTTCCTCACCAACGACACCGTCGCCGCGAACATCGCCTACGGCGTGTCCGAGGCGGATGTCGACCGGGAGCGCATCGCCCGGGTCGTGTCCATGGCCCAGCTGGACCAGCTCCTGGCCGACCTCCCGGAAGGCCTCGACACGCCGGTCGGCGAGCGTGGCATTCGTCTGTCGGGCGGCCAACGACAGCGCCTGGGCCTCGCCCGTGCGCTCTACCGTCAGCCGAGCGTCCTCGTGCTCGACGAGGCGACCTCGGCGTTGGACAACCTGACTGAGCACAAGATCTCCAGGACGCTGCGCGACCTCCACGGGAGCATGACGATCGTCATCGTCGCCCACCGGCTGTCGACGGTCCGGGATGCCGACCGCATCGTCTTCATGAACCAGGGCCGCATCGCCGCGGAAGGGACGTTCGCCGAGGTGCGTCGCACGGACGTCGACTTCGCGCGGCTGGTCGAGCTCGGCGAGCTGGCTTGAGGCCGAGGGCAGGGACCGAGCCGTTGCCTTGGTGTAGACCCCCGGGGTCAGGACATCAGAACATCAGGGCGTCAGGAGGTCTGCGCGGTCGAAGCCGGGAAGGTCGGAGATCCGGAAGCGGCGCCGTCCGCTCGGGATCGTGACGCAGGGCACGGCGCCCTCGCGTGCCCATCGCAGCAGCGTCGTCGGGCTCACCTGGATGATGTCGGCGGCCTCCTGTGGGGTCAGGAGGCGCCGAGGGGGCATCCTGCCGGTGGAGTCCTGCATCCAGGGGTCGGGTTGGTCCCTTGCCAGCATGCGCACCTCTGACCCCCTCGCCTCTTTTGCCGCTTTCTCCTAGAGACGCGAGAGTCGGGCTTGCATGTCGCGAGAGGTGCCGGCCCATCCGGGGAGCCTCGGTCAGGAAAGGCTCTGCCGGCCGCGCTCGAGCCGCCCGCCTCGGTCGACGATGTCGTAGTCGAGGCTGCCGCTCGACCTGGCCGATGAGGTGCGCGAGACCGCGACGATGATCTGGCCGGGCCGGACGAAGCCGACGAAGGACCTGGTCGGGAAGTGCGAGCTCCGGTTGGACGGGTGGTCGCTCAGGGTGCTCACCGCGGTGATCATCCAGCCCTCGGTCACGCGAAGCATGGTCAGTGTTGGCGACGTCGCGTTCGACGCCAGCACGACGGTGACGGGTCCGGACGGGGCGGCCGGTGGGACCGGGTCTGGGGCGTTCTGCTGACCACTCTGCTCGGTCTGCTCGTCACCGTTGTCATCGTCGTCATGGTCGTCCTGGTCCGAAGCCGTCGGTATCGGCTGGGTCGCGGGCGGGCCCGGGCTGGGCTTGGGAGGCTCGGTGACTGTCGGTGTGGGGCTCGGCGCCGGGCTCGGCGCGGGACGGGACGGCGCGACGTGCGGCACAGTTGACGGCACCAAAGACGGCACGCCGGACGGTGTGTGGGTCGGCGGTCCTGCCGGTCTCGGGTTCACCGCGTGCACTGCGGTCGCGCCCACCGGGTGCGGCTTCGCGATCGGCACGTGCGCAGGCCCCGCTGACACCAAGGCGACGGGGCTGGCGACCGGGGTGGCGGCTCTGGCGCGGTCGGCGTTCGAGACCGATGACGCCACCGGTGCCGGGTGCCTGGCCGCCGTGGCCGGCACGTCGTGACCGCCCGTGAGCAGGACGGCCGTGATCCCGACGGCGGCGGCGAGGCTGGAGGCGGCGGCGACGAACCCGGTCGGCCCGTTCAAGGCGGTGACGCGCGCGAGCTGTGGTCTCACGACGGCCAGGGCCTTCTGGGTCACCGCCGAGAGGGCGCCGGCACCGCTGACCAGCTCATGCGCGGCGCCGAGGGCCACGATCGGAAGGAACGGCGCGACGCGCAGCTTGATCATGTCGTCCACCGACCGAAGGTCCGCCACTGCGTTGCGGCACGGCCCGCACGACTCGAGGTGCTCGTCGATGGTCTCTCGCCGGGTCGCGCCCAGGCTGCCGCGCACGTAGGCGCCGAGGTCTGACCGGATGAGCCGGCACTCGTCGTCGGCGTTCGAGGTGACGAGCTGGCTCAGGTACGCCTGCCGGAGCCGCTCTCGGGCCCGTCGTGCTCGCGAGGCCACGGCGTTGGGCGACATCCCCAGCTTTCCGGAGAGCCTGGCCGGCGTCTCGTCCATGACCACGAGCTCCCACAACAGGTCGCGCGTCTCGGCGGGCAGGGACTGCCAGGCGGCGATGGCGGACGACCCGTCCGCGTTTCGCATGGCGATGTCCTCGGACGACTCGCTGCTGCGCGGGTCGAGGACCTCGGGACTGTCGGTCGGCACGACCCGTGTCTGGTACCGCCGCGCGTTGTCGATGTTGACGCGGCGAATCGTGCTCAGGAGGTACGGCCGGAACGCCGTGTCGGGGCCCCGGCCCGCCTGGATGGCCGTCAGGATGCGCGCGTAGCTCTCGCCGATGAGGTCGTCGGGGTCGCGGGAGGTGATCCGTCGCGCCAGACCGCGGGCGACGTCGACGTGGCGAGACCACAGCTCGCCGTACGCCTCGGTGTCGCCGGCCCGCACGCGGGCCACCAGGTCGGAGTCCGTCGGCGTCTCGTCGATGATCGTCAAAGCTCCCGCCCAGCTTTCTCGTCGTTACGTTCACACGTGTGCATTTGAAGCGACAAACGCGGCTTCGCATCGACTGTGACAAATGGCTGACCGCTTCTCGCTAGCGGAAGTGTTTGCAGCCCAGGCTGGGCAAGTCAAGCCGGGAACGGCCGCAAACCCAGGTATCGCCCTGGTCCGCCGGGTGCCCCGAGCACGAATGGATTCGGGCGAACCGCCTATTCGCTTCTCTTTGAGCGAATATGAATCAACTTTCGCTCTCGCCGCGTTTTTGCGTCTGTCTCAAACGGTTCGGCGCCGACGCACGTGGTCACCAGCTCGCGGAGCGACCCGACGGACCAGCGCGGCGACCGGTGAAGGCAGCCCGAACAGCCACGACAGCCCGATACGCCGAAGCGCCTTGGCGAGCAGCAGGGACACGGCGACGCCGCACACCGTCGCGACCACGAGCTGGACCGCCACCTGGTCGACGCCCATCCGCAGCAGGACGATACGGACGACCGCGATGACGCTGATGTGCAGCAGGAAGATGTCCAGGCTGAAGCGCCCGCAGCGCTCAAGCCAGGACCAGCCCGTGCGACCGGCGAGCGCGGCAGCCGCCAGCAGCCCGGACGCTCCCGCCAGAGCGCCGACGATGCCGAGAGCGACGGTCGGCGCCGTCCGACCGAAACCCTCCCCGGTCGGGACGGTCGCCTCCGTCAGGAGGCTCACGAGAAGCCAGGAGGCGATGCCTGCGACCGCGACGAACGTGGTGCGCCCCCGGTGACGCCACCACGCCGCATACCCCAGCTCGCCCACCGCTGCCCCGAGGACGAAGAACGGGGTGATCTGGACACCGTTGAGGCAGATCACGGAGAAGCTGATGCCCCATGTCGCGACGGCGACGGCCGAGGCGGCAGCCAGCAGCACGAGGGTCCGGGCCCGCGAGTGCCACGGTGACCCGAGCACCGTCAGCGTCGTGGCGAGCGCAAGCCAGGGAAAGAACCACAGCTGACCGTCGGGAAGCCAGATCCGGACCACATCGCCCCACGACATGGGCGTGTTCACCTGGGACGCGGCCAGCACCTTGGCACCGCCTTGCAGCAGCGTCCACAGCAGGTAGAGCCACACGAACATGGCGTTCCTGGACAACAGGTATGCCGCTGCCCCACGCCGCTGCACGCCTGACCGCACGAACAGGCCGGCGAGGAACGCGAAGACGGCGACGTGGACCAGGTAGAGAGCGCGGTCGAGCACGCGGTAGGTCGACGCCTCCGGGGCGAGCAGGCCGGAGGCCACGAGCCCCCGAAGGACGTGGCTCGCGACGATCATGATCATTGCGACGCCCTTGGCGAGGTCGATGGACGGGTCTCGACCCCCGGAGGCGGTGGCGTCGCCTGATGTCGTCCGGTGCACTCTCACGCCACCCGGTCGTCGACGCCACGTCCGATCAGGGGCGGCGGCAGGCGTCGCCCGCGGCCGTAACGAAGGACGCCGTGCGCGATACCTACGGCGCTGCAGGCCCGCTCGGCCAGGGCGGCCCAGTCACGACGTCGGCTGACCACACACATGAGCACGCCGGCCACGGCGACTCGCATCAGCCCCTCCAGCCACGGTGGCTGCGGTGAGGCGTCCCACGCGTCGTACCTCGAGGCCGTCAGCGCGTGCGCCACCGCGCCGTGATAGACGAGGCCGAGCTGTGCCCGCCGGTCGGTGCGCTGGCGGTAGGCAACCCTGGTGCTCGACGACAGGTGGACCGGATACCCGCTCCGACGTGCCCGAAACGCGAAGTCGTTGTCCTCGCCGGCATTGGGCAGAGACTGGTCGAACCCGACCACGGCGTCCAGCACGTCCCGAGACGCTCCGAAGTTGCCTCCCATGAGCACGGGAAAGGCTCCGGGCTGGTCGTCGGCGGGCGGTGCCCAGGGGGCCGCGTCACCGATCGCGGCCCGCGCCGCGCTGACCGACGTCGGGAAGGCATGGCCATCGAGGGCGATGCACGAGCCGCTCCAGAGGTCAGCGACCTCGAAGTTGAGCCGGCCGTGGTGCAGCCACCACTTCGAGACGACGTCATCCGCGTCGCAGAACATCAGACGCCTCGCGCGGGCCGCGCCGATGCCGACGTTCCTCGCGTACGACGCTCCCTGCAACGCGCGTGCCTCGACGAGACGCAGTGTCGGGAGCCGGGCCCGCCAGCCGTCCACGACCCGGCCCAGCCCATCGGTGGAGCGGTTGTCCACGACGATGACCTCGAACGGCGGGGCCTGTGTCTGGGTCGCGAGTGCCTCCAGCTGCAGGGGGAGCACGTGGGCGCAGTTGTAGCAGGGGATGACCACGCTGATCTCGGGCACAGGCGACTCGTCAACGCCTCCGTCCAGGCCCCGGCTCTGGTCGAACATGCTGGGCTCCTCGGCGGGTCAGACGCGCTCCCCGGCCGGGACAGGCCGCCCGGCGGGCGGCGAAACGCGGTCACCCCTCATGACGCAGGTCGACCTCGGGTGTGACGGTGCGCTGACGCATCCGCGCAGAACTGCCCGTTCTGCCCATGTGCTGACGGTCGGGCGCTTTTGCCGATGTTCGGGTCGGGCCTCGCGGCCCAGTCTCCTGGTGTCACATCACGGCACGAGGAGAGGTCACCGTGACTGCACTGAACCCGGACATCGCTCCCGCGGCTCTCGACGCCGTCGTCGACGAGTTGGACGAGGATCTCCTCGACGCCGCCCGGTCGGGCGACCAGGCCTCGATCGACGAGCTGTGCCGGCGGCATCACCCGGCCGCCGTGCGGATCGCCGGCAGGCACGCGACCCACGACTATCCGGCACAGGATCTCGCCGCGGACGCCGTCATGCGTCTGCTGCGCGCCCTCGCCCACGGCGAGGGCCCGAGAGGCTCGGTCCGTGCGTACCTGGCGGTCACCATCCGCAACCTCGCCGCGAGCGCGGCGCGGCGCCGAGCCCATGCCGCCCACCCGCAGTCCGTGCCGCCGGAGACCCTGCACCACCTGACCTCGAGCCCCGGGCACGGCCAAGACCCCGAGCAGGCCATGCTCCGGGCCGAGGCCAGCCAGGCCCTGTCGGTCGCGATGGCAGCCTTGCACCCGAGCGCACGGCAGGTCCTGCTCCTGCAGCTGGTCGACTACATGAGCGTCCAGCAGTGCGCGAGACACCTCGGGACGACGCCGGACGCCGTGCGCTCGATGTCGTACCGGGCGCGAAAGGCCCTCCGAAGGCACCTGCTCGCGCGGTGGCCCGAGCCGGTGCTGGACTTCTGAGTCCCGGCTACCGAGCCGAACCGTCGAACAGTCCCTGGTCGAGCGGCCAGGAACGCAGTCCGGCTGCGGCCAGGATCCGCTCGGCGACCTTGGGCCAGGTGAAGAGTCGGACCCGTGCCGCGGCGGCCGCGCCGGCCGCGGCAGCCGTGGCGGGCTCGCACAGGTGTCGCATCGCGGCGACCAGCGCCATCGGGTCGGTCGGGTCGACCGTCACACCGCCGGGGCCGATGATGTCGGCGGCTCCTCCACGACACGTCCCGATGCAGGGGATGCCGGCAGCGGCCGCCTCGAGGAACACGATCCCGGCCGGCTCGAACGTCGTCGGCACGACGAGGCAGGTGGCTGCGGCATACAGCTCGGACAGCTTCTCCTGGGCGACAGGGTCGCTCAGGCTGAGGAAGCCGTGACCGGTCACGCCTGGCTGGTCGACCGGCGGGTGGTGCCCGACGAGGTCGAGGGTGGCGGTGGGCGCCGTGGTGAGCAGGTCGGCGAAGGCTCGGAGCAGGACAGGCCCGTTCTTGTCCTCCCAGTCCTTGCCGACGAACAGGAATCGGGGGCGGCTCCAGTCGCGGTCCGGCGCCGACATCTCGTGGTTGGTGCCGACGCCGACGGCATGCACCTTCTGGCTCGGGATGTCGTAGTCGTCGACGACCGACGCGGCGGTCCAGGGCGTGGCACAGCAGACGGCGCGCGCCCGGCGATAGGCGTCCGTCTGGCGCACGATTCGGGCCTCGACCGTCCGCCGGTCAAGGTGCTGCCAGTGGAAGTAGGGGTTGCCGAGTGCCTGCTTGATCGTCAGGTCCTCGAAGGTCACGAGGTTCGGGTGCTCGACCCGGTAGGACGTCCCGATCTGGACGACGGCGTCCACGGGTCCGACGGCGGCGAGGTCGCGCTGGGCGAAGCGGGAGCAGAGCGCGTTGTACGGAAGTCCGTTGAGCGATGCAGACGTCGTGCGGGCGAGCTCGGCCCGCCAGCCCTCGCTCCGAGCGCGTCGCGGGTCCCATCTGGGCAGACCAAGGGTCTGCCGGACCCGGGCGTCCCAGCGGGCCGGAGGGGCGGCCCTGATCGTGTGCACCACGACACCGAGCTCCTCCAGGCCGCGCACGATCCCGGCGGGCGTGCCCGACCACGCGGTCGCGTCCCGCGCGTCGCCCTGGAACGTGACGGCGACGTCGGTCATCGGGACGGCTCCCGCGCGGGCGCCGCGGGCGCCGACGTGCGGGCCGTGTTGGCGATGGCAGCCCGGGGGTCGTCGTGATCCATCAGCACGGTGACGATGGAGTCGCCGGTGAGGTGCTCATGAGGGCTCCAGGTCAGCTGGATGCCCTCATCCGCGAAGCGTTGGCCGGCCTGGTCGCCCATGTAGGCGGCCCCACCGGAGCCCGACAGGTATGCCGTCCCGCCGACGAGCTTGACCTGCTCGATCAGCCGATCGGTGCCGCTGCGGGTGGGCGGGTCGGTGACCACGAGCGGGGTGTGGATGTCGAGCAGGTCGCGGACGATGTCGATCAGCGCCCGGTTGGCGTCCACCAGCGTGGACCCGTGCGCCCCCTCGATGCGGGCGCACAGCTCGACCCCCCGGTCCTTCCAGTGCCTCGAGCCGGTGTAGCGCCCCCGGATCGAGGCGGCCATCCTGCCCTGCCATCCCGGCTGGACCGCAATGGTGCGGATCGGCACCAGAGCGGGCTTGCCGACGAGCTGGTGGGAGACCCACGAGTCGCGCATCCGCACGCGGCGCTGGTAGCCGTGCTTCTGGAACTGGTCGTGGACAGCCAGCACGAACACGTCGCTGTTGGCCATCTTGAACCAGAAGCCGGAGTAGGGCAGCAGGTCGGGCTGGTGGATGGCGACGATCACGGACGGACGCTCCGGACGAGAGCGAACTGCTCGGCATACTCCAGCAGTCGCGGCCGGCCGACCGCTGCGGCAATGGCGCCGACGCTCCGGATCGGGTGGATCTCGCTGGGGATCTCCGACTGGTAGGCCAGGCACGCTTCCTGCTTGGCCATGACCTGGTCCTCGTCGAGCGGCTCGAAGACGTTCCAGCGCAGGTCGGTCGGGTAGAGGCTCACGTCGTAGACCGCGATGTCGTAGACGAAAACCGCGGCCGGGTACCAGTGGCTGGCGTCCATCGAGATCCGTGCGGCACGCATGCCCGCCTCGTAGGTCGCGATGTGGTCCTGGTGCAAGGACGGGAACGGCAGGTAGAGCTCGTCCGGCCGGTAGTCGGCCATGGCGGCGTCGAGTGCGCCGACCGTGTCGGTCATGCGCTGCGGCAGCAGGCCGTCCTCGAAGCCGAGGTTGAGCACGTTCGAGACGCCCAGGGCGGCCATCGCCCGGCCCTGCTCCTTCGCTCGCACCGGTCCGCTGTCCGTCATGGTGACGACCAGACACTCGTCTGCATACTTCGCGAGGAGCCCGCCACACCCGAGCGACTCGTCATCCATGTGTGGAGCGACGACAACCCGACGCACCCCGGCTCCCTCCTGAAGGCGAACGGGCACGCCGGCCGACTGCCCACTGGTGAGACGCGCGGAGGTGGTCGCTGTGACGCCGTCGCGCCACCTGAGCGGTCAGGCGGCGCGGCGGCGGTGGTGGACCACAGGGCGGCGGTCAGTCGGCCACGGCACCGTTCTCGAACAGCCGGGAGATCCGATGGTTCGCCAGGAAGCGGTCGTCCGGGTCGTAGGCCGAACGGATCCCCTTCAGCTGCAGCCAGGTCAGCTCCTCGAAGCCGTTCTTGGCGTCGCTGCGGTGCTCGGCCAGGTTGAGGTAGCTGTGCCCAGCTGTCCACGGCTCGAGCGACGCCATCAGACCGCTCGCATCGAGCTGTCCCTGCATCGCCATCTCGGGCGTCGCCGCGATGGCGGCACCGAACGCGACGTATGCCGCGTCGAGCTTCGCCAGCGCACCGTGTCCTTCCGGGGCCCGGCCGAGGGCACCGCCGAGCTGACGCAACTCCGTGGCCAGCAGCGACGAGGTCGAGCCGGGGCCGACCTGCTCGAGCAGCGTGTCGATCGTGGCGTCGCTCAGCTCGCGCAGCATCCGCGCGTCGGACACACCCGGCGTCGGGCCCTCCGGGTCCATGTGGATGTGGACGAGCGACCGGGCGGGCACGCGCTCGAAGGTGTCGATCTCGGGGCCGAGCCCACGGAGCAGGGCGAGTATCGAGCTCGCCTCCGCGTCGCAGCCGATGACCGCTCCGTCGATGACGACGAGCGAGCGGCCTCGCAGCGCCGCCGGGATCTCGGGCAGCGGCGGCAGGTTGAGGAACCGGAACGCGGTCGTCACCGAGTCGGGTGCCTCAGGCGCCCAGTCCGCCCAGCGGCGCAGCACGCGCTCGGCGTGGTCGCGGTCCCAGACGAGCATGCCGGCATACGCCGTCTCGATGGGGTACAGACGGAACTCGAGCGCGGTCACGACACCGAAGTTGCCGCCGCCTCCCCGCACGGCCCAGAACAGCTCGGTGTTCTCCGCGGCGTCTGCGCGCACGTGCTCGCCGTCGGCGGTCACCAGCTCGACGGCCGTGACACTGTTCGCCGCGAGGCCGAGCTTGCGGGCGTACCAGCCGATACCGCCACCGAGCGAGTAGCCGGCGATGCCGACGTCGGGCGAGCTCCCGTGCAGCGCGGCGAGACCGTGGTCTGCCGCCGGCTCGGTGGCGTCGAGCCAGAGCGCGCCACCCTCGACGCGAGCGGTCCGGCGGGCGGCGTCGACGGTGACGCCGCGCATCTGCTGCATGCGCACGAGGACGACGTCGTCGAGCCCCTGCGCGGCGAGCGGACCGGCGTTGTGGCCGGTGCTCTGGGGGGCGACGCGCAGCCCGGCGTCGGCTGCCGCCCGGACGATCGTCTGGACCTCGGCGACCGTGCGCGGCAGGGCCACGGCGGCGGGACGCTGGTCGACGGCGACGTTCCACGGCAGCCGTGCTGCGTCGTAGCCGGCGTCGCCCGGCAGGTGAACCGCACCCTCGCAGAGTCCGGCGAGGCTCGTGGCCCGCCGAGCGGTGGTGGTGAGGTCGATGGTCATGCTGGGTCTCCTTGCTGAGTGGTTCGTGGTCGGGATCACCGTTCGCTCCCCGCTTGCGGCCGACGTCGAGTCAGCCAGGGGTCCGGCCCAAGGCCGCGCGCTCATGGCACCGGGGGATCAGTGCGTGCCGGCCCGCTGCAGATACGCGCCTTTGGCGCCTCGCTTCGCTGCGGCGCGTGCCGCGGCGCCCCCCAGGCGTTGCCTTCCTCCGCTCCGCTCGCTCGTTCCTCCCACGCAGAGCGTGGGACCCAGCTCGCTGCGCCGCGTCCAGGCAACGCCGGCGCCGCGGCGTGCTTTTGGCGCGTGGCGCGTCGGTACCGGGGTGCATGCTTGGGACATGGCTGACGTGACGACAGATCTGGCCCGCGATGTTCTCGTCGACGGCTTCGAGCGCATCCGTGACGGCGTGCCCGACGTCGTCCGCGGCCTCACCGTCGACGAGCTGCTCTGGCGCCCGGACGCCGATGCCAACCACATCGCGTGGCTCGTCTGGCACCTGGCCCGCCAGCAGGACGACCAGGTCGCCGATCTCAGCGGTGACGGGTCGGCGTGGCTCGACGACGGCTGGGTCGACCGCTTCGCGCTGCCCTACCCCCGGCACACGCACGGCTGGGGCATGTCGTCGCGCGACGTGGGGCGGTTCACCGTCGGCGACCCGGAGCTCTTCGCCGGGTATCACGGTGCGGTCCATGCGCGCACGATCGAGCTCGTGCAAGGCCTCGACGCGGACGACTACTCCAGGGTCGTCGACGCGCGCTGGGACCCACCCGTCACGCTGGCCGTCCGCGTCGTCTCGGTCCTCGACGACGCCGTGAAGCATCTCGGCCAGGCCGAGTACGTCCGCGGGCTCGTCACGCGGCGTCGATGACCCGGGCCGAGGGCGAGCCGGCGCCGATGCCGCCGTGGCTCAAGCGGATGTATGCCGCACCGAGCCGTCTCTACGACCACGGCCTCGGGCGCCTGTTCGGTCACCGTTTCGTCCGGATCGAGCACGTCGGCCGTCGTAGCGGCCGGACGTACCACGCCGTCGTCGAGGTGCTGCACTACGAGCCGGTCACCGGTGAGGCGGTCGTCATGGCCGGCTACGGTCGAGGTGCGGACTGGGTGCGCAACACCGAGGTGGCCGGCGGCGCGCGACTCGACTTCGGGCGCGGCCCTCGCCCGGCGGCATACCGCCTGCTCGGCGTGGACGAGGCGGTCGAGACGTTCGCCGACTACGAGCGGCGCCACCCGTTCATCCGGCCCGGCGTGCGCGCGACGCTGACCTCGCTGCTGGGCTGGCGCTACGACGGCACGCCCCGGGCGCGCCGACGTCTGGCCGAGCAGCTTCCGATGATCGCGTTCCGTCCCGCCTGAGCCTCGCGCGGCAGCCCACGTGCGGCCTTCTGCTGCGGCTTCCGGAGCCCGACCCTGTGAAGGACCTGTGCGTAGCGTGTGTGGACGCGTCAGCGGGACACAGGCTCGCATGGGAGACTGGCCGGGATGACCACCCTGCTCGCGACCGTCCCCGCCGCCGTCGACACCCCGACCTCCGGTGAGATCGTGGGCTTCCACGACGGGCCTCAGGAGGCCGTCCGGCGCCGCCGGCTCGCGCTCATCGCCCGGGCCAAGCGTGCTCGCCTCGCTTCCACGGTGGTCGTGGTCTTCACCCTTGCCGGGGTCAACATCGCGAACCACCTCTTCGGCTGGGACACCATGTGGCTCGGTCCGGCCGGTGCCGTGGTGCTGCTGGCCTTCGCTCGCTGGCAGGGGCTGAGCTGGCACCAGCTCGGCCTGGCGCGGCGCACGCACGCCCGTGGCATCCGCTGGGGCCTGGGGGTCATCGCCGTCGTCGGCCTCGTCTACCTCGCGGGAGTGCTGCTCCCGGCGACCCGCTCGGCGTTCCTCGACGCGCGCTACCACCTCCCGCCCGCCGGAGCCCTGCTGACGGCGTTCGTCATGATCCCGGTCGGCACGATCCTGCTCGAAGAGGTCGCCTTCCGGTCCGTGCTCTGGGGCTTCCTGTCGCGGCACGCTCGCGTCTGGCAGGTCCTGGTCGCCTCCTCGGTGCTGTTCGGGCTCTGGCACGTCCTTCCAGCCATGGCCTCGGCGACCGGCAACGAGGCGGTCGCGTCGGCCGTCGGTGACCTCGGCGCCTTCGCCAAGATCGCCGTCATCGGCGGAACGGTCCTTTTCACCGCGCTCGGCGGGCTGCTCGCAGGCGAGCTCCGGCGGCGCAGTGGCAGCATCTTCGCGAGCGTCGGCATGCACTGGGCGACCAACTCCCTCGGCGTCCTGTTCGGCGTCATCGCCTGGCGCCTCGCCGCCTGACGACGGCCGGCGATGGCGTTCACCGTCCGGCCGGCGCGGCCGGAGGAGTTCGACCGGCTGGGTGAGATCACCGCGGCGGCGTACCTCGACGACGGCCTGCTCGACTTCGGCGCGGACGACCCGTATCTCGTCCTGCTGCGTGACGTGCGGTCGCGCGCCCAGCACGCCGACGTGCTCGTCGCTGTCGACGACGCCGGGACCGTCCTCGGCGGGGTGACATTCGTCGGCGCGCCGGGGGCCTACGCCGACATCGCCCAGAGTGACGAGGCAGAGTTCCGCACCCTCGCCGTCGCACCGCTGGGTCGCGGGCAAGGGGTAGGTGCCGCGCTCGTCCAGCACTGCGTCGACCGAGCGCGAGAGCTCGGCCGGCGCAGGCTGGTCCTGTCCACGCAGCCGACGATGCACGCGGCCCACCGCATCTACGAGCGCGCGGGCTTCGTCCGCCAGCCGCACCGAGACTGGTCGCCGGTGCCGGGGACCGCGCTCATCGTCTACACGCTCGAGCTGACCCTGTCCTGAGCCGTTCGCGCGACCAGGTCGCGCACCCCGGCGACGATGGACGGGTCGAGCTCGACGTGCGCCTCGAGCAGCCGGAGCAGGGTCGCGGCCGCGTGCGAGTTGCGGTCATAGCCGGGCACGAGGTCGCCGAGCGGGAGCAGCTCCGGCGGGAACCGCCGCTCCGCGCTCCGGTCGATGACGAAGAGGTCCTGCTGTGGGCCGTTGCCCAGCCCGAGCAGGCCGAGGATCGTGATCCAGCGGTCGACGGCATACCCCTGGATGAAGCGGGTCGCCGTCAGCCGCTCGCCGCGCAGGTCGCGGTGCAGCCCGACGTAGAGGTTCGTGATCGCCTCGCCCACCTGGTGTTCGAGCGTCGGTGTCATCGGCAGTGGCACCCGGGGGATGTCGAGGCCCGCGGGCGCGTCGGCACGCTGCCAGTGGATGCGTCCCGGTGGGTAGCCGGCCGTGTCGAGCTCAGCGAGCGAGAGCACTGCGTACTCGGCGAACAGCCCGTCGGCGAGCAGTGCCTTCCGCCCGGCCAGGCTGTTCTCGAACGACCACACCACGGGGTGAGCGGCCTCCAGCCAGTCGATGTCGGTCAGGTAGCGGTCGCGAGCGGCGTCGTCGTCGACGAAGACGAAGAAGTCCGCGTCAGAGTGCTCGTCCAGCCGGTGCAGGTCTCGGCCCACCGAGCCGAGGCCCAGCAGCGCGACCGCATCGCCGCGCTCGGCCAGGACCTGCGCGAGGCGGTCGAGGAAGGCGAGCAGTCGCTCGGGCATCGTGGGCATGGGTGCGGGTGGGGTCGTCGACATCCGTCGCTCCTTCAGTCAGGTCGACGTTTCAGCCCGCCCGGCCATGGTGCCGTCGAGGTCGCGACACCGCCGAGGGTATGCCGTCGGGTACCGTCCCCGGAAGACATCGGCCGGCATGCCCGGGACGCGGCCGGTGCCCAATGTCGCCCTCCCATGGGAGGGTGGAAGGGTGCCTGTGACCATCGACGACATCCGGCGGGTGGCGCAAGGACTCCCGCGTTCGTACGAAGTGCTCGTGCGAGACCGCGTGAAGTTCCGGGTCGGCAAGATCGTCTGGCTCGCGTTCTCCGCGGACGAGACCCAGATGGGCTTCGCCTTCCCCAAGGAGGAGCGGGACGTGCTCGTCGCGAGCGAGCCGGACGTGTTCATCATGCCGCGGCACTCGGACCTGCGGTTCAACTGGGTCGAGGTGCGGCTCGACGCCATCGACGAGGAGCGGATGCGCGAGATCGTCGTCGACGCGTGGCGGATGGTCGTGCCGCGCAAGGTGGCCCTGTCCGTCGTCGACTAGCTGTGATGTCCGGGTTGCGGGATGTCGCCTCACATCTCTCGACGGCCAGGTCATCGCGGACCACGATGGCCACACCGGGACGACCGGTCAGCACACGCATCACCTGACCCTGAAGGAGTCCCCATGACCGGTCCCGCCAGCGCCCCCTCCATCACGGCCTCCGAGCGCGGCCAGGTCGAAGGCGCCAACGCCAGTGCCAGGCAGCCCGTGGTCTTCGTCCACGGCCTGTGGCTGCTGCCGAGCAGCTGGGCCACCTGGCGAGCCCACTTCGAGGAGCTCGGCTACGCGACGCTCGCACCGAGCTGGCCCGACGACCCGGAGACGGTCGACGAGGCTCGCGCCAAGCCCGAGGTCCTCGCGGGCAAGTCGGTCGGCCAGGTGACCAACCACTTCGCCGACGTCATCGGACTGCTCGATCGGAAGCCGGTGATCATCGGGCACTCCTTCGGCGGCCTCATCACGCAGAAGCTCGCCGGGATGGGCTTGGCGAAGGCGGCGGTCGCGATCGACCCCGCCCCGTTCCGCGGCGTGCTGCCGCTGCCGATCTCGGCGCTGCGGGCCAGCTCTCCCGTGCTGACGAACCCGGCCAACTACAGCCGGGCGGTCTCCCTCACCTTCGACCAGTACCGTTTCGCCTTCGCCAACGCCGTGAGCGCGGAGGAGGCGGCCGAGCTGTACCGGACGTATCCCGTTGCGGCGCCGGGTCGCCCGCTATTCCAGGCCGCGACGGCGAACTTCAACCCACGCACCGAGGCGAGCGTGGACACCCTTCGCGCGGACCGCGGACCGCTGCTGGTGATCAGCGGTGAGAAGGACAACACCGTGCCGTGGGCGATCTCGCACGCGTCGTACAAGAAGCAGCTGCGCAACCCCAGCCCGACCGAGATCATCGAGATCCCCGGCCGAGGCCACTCGCTCGTCGTCGACAGCGGATGGCGCGAGGTCGCCGACACGGCGGCGGCGTTCCTGGCCAGGCACGGAGCCGGACCCGACGCCTGACCGGGCGCGGGCCGGCTCCCACCGAGCTCAGCCGATCCGGAACTCGCGTGGGCCCGGATCGCCCTTCTCGGCCGGGCCGCGCTCGATGCAGAACTCGTTGCCCTCGGGGTCGGCCATCGTGACCCAGCCCGTGCCGTCCTCGTTGCGGTGGTCGCCCACGACGGTTCCACCCGCGGCGAGGGCCTTCTCTACAGCCTCGTCTCGCGTGCCGTCGTGTGGGGCGATGTCGAGGTGGACGCGGTTCTTGGCCGTCTTGCCCTCCGGCACCGGGATGAACAGCAGGCCCAGGCCCTGGTTCGGGAACGACGGGGCGACGACGACTTCGGGGTCGTCGTCGTAGTAGACGTTCCAGCCGAGCAGCCCGGACCAGAACGTGGCAAGGGTGCGGGCGTCCCCGCAGTCGAACGTGATGCTGTGGATGTGAAGTGCCATGTGGTTGAGCGTTGCGGGAGTCGCCTTCCACCGCAAGCGAATTGCTCGAAATCCCTGAGCGTCGCGGTGGGGTCCCGTCCGGTCGGCCCTTCCGTATGCCGCCGGGTCGGGAGTCATGCCGCATGCACCGCCCGACCACAGCAGGCACACAGAGGCGCCCGCGACGGTGGTGTGAACCCCCCGAAGGAGGCGTCCATGAGCCCCACTCCCCGACCCCTGAAGCGAGCGAGGGTATGGTCCGCAAGTCTGCTGGCCGCCTCGACCCTGGTCGTCGGCGGTATCGCCGTCCACCTCGGCGAGGCGCACGCGCAGTCGGCCGCCGCGCAGACGTCCGGCAGCTCGAGCAGCTCGAGCAGCTCGAGCAGCTCGACCAGCTCGACCGGCTCGACGGGCTCGACCGGCTCGACTGGCTCGAGCAGCACGACCGACACGACCAGCGGCTTCACGGCCGTCTCTCCCGTCGGTGGGACCGACCGCCAGGCCCAGTCGAGCTCGAGCGGGTCCTGATGTCCGCGCCGATCGCCTACTCCCGCGCCGACGTCGCCGGTGCCGCCGGCGGGACCTTCCGCGCCATCGGGACCACGAACCAGATCCTCTGCACGCGGCCCGGCCTGCTGGACCGGGCGGTGGATCTGGCCCAGTCGCATCTTCGCGAGGTCGACCGCGCAGTGAGCCGGTTCCGCCCGGACTCGGAGCTGATGCACCTGGCCGACCGGGCTCGCCGGGCACCCGCGGAGGCGTTCCTCTCGACGACGTGTGCGGCATACCTCGACGCGGCGCTGCGGGCCGCACGTCTGACGGGCGGGCTCGTCGACCCGACGATCGGGTCGGCCCTGGTCGCGGCCGGCTACGACGACGACCTCGACGCGGTGCGGGCGCGCGGCGAGTTCCGGCAGGTGAGCATCGGGCGAGTGCCGCACTGGCACTCGGTGCACCTCAACGTGTCGGCGCGTCGCGTGTCCGTGGCTGCCGGAACGCTGCTCGACCTCGGCGCGACGGCCAAGGCTCACGCCGCCGACACCATCGCGGCGGCACTCGCCGGGTCCCTGCCCGGCGGCTTCCTCGTCAACCTCGGTGGCGACGTCGCCGTGTCCGGTGAGCTGCCGCGTGGAGGATGGTCGGTCGGTGTCGACGACGCCAACGGCATCACCCGGCAGGTGGTCACGAGCACCGGTCAGGCGTTCGCGACGTCCTCGACCCGGCTGCGGGTGTGGCAGACGGTCGACGGCCCCCGCCACCACATCATCGACCCGCGCACCGGCCGCACAGCCACCAGCACCTGGCAGCAGGTGACCTGCGCGGGCGCGACCTGCCTCGAGGTCAACGCTGCATCCACGGCCGCGATCGTGCTCGGCGAGGATGCAGCGGAATGGCTTGCCACACAAGGCATCCCGTCGCGACTCGATCGCGCGGACGGTGCGGTCCTGACGACGCCCGGGTGGCCGGAGCCGATGAGGAGGGCCGCCTGATGAACGAGATCCTCTGGTACACGTCGCGCGCGACCGGGGTGGTGAGCATCGTCCTGCTGACGGCCGTCCTCGTGCTCGGCGTGCTCACTTCCGGGCGTCGCCGACCCCACGGTGAGTCGGCAACGGTCGTCGTGGCCCTGCATCGCTCGCTGTCGCTGGGCATGACCGTGTTCCTCGCGGCCCATATCCTCACCGCCGTCGTGGAGACCTACGTCTCGATCGACCTCGTGTCCGCCGTGCTGCCCTTCACCTCCGGATACGAGCCGCTGTGGGTGGGCCTCGGCACGCTCGCGTTCGACATCATCGTCGCGGTCGTCGTCACGTCGGTGCTCCGGCACCGGCTGGCGGAGCGGACGTGGCGGCGCGTGCACGCCCTGTCCTTCGCGCTGTGGCCGCTCGCAGTCGTCCACGGGGTCGCCCTCGGCACGGGCGACCAGAGCCTGCTTCGGGCCACCACGATCGCCTGCGGCGTCATCGGGCTTCTCGCCATCGGCTGGCGGTTCACCACGACCCACCTCGACCGGCAGCGCCGAGAGGTCGTCGCAGGACAGGAGTGGTCATGAACCTCGTCTCAGTGCTGAGGGACTCCGGCCTCACCGGCCGCGGGGGTGCAGCGTTCAGCACCGCGCTGAAGGTGGAGGCGGCGCTTGCACATGGCGCCCACCTCGTCGTCAACGCGTGCGACGGCGAGCTGGGAGCGGCCAAGGACGCCTGGGTCGTCGAGCACCGGCTCGCCGCGCTCGTCGAGGGCGCGACGGCGGTGGCGGCGGGCAAGCCCGTGACGTATGCCGCCCACCGCGGTTCCGCGACCGTCGCGCGCCTGCGGGCGGCGGGCCTTCAGACCGTCGAGGTCCCGGCGCGCTATGTCTCGTCGGAGGAGTCGTCGCTCATCTCCCTCGTGCACGGCGGCCTTGCCCGACCGATGACCAAGCGCCGGCCCTTCGTCCGTGGCGGTCACGACTCCGCCGGCCGGCGGATCTCTGCGACGGTCGTGCTCAACGCGGAGACGGTCTGGCGGATCGGCCAGGTGGCCCGGAACGGCGCCGACTGGTTCCGGTCGTTCGGCACCGACACCGAGCCCGGCCCACGCCTGGTCACGGTGAACACGCCCGAGGTCCGAGGCTTGGTGCTGGAGGTCGAGGCGGGCGCCATGCTCGCGGACCTTCTGGCGGCCGGCGGTGCTCGGCAGGGCGCGGAGGCGCTGCTCGTCGGCGGCCTAGGGGGCCGGTTCGTGCCGCTCGAGGCCGCGATGCGCCTGCGCTGGACCGGTGCCGACCTCGCGCCGTTCGGTGCGTCTCTCGGACCTGGAGTCGTCGAGGTCCTCGACCCACGCGAGTGCCCACTCGATGTCGTGGACCGCTGGCTGACCTGGGCCTCCGGCGAGTCGGCCGGTCAGTGCGGTCCGTGCATGTTCGGGCTGCCCGCCCTCGCCGCCGACTGGCGAGCGCTTGCTACCGGAGCCGACCCTGCGGCATACGGCCGCGTGTCCTCGCGGGCCGCGCTGCTGCCAGGGCGTGGCGCGTGCCACTTCCCGGACGGCGTGGCGGGCTTCGCCTGGTCGGCCCTGAACGTCTTCGCCGCCCACGTCGAGCAGCACCGCGATGGTCGGTGCGCTGCCCGAGACCTCGCCTCGGACCGGAGGAGCCACCATGTCCTCGCCCACTGAGCCCGCAGGTCGCACGCGTGACACCGCCGCCCGGCTGGGCTTGGTCGAGCCGCGTGGCATCGCGGTCGACCGGGTCGCCTGCACCGGTCATGGGGTCTGTGCGCAGCTGCTGCGCGGTGTCACCCTCGACGAGTGGGGCTACCCCGTAGTGCACGATGCCACGGCCTCGCCCGACGAGGCCGCCACGGCCATCCGCCTCTGCCCGGCCCGGGCCATCTACCGCCACTGAACGAGCGCGACGCAGCCTGTGCCGGGCAGTAGCACCCCGGAGAATGTCCAAATGTGATTGGCTGGCTGTCCATCCGTGCACTAATGCTCATAGACTGCGCATCGTGATGCGTGAGGCAGTGGTCGGGATCGATGTCGGCGGCACCCGGGTCAAGGCTGCCCTGGTGACCCCTGGTGGGGCCGTGCTCGCCGAGACTGTCACCCCGACGCCCGAGGATGTCGGCAGCCAGCTCGGCGAGATGGCGGCCAAGGTCGCGGTGGAGCTCGTCGCAGCCTCGGGTGAGGCCGTGGACCTGCTCGCGATGGGCGTGGCCGTGCCGGGCCTGGTCGACGAAGCCGCCGGCATCGGCGTCTGGTCGGCCAACCTCGGCTGGCGCGACCTCGACCTGCGCGGCAGCGTGGCCGCCCGCGTCGACGTTCCCGTCGCGATCGGCCATGACGTCCGTTCGGGCCTGCTGGCCGAGCACCGCCTCGGCGCCGCCCGCGCCGCCGACAACGTCCTGTTCGTGCCGCTCGGCACCGGCCTGGCCAGCGCGATCCTGTGCCGCGGCCGGCTCGTGACCGGCGGACTCTGGACCGGCGAGATCGGCCACATCATCGTGGTTCCCGACGGTCCCCAGTGCGGCTGCGGCCAGCGGGGCTGCCTCGAGGCACTGTCGAGCGCTGGAGCCATCGGCCGTCGCTGGTCCGAAGCCACGGGCCTCGTCGGCGACGCACAGGAGGTCGCTCGCCGCGCAGACGCCGGGGAGGAGATCGCCGGACGCGTCTGGCGGGAGGCCATCGAAGCGCTCGCGATCATGATCGCGCCCGTGGTCGCCGCTGCCGGCACGGAGCTCGTCCTCATCGGCGGCGGTCTGGTGCACGCGGGTGACACGCTGCTCGACCCGCTGCGGGCTGCCCTGACGATGCGGTTGGGCGGCCGCGAGGACGTCGCCGTCGAGGCGGCCGCCCTGGGCGACCGGGCCGGGTCGCTCGGCGCCGCGACGATCGCGCTCGACCTCGTCGGCCGATGATCGTCACGCTCACGCCGAACCCCGCGGTCGACATCACCTATGCCGTCCCGACCGTGACGCTCGGAGAGTCCCACCGCGTCGACGACGTGCGCGAGCGCGCCGGCGGAAAGGGGCTCAACGTCGCCTCCGTGCTGACCACGATGGGCGCACACGTCATCGCCGTGGCGCCGGTCGGCGCGGACGAGCTCGCAGCCTTCGCCACCGACCTGACCGATCGAGGCGTCAGCCTGCGGCTCGTCGAGTCACCTTGCCGCACCAGGCGATCCGTGGCGGTCGTCGCCGACGACGGCACGGCGACGCTCTTCAACGAGGCCGGGCCCGACCAGCCCCCGGCCGTGTGGGCCCACGTGTCCGGCGCCCTGGCCGCGCTCGCCGACCGGGCCTCCGTGCTGACCATCTCCGGCAGTCTGCCGTCCGGCGCGCCCGACGATCTGGTCCAGTCCCTCACCCGCGAGGCCGCTCGCGCCGGGTTGCGCGTCGTCCTCGACGTCGGCGGACCGGCTCTCGCCCGGGCCCTCGCGGCCCACCCGACTCTCGTGAAGCCGAACCGGGCGGAGGCGCAGTCTGCCGTGGGCGCTGAGGGCGGCCCGTCCTCGACACCGGCGCAGCTTGCCGTCGCGCTCGTCGACGGGGGCGCAGAGGCAGCCATCGTCACCGACGGGGCAGACGGCATACAGCTCGTCCACGATGGGATCGAGCTGCGCGCCTGGCTGCGGGAACCGTTGCGCGGCAACGCAACCGGGGCTGGGGACGCCCTCACGGCGTCCCTCGCCGCTGATGTCGACGCGCTCGGCGGCCTGCCCGAGGGACGCGACGCCTGGGCCGGCGTGCTTCGTCGAGGAGTCGCGTGGTCGGCAGCGGCGGTGCTCCAGCGGGTCGCGGGGGTCATCGACCCTGCCGACGTGGAGCGACTCCTGCCGGCGGTCGAGATCGAGGAGCGCGTCCGATGACCCTCGTCAACCTCGCGAGCGTGCTCGCTGACGCGCGGACGGCCGGTCGCGGCCTGGCCGCCTTCAACGTCATCCAGCTCGAGCATGCCGAGGCGTATGCCGCTGCTGCCGAGCGGGCCGGGCTGCCCGTCGTCATGCAGATCTCCGAGAACTGCGTGCGCTACCACGGCTCGCTGGCCCCGGTCGCCGCGGCCACGCTCGCCGTCGCGCGCGCCTGCGCACAGCCGGTCGTCGTCCACCTCGACCACGCCGAGGACGTCGACCTGGTGGAGGAGGCCGTGCGCCTTGGCCTCACGTCCGTCATGTACGACGGCTCCACCTTGCCTGACGACGCCAACCGCGCGCAGACCCGGCGGGTCGTCGAGCGGTGTCACGCCGAGGGAGTGAGCGTCGAGGCGGAGCTCGGCGAGGTGGGCGGCAAGGACGGTGTGCACGCACCCGGCGCGCGCACAGACCCGGCCGACGCCGCGCGGTTCGTCGACGAGACCGGGGTGGACGCACTGGCTGTCGCCGTCGGCAGCTCCCATGCCATGACCGATCGCACGGCGTCGCTCGACACGGATCTCATTGCTGCACTGAGGGACTCGGTCCCGGTGCCACTCGTCCTGCACGGCTCGTCCGGGGTGCCCGACGACGGCCTCGTGGCCGCGGTGCGAGCCGGGATGACGAAGGTGAACATCGCCACGCACCTCAACCAGGTCTTCACCAGGGCGATGCTGACGCGGCTCGACGAGTCACCGACGGTCGACACCCGGAAGTACCTCGGAGCGGCCCGCGACGCGGTCGCCGACGAGGCCGCCCGGCTCCTTGCCCTGCTGGCCAGGCCCTGACCCCACGCTGGGCCGAGAAGGATCCCAATGTGGCTGGGGGGCCACTCGAGGGGGGTTGGGCGGTCGAGTGGCCGCGGCGTCTCAGCCCGCGGGTGTGGCTGGGGGGCCACTCGAGGGGGGTTGGGCGGTCGAGTGGCCGCGGCGTCTCAGCCCGCGGGTGTGGCTGGGGGGCCACTCGAGGTGGGTTGGGCGGTCGAGTGGCCCCGGCGTCTCAGCCCGCGGGTGTGGCTGGGGGGCCACTCGAGGGGGTTGGGCGGTCGAGTGGCCGCGGCGTCTCAGCCCGCGGGTGTGGCTGGGGGGCCACTCGAGGGGGTTGGGCGGTCGAGTGGCCCCGGCGTCTCAGGTGAGGACGATGCTGCGGGTCAGGTTGCGCGGAGCGTCCGGGTCCAGACCCGCGGCCTCGGCCCGCGCGAGGCACAGCCGGTGCAGCCGCACGAGGTCGGCCAGCGGGTCGACGTCGCGGTGCTCGAAGTGGGCGCCGGTCGAGCGGACCTCGTCGGCCAGGCCCTCCGGCACCTCGCCGAAGGCCCACACCGCCCGCCCGGGCGCGGCGATGCTGATGGGGCCGTGGCGATACTCCATGGCGGGATACGCCTCGGCCCAGAACTGGGAGGACTCGCGGAGCTTGAGGGCCGCCTCGTTGGCGATGCCGTTGCTCCAGTCACGCCCGAGGAAGGTCACCTGCTCGACGGAGAGCAGCGTGTCGAGCGCTGACGTCGGGTCCTCCGCGAGCACCGCGCGCGCCTGCTCGACGACGGGCCTGAGGTCCTCGCCGAGCGACGCGCGCAGCAGGGCGAGCGTCGTCGTGGCGAACCGCGTCTGCACGACCGACTTCTCGTCGACGTCGTCGAGCAGGATGGTCGACCAGGACTCTTGCGCCACCGGGGTTCCCGGGGTCGCGACGATCGAGACGTGCGGCACGCCCGAGGCGCGCAGCTCGTCGATGACGGCGACCACCTCGGTGGTCGTGCCGGACCGGCTGATGACCACGACCCGGTCATATCCGCGGGCCAGCCGGTGCTCGGACGCGGCGAACGCATCGGTGGCGCCCTGCCCCAGGGACTCGCGGCGCGCGGCATACGCCTGGCCCATGAACCATGAGGTGCCGCAGCCGATCGTCGCCACCCTCTCACCGGGCTGCGGGAGCACTCCCGCGAGCTCGTCGAGGCGCCCGATGGTGCGCGCCCAGTCGTCGGGCTGCGTGGCGATCTCGCTGGCAAGGTGGGTGGTCTGCGACATGAGGCGGCTCCGGGACGTGGGGGCGGGCGGCAACTTCCTTGCTTGTGTCTGCGCGAATCACAGCCTAAACGCGCATAGATGGTCATGTCTAATGCTGAATCTGCGCGGTATGGTCGGCGCGTGACGGACGACAGCGACCTTGCGCGAAACCGGGCCAGTCGCTGGTCCGTCATGCTGGACCGCCTGGCCACGTCCGGCCGCCTCGGCGTCGGCGAGGCGGCCGAGCTGCTCGGGGTGAGCGAGGCGACGATCCGGCGCGACTTCTCCGAGCTCGCGCGTCGGCAGCTCGTGGCGCGCAACCATGGCGGCGTCGTCGCGACCTCGGTCGCGTACGAGCTGCCGTACCGCTACCGGAGCAGCCGCACCGACGACGACCTGTCGCGCGTCGCCGACGCCGCAGCAGCCCTCGTCGAGGTGGGCCAGGTGATCGGGCTCAACGGCGGCACGACGACGACGGCGACGGCCCGCGCGATCACGGGACGGGAAGACCTGGCCGACGGCGGCGAGGTCACGATCGTCACCAATGCGCTCAACATCGCCACCGAGGCGGTGCTGCGCCCGCACGTGCAGTGCGTGTCGCTCGGCGGCGTGGCCCGACCCGAGTCCTACGAGGTGACCGGGCCGCTGGCCACACTCGTGCTGCAGCAGCTCTGGCTCGACGTCGCCATCGTCGGCGTCAACGGGTTGACCGCCCGCGAGGGCGCCACCTGCCGGCACGAGGAGGAGGCGGCGATCATCCGGACGATGATCGAGCGCTCCAAGCAGGTCATCTGTGTGGCCACCGGCGACAAGCTCGGGGTGCGGACGTTCGCCTCGATCTGCCCCGCCACGCGCATCGACCATCTCGTCACCACCGCGGGCGCGGCCCAGGCCGAGGTCGACGCGCTGCGCGACGCGGGCGTCGACGTGCATATGGTCTGAGCGCTGCTGTCGAGATCGGCACGTCCGCTCCGTCGTCTCTCACGGACGAACCACGAGAGAGGACGAGACCATGTACGACCTGAACTACACGTATCCCGAGATGTACCTGGCGACGGCGCAGGACCGGATCCGTCGCGCCGAGCTGAGCCGCAAGCGTGCACAGTGGCGCGCCGAGCGCAGGCAGTCGGGCACCAGTCGTGGGCGGGTTGCCCGACTGGTTGCACGTGAGACCCCGCCGACGCGGGACTGAGGACCTCGGCTCAGAACGGCTCGACGTCGGCGCGGCGGGCGATCGTCGCCGTCGCGCGCCGGCAGGCCATGACCGGCACGGTGGGCACGATCTCGCCGAGGAAGGCGTAGCGGCGACGCAGCGAGCGGTGATAGGCGTCCTCGCACGTGTCGGCAGACAGCGCCGTCCACCAGTCGGCGAGGTCACCCCACCCCGGCGCGGCGAGCGACCCGCCGTACTGCTGCATCGCGAGCCCGGCGCACAGGCTGGCGAACGCCAACCGTTGCTCCAAGGGCCACTCGGCGAGGGTGCCGACGAGCAGGGCTGCGCCGAACACGTCGCCCGCGCCCGTCGGGTCGACCTCGTGGACGCGCAGCGACGGCACGCGGACCTCCTCGCCCGTGCGCTGGTCGATCCCGAGCGCGCCGTCAGCGCCGTCGGTCACGATGGCGACGGGCACGCGGTCGGCGAGAGCGTAGATCGCCTCGACCGGCGACCGGGTGCCGGTGTAGGCCATCGCCTCGACGGCGTTGGGCATGAACACGTCACACCGGTCGAGGCGCTCGAGCACGTGGGGCGACCACTGCTCCTTGGGGTCCCAGCCGACGTCGGCGAAGACCAGAGCGCCGTTGGCCCGGGCCTCGTCGACCCAGGTCGGGCCGCTCGTGGCCGCGGACCCGAACGCCTCGTCCTCGGCCAGGTCGACCATGACGGCCCGCGAGCGCGGTGGGGTGCCGATGAGCTCGCTCGCTGGAAGCGGCGACGGATGGCCGTGGGAGACCATGCTGCGGTCGCGCTCGACGGACATCGACACGGTGACCGGGCTGTGCCAGTCGGCGAACCGGCGGCTGCGCGAGAGCTCGATCCCCTCCTGCTCCTCGAGCGTGCGCCAGCAGAAGTCGCCGTAGTCGTCGTCGCTGAAGGCCGCGGCGAGCGAGGTGCGCAGACCGAGCCGGCGCGCCGCCACGGCGAGGTTGGCGATGCCGCCGGGGCAGGACGCGAGGCCCTCGGCCCAGACCTCGGTGCCCGGCTGGGGCGCGGACGGCAGCCCGGCGAAGATCATGTCGAGGAAGACGGTGCCCCAGACGAACACGTCGAGGTCGGGGTCGGCGGCGGAGCGCCGAGCCGCGAGCGGGTCGAACGTGTGGTTGCTGGGCACGGCTCCATGGTCCCCCACGCGACCGACGCTGGTCCCATACTTTCCGCATCGGTGTTGTCGGGCCGGGGCCGGTAGCGCCCGCTTGGTAGCGTCCAGGACGTGGTGCATCCATGAAGCTCGTCGTCCTCGGTGGTGGTGGGTTCCGCGTGCCGCTCGTCTACGGCGCCCTCCTGGGCGACCACGCGCAGCCGCGCGTCGCGCAGGTCGTCCTCCACGACACCGACGCGTCCCGGCTGGCGGTGATCGCCAGGGTGCTCGACGCCCAGGCCACGCGGTATGCCGGCGCCGACCCCACGGCATACCCTCCTCCCAGCGTGGTGACGACCACGGACCTCGAGCGGGCGCTCGACGGTGCGGACTTCGTCTTCTCCGCGATCAGGGTCGGCGGCCTGCCCGGCCGCACGGTGGACGAGCGGCTGGCGCTGGACCTCGGCCTCCTCGGGCAGGAGACGACGGGCGCGGGGGGCGTCGGCTACGGACTGCGGACCGTCCCGGTCGCTGTGGATGTCGCCGAGCGGGTCGCCCGGTGGGCCCCCGGCGCGTGGGTCATCAACTTCACCAACCCCGCGGGCATGGTCACCCAGGCGATGCAGGCGACTCTCGGGGACCGCGTCGTCGGCATCTGTGACTCGCCGCTCGGTCTCGCGAAGCGGGCCGCGGGCGCGCTCGGCGAGTCGCTCGACGACCTCGACATCGACTACGCGGGCCTCAACCACCTGGGCTGGCTCGCCGGCCTCCGGCGCGACGGCGTCGACCTGCTGCCCACGCTGCTCGACGACACGCCCGCTCTCGCCACCCTGGAGGAAGGGGCGCTGTTCGGCGTCGACTGGCTCCGGTCGATCCGGTGCATCCCCAACGAGTACCTCTTCTACTACTACTTCACCCGTGAGGCCGTCGCGCAGATCACCGCGGCGCCCCGGACGCGAGGCGAGTACCTCGTCGCCCAGCAGGCGAGCTTCTATGCGGCTGTGGCGGACTCACCGGCGAGCGCGTGGGAGCGCTGGGACGCGGTGCGGCGCGAGCGCAACGCGACGTACATGCAGGAGACCCGCGACGCGGAGGGCCAGGAGCGCTCCGAGGCCGACGTCGAGGGTGGCGGCTACGAAGGGGTGGCGCTGTCGCTGATGGCGGCGATCGCCCGCGACGAGCCCTCGCGGCTCATCCTCAACGTCCGCAACGGCGGCACACTCCCGGGGCTGCCGGCCGACGCCGTCGTCGAGGTGCCCTGCAAGGTGTCGGCGGGCGGCCCGGCGCCGCTGCCGGTCACGCCGCTGGCCGGACACCAGCTGGGCCTCGCCCAGCAGGTCAAGGCGGTCGACGAGCTCGTCCTCGAGGCTGTCCGCGAGGGCTCGGAATCCCTTGCGGTGCAAGCCCTTGCGCTCCACCCGCTCGTCGACAGCGTCACCGTCGCCCGTGACCTCATGGCCGGCTACCGTCGCAGCCTGCCCGACTTCTACGACCGGTTTCGCTAGTCGGCCGGGCGCGTCGCCCGCGTCACGCCACGATGAGGCCTACCCCCAGCGTCGCGAGGCTGACCGCGAGCAGCGCGGCACCGGCGAAGACCATGACGATGAGGCGGTTCGGCCGGTCGCGACCGGCGCCCATCGACGAGAAGAAGAAGCCGCCCGGCATGAGCAGCGCCGCCACGGCGACGCCCGCGCGGGCGAGCCACTCCCACAAGCCGGTCAGGGAGGCGTGGTCGACGAACAGCTGACACAGCAGAGCGAGGACGAGCAGCACCCCAGCGTGGGCGTGGCCCGCCCGGGCGAACTTCTCCTGGAACGGGGTCACGGCGGCCCGGCCCCTCACGATCAACGGGGATAGCCGCTCCCGGGCTCCACCTCCGGTCCGTGCGGCAGGATCGTGCCATGCGCATCGACCTCAACGCCGACGTCGGGGAGTCGTTCGGGGCGTGGACCCTCGGTGACGACGACGCGATGCTGGGTGTCGTCACCAGCGCGAACGTCGCGTGTGGCTTCCACGCGGGCGACCCGCTGACCCTGCGCTCGACATGCCGGTATGCCGCCGAGCGTGGTGTCGTGGTCGGCGCACAGGTGGGCTACCACGACCTCGCCGGCTTCGGACGGCGGTTCGTCGACGTGCCTCCTGACGAGCTCGCCGCCGACGTGATCTACCAGATCGGGGCGCTCGCGGCGATGGCCCGGGTCGCCGGCGCCCGGGTGGCCTACGTCAAGCCGCACGGAGCCCTCTACAACGCGATCGTGACGCACGAGGGCCAGGCCCGGGCCGTCGTCGAGGCGGTCGTGGCCGTCGACCGGTCGCTCCCGGTCATGGGACTTCCCGGCAGCGCCGTGCTCGAGCTCGCGGCGGCGGCCGGCCTTCGGACTGTGTCCGAGGCCTTCGCAGACCGCGCCTACACCAGTGACGGCCACCTCGTCCCGCGCACCGAGCCTGGTGCCGTCCTGCGTGACGTCGACGAGGTCGCCGCGCGCGTCGTGCGCCTGGTCCGGGACCGGGTCGTCACCGCTGTCGACGGGCGAGATGTCGCGGTCCAGGCCGAGTCCGTGTGCATCCACGGCGACACGCCCGGAGCCGTCCGAATGGCCCGAGCGGTGCGGTCCGCGCTCGAGGCCGACGGCGTCACCGTCCGCCCGTTCGTGCTTTGAGGAGGCCGATGGAGGCGCGCCTGCATCCGATGGGCGAAACGGCAGCGCTCGTCGAGGTCGACGACACCGCCGCCGCGCTGGCCCTGCGAGCCGCGCTCCGGTCCGCGATCCGGTCTGGGAGCGAGAGCGCACTGAAGGCGGTGGACGAGCTGGTCGTCGGCGCCCGCACCGTGCTCGTCAGGGTGTCAGACCCTGCCCGCCTGGCCCCCGTGACTGAGGCAGCGCTGGGGATCGCAGGTGCGACCGCTTCCACACTTCCGGCCGCCTCGTCTGCGCGACAGGTCGAGGTTCCGGTCGTCTACGACGGACCTGACCTCGACGAGGTCGCCCGGCTGACCGGACTGTCGCGAGAGGAGGTCGTCGATGCGCACACGGGCGCCGAGTGGAAGGTGGGCTTCGGCGGGTTCGCGCCTGGCTTCGCCTATCTCGTGGGTGGCGACACGCGTTTGCGGGTCCCGCGCCGTGACGAACCGCGTGAGCGCGTGCCAGCCGGGTCCGTCGCTCTCGCAGGCGAGTTCAGCGGCATCTATCCCCAGGAATCGCCGGGCGGCTGGCAGATCCTCGGGTCGACCGACCTGGTGCTCTGGGACGCCGAGCGGACCCCGCCCGCCCTCCTCGAGCCGGGCACGACGGTGCGCTTCCGGGCGATCAGCGTCCGGAGGGTGCCCTCCGTCGACCCGACACCCTCGTCGCCCGACGAACGGCCTGCACCCCCTGTCCCCAGCGTCGCGCTCGAGGTGCTCGCAACCGGGCCCCTCGTGCTCGTCGAGGACCTGGGGCGGCGTGGTCTCGCCGACGCGGGAGTGCCGCGATCCGGGGCGGCCGACCAGGCGGCATACCTGCTGGGACTTCGCCTGGTAGGTCACCTGCTCGGCCCCGACGCGGCGGCGCCGGCGTCCCTCGAGGTGGTGCTCGGCGGCCTCGTCGCCCGGGCGCGCGGAGACCTCCTCCTCGCGATCACCGGCGCGCCCTGCCCAGCATCCGTGGACGGTCGGCCGGTGCCGCACGCCGCTCCGTTCGCCCTGCGGGACGGTCAGGTGCTCAGGCTCGACCGCGCCACATCAGGGCTGCGGACCTACATCGCCGCGCGAGGTGGCCTCGCCGTGCCGCCCGTGCTGGGCTCGCGATCGAGCGACACGCTCTCCGGGCTCGGCCCGCCGGCAGTCGCGGTGGGTGACGTGCTGCCGATCGGCGAGCCGCCGCAGCGGTTCCCGGTCACGGACCTGGCGCCCCTGCCTCAGTCGGACCAAGGGACAGCCGTCGTGCTGGGGATGACGCTCGGACCGCGTGCCGACTGGTGCGACCTCACGGCCTTGACGAGGACGACCTGGACGGTGTCCCCCCGAAGCAGCCGCGTCGGAATCCGCCTTCAGGGCATGCAGGTCGCGCGACGACGGGATCTGGACGGGCAGGAGCTACCGAGCGAGGGACTCGTGCCCGGGGCCATCCAGGTGCCGTCGGGCGGCGAGCCCGTCGTGTTCCTCGCCGACCACCCGGTGACCGGTGGCTACCCGGTCGTCGCGGTGCTGACATCGAAGGCCATCGACCGAGCCGCACAGCTCAGACCAGGGGACGAGGTGCGGCTGGCCTGGTCCTGAGCCGCGCAGTTCTCCCACCAGATCAGTGGGAAAGGGCCGGATGGCGGACCCGGCATGATCGTGGATAAGCGACGGTTATACATTCGATTACATGACCGTCACCGAGACCTCCGCGCCGTCTGGGACTCCCGGGACCCCCCGGACTCCCGGGACTCCGGGCGCGCGGCCGGCACCCAGGCCGCCGCGCGCCGACCGCTCGAACGGCCAGTGGAAGGTCGACGGCACCACACCGCTCAACGCGAACGAGACGTGGAAGCAGGAGGAGGGCGGCCTCGGCGTCCGCGAGCGCATCGAGACCATCTACGCACAGCAGGGCTTCGACTCGATCCCACCACAGGACCTCAGCGGACGTTTCCGCTGGTGGGGGCTCTACACCCAGCGCAAGCCCGGCATCGACGGAGGCCGCACCGCCCAGCTCGACGACACCGAGCTCTCCGACCGCTACTTCATGCTCCGGGTCCGGCTCGACGGCGGCGCCGTCAACCTCGCCCAGCTGCGCACCCTCGCCGAGATCTCCACCGAGTTCGCCCGCGGCACCGCCGACATCAGCGACCGGCAGAACATCCAGTACCACTGGATCCGCGTCGAGGACGTCCCCGAGATCTGGCGCCGCCTCGAGGCCGTCGGGCTGCAGACGACCGAGGCCTGCGGAGACACGCCGCGCGTGATCCTCGGCAGCCCCCTCGCCGGCATCGCGGCCGACGAGATCGTCGACCCGACGCCGGTGATCGACGAGATCCGGAGCCGTTTCATCGGGGACCCGTCGCTGGCGAACCTCCCCCGCAAGTTCAAGACCGCCGTCACCGGCCACCCCAGCCTCGACGTCGTCCACGAGATCAACGACGTCTCGCTGGTCGGCGTCGTCCACCCCGACCTCGGCGTCGGCTACGACCTCTGGGTCGGCGGCGGTCTGTCCACCGCCCCCCGCCTTGCCGAACGGGTCGGGGTGTTCGTCCGGCCCGACCAGGCCGCCGACGTGTGGCACGGCGTCATCCAGATCTTCCGTGACTACGGCTACCGGCGGCTCCGCAACAAGGCGCGCCTCAAGTTCCTCCTCGCCGAGTGGGGGCCGGAGAAGTTCCGCCACGTCCTCGAGGACGAGTACCTCGGGCACCCGCTGCCCGATGGCGTCCCACCGGCCCCCGCGACGGGCCCCGGCGACCACGTCGGCGTGCACCTGCAGAAGGACGGCACCCGCTACATCGGCGCCTCACCGGTCGCCGGTCGCATCAGCGGCGATGTCCTCGCCGGCCTCGCCGACCTGCTCGAGTCGGTCGGCTCGGACCGGCTCCGCTTCACCCCGCACCAGAAGGTCGTCGTCCTCGACGTCCCCGGGCGGCGAGTCCGTGGTGCAGTGAGCCGGCTCGAGGCACTGGGTCTCGCCACGGCGCCGAGTCCGTTCCGCCGCAACACCATGGCGTGCACCGGCATCGAGTTCTGCAAGCTCGCGATCGTCGAGACGAAGGCCACCGCGGCGCGCACCGTCACCGAGCTCGAGCGCCGCCTCGCCGACATCACCGACCGGCTCGACACGCCGATCACGCTCAACGTCAACGGCTGCCCCAACTCGTGCGCGCGCATCCAGGTCGCCGACATCGGTCTCAAGGGCCAGATCATCACCGTCGACGGACCCGACGGCTCCGGGCCACAGCAGGTGCCCGGGTTCCAGGTCCACCTCGGCGGCGGTCTCGCCTCGGCGGACCGCGACGAGGCCGGCCTCGGCCGCACCGTGCGCGGCCTCAAGGTGACCGCCGACGACCTGCCCGACTACGTCGAGCGCGTGGTCCGCCGGTTCCTCGACGAGCGCGAGGCCGGAGAGACCTTCTCCCAGTGGACCGCCCGAGCAGAGGAAGGAGCACTCGTATGACGACCGTGTCCCTCGCCACGCCCACAGTGCCCCGCAGGCGACGGAGCAACGACGAGCTGAAAGCGCTCGTCGACGACTTCAACGCGACGCTCGGCGCCGACCCGGAGCACGAGCCGACGGCCGACGAGGTCGCCGCGTGGGCCGCGTTCCACTTCGAGGGGTCGCTCGCCGTCGCCTGCTCGATGGCCGACGCCGTCCTCCCGCACGTCGTCTCTCGCTTCGCGCCAGGAGTCGACGTCCTGTTCCTGGACACCGGATACCACTTCTCGGACACCCTCGTCACTCGCGACATCGTCGCCGAGGACCTTCCGATCAACCTGGTCGACGTCTTGCCCGAGCTCACCGTCGCCGAGCAGGACGAGAAGTACGGCCCGCGCCTCTACGAGCGGGACCCGGCACTCTGCTGCCAGATGCGCAAGGTCGAGCCCCTCGCGAGGACGCTGCCGGCATACGAAGCCTGGGTGACCGGCGTGCGGCGCGAGGAGGCGGCGACACGCGCCAACACGCCGCTGGTCACGTGGGACGAGAAGAACGGCCTCGTCAAGATCAACCCGCTCGCCGCGTGGACCTTCGACGAGCTCCAGGCGTATGCCGTCGACAACCAGGTCGAGGTCAACTCGCTCCTCTCGGACGGCTTCCTCTCCATCGGCTGCGAGCCGTGCACCCGCCGGGTCGAGCCCGGCGAGGACCCCCGTGCCGGCCGTTGGGCCGGATTCACCAAGACCGAGTGCGGACTCCACACATGACCACGACCATCACCCCGCCGGCCGCCCTCGCGCCCGAGGCGCCCGACCGCAGACTCAGCCACCTCGACGCCCTGGAGGCGGAGTCGATCCTCGTGATCCGCGAGATCGCCGCCGAGCTCGAGCGGCCGGTGCTGCTCTTCTCCGGCGGCAAGGACTCGGTCGTCATGCTGCACCTCGCCGCGAAGGCGTTCTGGCCCGCGCCGATCCCGTTCCCCGTGCTGCACGTCGACACCGGGCACAACTTCCCCGAGGTCCTCGCCTACCGCGACGAGACGGTCGCGCGTCTGGGCCTGCGGCTCGAGGTCGCTCGCGTGCAGGACTACATCGACGACGGGCGGCTCCGTGAGCGGGCCGATGGCACCCGCAACCCGCTGCAGACCCAGCCGCTGCTCGACGCCATCGCCGAGCACCGCTTCGACGGGGTCTTCGGCGGCGGCCGCCGCGACGAGGAGAAGGCCCGCGCCAAGGAGCGGATCGTCTCCCTCCGAGACGAGTTCGGCCAGTGGGACCCCAAGAACCAGCGGCCCGAGCTGTGGAACCTGTTCAACCCGAGGCACCGTCCGGGCGAGCACGTGCGCGTCTTCCCGATCAGCAACTGGACCGAGGTGGACGTGTGGCGCTACATCGAGCGTGAGGACATCCCGCTCGCGTCGCTCTACTACGCCCACGAGCGGGACGTCTTCCGTCGCGACGGCATGTGGCTCGCTGTCGGGCCGTACAGCCAGCCCCGCGACGGCGAGACCGTCGAGACCAGGCTGGTGCGCTACCGGACCGTCGGTGACATGTCGTGCACCGGTGCCGTCGAGTCTGCGGCCGTCACGAACACCGAGATCGTCGCCGAGGTGGCCGCCTCGACCCTGACCGAGCGCGGCGCGACCCGCGCCGACGACCGGATCAGCGAGGCCGCCATGGAGGACCGCAAGAAGGAGGGCTACTTCTGAACTCCCCACGAAGTTCTCCGCTCGTCCCTCGCTCCGATACTTCGCGGGGGCCCCAAGACGACAAGGACACTCCGAGATGACCAACCTGCTGCGCCTCGCGACCGCCGGCTCGGTCGACGACGGCAAGTCCACTCTCGTCGGGCGCCTCCTGCACGACACGAAGTCGGTGCTGTCCGACCAGCTCGCCGCGGTCGAGCGCGTCTCGCGCGACCGCGGCCTGACCGCCGCCGACCTGGCGCTGCTGACCGACGGCCTACGGGCCGAGCGTGAGCAGGGCATCACCATCGATGTCGCCTACCGCTACTTCGCCACTGCGACAAGGTCTTTCGTCCTCGCGGACTGCCCGGGCCATGTGCAGTACACCCGAAACACCGTGACCGGGTCGTCGACGGCCGACGTCGTCGTCCTCCTCGTCGACGCTCGCAAGGGGGTGCTGGAGCAGACTCGCCGGCACCTCGCGGTGACCGCACTGCTGCGCGTGCCGCACGTCGTCGTCGCCGTCAACAAGATCGACCTCGTCGACTTCTCGGAAGAGGTCTTCGACCGGGTCCACGCGCAGGTCCAGGCCGTGGCCCGGGAGCTCGGCGTCGAGGACGCCATCGCGATCCCGGTCAGTGCGCTCGACGGCGACAACATCGTCGAGCGCTCGGCCCGCACGCCGTGGTACACCGGGCCCAGCCTGCTCGAGCTCCTCGAGGCGCTGCCGCCCTCCGACGACCCGAGCCACGAGTCGTTCCGCCTGCCCGTCCAGCTCGTCATCCGCCCGCAGGCAGCGGCCATCGACCCCGGGCAGCGCGACTACCGCGGGTATGCCGGCCAGGTGGCCTCGGGCGTCGTCCGTGTGGGGGACGAGGTGGTGGCGCTCCCGTCGGGTCGCCGCACGACCGTCGCCGGGATCGACCTCGGCCAGCGCCCCCTCCAGGAGGCGTTCGCCCCGCAGTCGGTGACGCTGCGCCTGGCCGACGAGATCGACATCTCGCGCGGTGACGTCATCGCCGCGGCGGACGCCGCACCGGCTCCGAAGCAGGACATCGAGGCGGTCGTCTGCTGGCTCGGCGACGCCCCGCTGCGGCCCGGCCAGCGGCTCCTGCTCAAGCACGGTTCGCGCACGGTGCAGACCGCCGTGCGGGCCCTCGACGGCGCCCTCGACCTCGATGACCTGCACGCCGTGCCGACCGAAGCCCTGTCGCTCAACGACATCGGCCGGGTGACGCTGCGCCTGGCGTCGCCCATCCCCGTGGAGAACTACTCGACCTCCCGTCGTGGCGGAGCGTTCCTGCTCATCGACGCCCACGACGGGCGCACCCTCGCGGCGGGGATGGTCGGTGCCACGCTGCCCACCGCCGAGCCCGCGCCGTCGTCGCCGAAGGGCGACGAGGAATGGGACATCTGAGCTCATGAAGTCGGCCCTGCCCATCGTGCTCGACCTCGACGGCAAGCTTGTCGTGGCGGTCGGCGGTGGGCCGGTGTCCGCACGGCGCGTGCGGGCGTTCGTCGACGAGGGCGCTGTGGTGCGGGTCGTGTCGCCGTGGGTCTGCGAGGACCTGCGCGATCTCGTCACGGAGGGCCACGCGGAGTGGGTCGGTCGGGACTACGCCGGCCCTGCGGACCTCGCCGGCGCGTGGCTGGTCCACACCGCGACCGGCGAGCCGGGCGTGGACCGGCGGGTCGCGCAGGACGCCGCCGCGCTGCGGGTCTGGTGCGTCGACGCGACCGATGCCGCCGCCACCTCTGCGAGCATCGCCGCCCGCGCCGACGTGACCACCCGGGACGGCCGGGTCACCGTGGCCGCGTATGCCGCGGGCGACCCCGGTCTGGCCGTGACCGTCCGCGACGGCGTCGAGCAGGTGATCGCCTCCGGCGCGCTCGACCTTCGTCGCACCCGGGCGCGCGACGGCCTTGGCTGGGTCGCACTGGTCGGCGGCGGGCCAGGTGCGGATGGCCTCCTCACGGCCCGCGGGCACGAGCTGCTGGCCTCGGCGGACGTCGTCGTCGTGGACCGGCTCGCCCCGCGCGCTGTCGTGGACCGGTTGCCGGCCTCGGTCCGCGTCATCGACGTCGGCAAGACCCCCGGCAACCATCCGGTGCCTCAGTCCCGGATCAACGACATCCTCGTCGAGGAGGCCCGGCGCGGGCTGGGCGTGGTGCGGCTCAAGGGCGGCGACCCCTACGTGCTCGGGCGCGGAGGTGAGGAGCGGCGCGCATGCGAGGCACACGGCATACCCGTCGAGGTCGTTCCCGGCGTGACCAGCGCGGTCGCCGTTCCGGCGGCCGCCGGCATCCCGGTGACGCACCGCGGGGTAGCTCGTGGCTTCTCGGTCGTGACCGGCCACGAGGACATCCCGGTGATGCCGACCGGGGCCGACCACACGTTGGTCCTGCTGATGGGTGTCACGCAGCTCTCGCGCACGATGGATCTGCTTGTCGCACATGGCCGCTCGGGCGACTGCCCGGTCGCCATCGTCGAGCGCGGGTTCCTGCCCACCCAGCGCACCACTGTCGGCACGGTAGACACCATCGCGGCGCTGGCGGCCGACGTCGGTGTCGAGTCGCCGGCGGTGATCGTCGTCGGCGATGTGGTCCGGCTCTCCCCCGCCTGGCCCGCCTGAGCACGCAACACACCGAACAACTGCGAACATCGGCGGAAATAACCGTCGATGTTGGCGATTGCCCGGTGTGTCTCGGCGTGTTCCCTCAGGAAGGCCACAGGTCAGGTGACTGCGGCGAGGATCCGGTCGATCCGTGCGAGCGTCACGGGGTCGGCCGGGATCTCGCGGAACCACGCCGCGAGCCGGTCCCGCTCACCCTGGTCGGACGCACCCACCCACCGCGAGCACGCGAGCTGGCCGATGTGCGCCTGCTCTGCGACGACCATCGAGAAGTGAGCGCGGCGCGTCACGCGCCCAGGACCCCCCTCCTGCCGGTATGCCGTGTGGATCCGTCGCGCTCGCGCCGGGTCGTCCGCGCCGAACTCGAACAGCACCATCGCCAGCTCCATGCTCGGGTCGGCTGGTCCGAGGTTCTCGAAGTCGATGACGCAGACCCGCCCGTCTGCGGACGCGAGCACGTTGTCGGCCCAGAGGTCCCGGTGGCAGAGGATGCGCGGCCCGTGCGGCTCGATGACCGCCTCGACCGCGATGAGCTCGTCAAGGAGGGCACCCAGCTCGTCCGCGAAGGGCGCCTGCTCGACCACGAGTCGGGCGTGCAGGTCTCGCCAGCTCCGCTCACCGAAGCCGGTGGCGAACCAGTTGTCGACCGACTCCTCCGAGGGCCGGGACGCGATGTGGAGCCGTGCGACCGTCCGCCCCACCTCTGCGGGGTCGAGCAGGCGGCTGCGGGGTCGCAGGTCGACCCACTCGAACACCCTGACAGCAGAGCCGTCGACGAGCGTGGCGACGTCTCCGCCCGGGGTCCGAACGATGGCGGGAGTGAAAACCCCTGCGGCACGGGCGGACTCGACCAGATCGAGGTCGCCGCCCACCTCGTCGAGGTCAGGCTGGGCGTACCACTCCTTGACGGCGTAGTCGCGGACCCGCGTGCGCAGCCGCCACACCCGTCCGAGCTGGCCGCGTGCGACTGGTCCCTCAAGACGGGCAGGGCGGGGGAGGTCGTACGCGTCGGCGATCGCGAGGGCCTCGGATGCCTCGATCACGGCACGATGCGCCAGACCGCCACCGCGACGGTCACCACTGCGAGGACGCCGGCCGCATACCCGAGAGGCGTGCGGCCCTTGCTGCCTCGGCCGAAGAGCAACAGGACCGCCGCGAGCACGGACAGCACCGCGGCGATGACCGTCTCCTCCGCGCCGCGGTCGATCGTGCGGATGATGATGGTCGCGTCGCCGCCGAAGCGCACGAAGTAGCCGAGCACCCGCACGAGGAAGAAGACCCACCAGCCGACGGTGACCCAGAACAGCGCGATGCCGACCTTCTCCAGGAGCGGGTCGACCTGCTCGGGCGAATCCGGCTGGGCGGCATACGGCCCCGGCTGGGCGGCATACGGGTTCGCAGGCGTGAGGGGCAGCGCTCGCGTCAGTTCCTGCTGGGGGACCGGCTGCGTCGCCGTCGTGGGCGGCAACGGCACCGTGAACTGCTGCGTCGACCGCCCCTGCGCCTCGTCAGGGGCGGTCGGTCCGGGCGTGTCGCCCGAGTCGCCCGAGTCGTTGCTCATGGCGACAACGTACCCCCGGAGGGGGTCTCACTCAGCAGCAGCGGCGCGCTGTTCGTCGTCGAACGCCATGTGGATCGCCGCTTCCTGCAAGGAAGCCCCCGCCGCGACGGCGGATCGGGTGCGCCCGATGTTGCGTGACGTGGCGGCCATCGCCGCCGCCACCCGCCCGCGGCCGTACGTCATGGAGTGCGCAGCCGAGACACCGATGCTCGAGCCGACCTCGATGGCGTCCTGGTCGGCGCCCAGGTAGAGGAACTGCCAGCTGTAGTCCTTGGACTGCCGCTCGATCATCTGCTTGACCTGGGGATGCGTGAGCTCGCGGGAGGCGTTCTCGTGGCCGTCGGTCATGATGCCCACGACGACGATCCCGGGGCGCTGCTCCTCGGGCAGGGCGGCGAGCCGCGAGCCGGCCTCGCCGACGAGCCGCCCGATGGAGTCGAGCAGGGCTGTGCTGCCGCGCGGCTGCAGCTGCAGGGGCGGCACAGCGGCCAGCGGGAGGTCGCGATAGACCTCTTCGTACTGGTCGTCGAACTGGGCGAGCGTGACCCGACAGTCCCCGGGCTGCTTGCGCTGCTCCTCGATGAAGGCGTTGAAGCCGCCTTCGGTGTCGTCCTTGATCGACTGCATCGACCCGCTGCGGTCCAGCAGGAAGTAGAGGTGGGTGAGGTTCGCGTTCGTCATGTCATGCCCTTCGTCAGGTGGTGCGCCGTGCGCGGAAGCGCAGCGGCCTGGGCTGCTCGGCGAGGTCGGCGGCGTCGCGGTGCCGCCCCTCCTCGAGGTCGTAGCGGGCGCGCTCCACGCCCGCGGCGGTGACCCGTCCGGCCTCCGAGCCGTATGCCGCGAGCAGCTTCGTGCGGGCAAGGCGCGGGCCGACGGCGTTCTCCGAGAGGCCGGCCAGGGCCCCGGCGGTGCGGATCGTGCCGCCCTCGGTCACGAGGACCGCGGCCATGGCCTCGTCGATGGCCGTCGTGACGTGCTCCTGCGCGGCGCGCAACAGGGGCAGGGCGGCGCTCGGCGGCGTCGCGTCTGCCTGTGCCAGGGCCGCTGCCGCGGCGTGGATCGAGGCGTGGATCGAGGTGAGGACCGCGTCGGCGCGCGCCGGCGGAGTCTGGCCGTCGATCGGATCTCCGGCGGGGTCGGAGTGTGTCGTGCCGGGTGGTGTCATCTCCCCATCGTGCCGCAGTAACTGCGGCAACGCAATACTAGCGGCTGGTCCGGACGGGGTCAGTCCTTGAAGATCTGCTCCCTCGCCGTCTCGCGCTGCTCCAGCGCCTGCTCGATCCGGGTGAGCTGCTCCTCGGTCGCCGGCAGGTCGAACACCGCTGAGATGAACCGCGGCAGCTCCGGCCGATAGTCGTGCGCCCAGGCCTTGTAGGCGCCGGGGAGCTGTGCGTTCTTCATGTCGACAAGCGTCTGGAAGAAGGTCGTGACCGGCCTCCAGCGCAGCCGGGGCGAGATCCCGCGAGGGCTGGCGCCGGGCACCGGCTCGGGCAGCGGCCGGCCGGGCGCGAGCCACGCGGGCCTGCTGCTGAGCAGGTCCAGCCCGAACCGCGCGACCCCGTCGTTGTCGTGCGTCAGCATGACGTAGCGCAACCTCGCCCGCGCCTGCTCCGACATCGCGGCGAGCTGCTCGTAGTCGTTGACGACCGACACCAGCGAGGGGTCGACATCCGGCCGAGGCGCCCCGGTGACCTGGTGCATCCAGCCAGAGCCGTAGGGCGTACCGATCCAGAGGGCACGATCGAGGCCGAGTGCCTGCGGGCCGAGCGTGCCCCAGTGCAGCAGGACGTCCTGGCTCGTGTGGGCGCCGAGGCTCTCGCCGAAGAGCACGATCCGCGGCCCCGTGCCGTTGAGCTCGCGCAGCCGGGCGCTCAGCCGCAGCCACAGAAGGCGGTTCTGCTCACGCGCCTGCTTGACCTTCATGAGTGACAAGGGCGAGGGCCGCTTGGAGTACTGCATCGTCACCATCGCGATGTCGCCCCGCGCGAGATAGGTCGCGGCCCCGCTGGCGCAGTAGTTGACGTAGCCGCTCCCGGTCGGCGAGATGAGCATGAGCACGGACCGGTCCCAGGCGCCGGTCCGGTCGAGCTCGGCGATCGCGAGCTCGACCCGCTCACCCGCCGTCGGTGCGCTGTCGAGACCGACGTACACCTGCACCGGCTCGGCGACGGCCGGCTCACCCATGACCGCGGGGATGGAGAAGTCGCCGTAGCTGCCGGGACGGTCCACCGGGGGCCTGGTGCGCACGGACAGCAGCGCGTGGCGCCGACCTTCCCGGCCCAGCGTGGACCAGGGCACCAGGCTCTCGCCTGACCCGCTGACCGCCGGCTCGACCCAGTGCTTGCCGCCTTCGGGGTCGTCGAAGAACGGGTCGACGTCGGACGCCCCGGCCTCGACCTTGGTCATCGCTCGCTGCCAGAGCAGGTTGACCCCGGCGACCACGCCCGTCAGGCAGAGGGCGTGTCCGGATAGGCGGTAGAGCGCAGGCGGTCCCGGAAGCCGTTGTGACAGAACCTCGCCCGCCTGTTCAGCGAGCCACATCTCCCCGTATGCCGCTCCGGTGAGTCCGCCCGCCAGCACCACTCCCAGCGCGGCCGAGCGGACGGTGCTCACCTCTTCCTGGTCCTGCTCGCCGGCCGGGAGGTCCCGGACGTCGCGAACCTGCCGGCGCAGGACCGCCCCACCGACGGCGAGGCCCACGGGTATCGCGACCGGGATCCGGGCAAGGCGGCCGTTGGCGTCGACGGCATCGTCGACCGCGATGAGGCCGGCCCGGGCGGTGCCCAGCACAGCCCCGCCGATCCCGGTGGCCATGAGCCGCCAGCCGACCTGACGGATCCCGCCCCGGAGCATCGCCTCGTTGGGGCGTCGCGACACGAACCGCCAGAGGCCGTAGCCGACCGGGACCGCGACCAGGTCGAGGGCCAGGGTGGCCAGGGCCTGCTTGCGCGCCAGGTCGCGTCCGGGCAGGGCCGGGGCCACGAGGGCGGCGACGGCGGCCAGGGCGTCCTGCGTCGCGGTGGAGAAGCCGTAGTTCAGCGTCGTCGTCAGGCCTGTGATGATCGCCTGGTCCCTCGTCGACCGGGGCACGAGCGAGGGCTCGAACGTGCCGGGCGCCGACGCGCTCGCCATGACCAGGCCGGTCTGGGCCGCGGTAGCCAGGGGCTCTGACCAGCCCGTCTCCGTGATGGCCTGGCTCACGATCTCTTCGAACGTCCGCATGTTGGGCTCCCGCAGACATGCCACGGGCTCCGACAGCTCCGTGGCGCGTCCTCACGGTAACCGGATCGGGCCCGGCATCGGTGGGACCTCGGGTATTTCACACCATCCGGGTGAGCCGCCCAGGCCTGCGGCGCTTCCCCATGCGCGCGGGCCTGTGGAAGCGTTGGGAGCCTCGCAACGTTGGAGGGCATGTGAAGAAGATCGGGTTCCTGTCGTTCGGGCACTGGACGCCGTCGCCGCAGTCGCAGACGCGCTCCGCGTCGGACGCGTTGCTCCAGTCCATCGACCTCGCCGTGGCCGCCGAGGAGCTCGGCGCCGACGGCGCCTACTTCCGGGTGCATCACTTCGCGCGCCAGCTCGCGTCACCGTTCCCCCTGCTGGCGGCCGTCGGCGCCCGCACCAGCCAGATCGAGATCGGCACGGGCGTGATCGACATGCGCTACGAGAACCCGCTCTACATGGCGGAGGACGCGGGCGCCGCGGACCTCATCGCAGGCGGCCGGCTCCAGCTCGGCATCAGTCGCGGGTCACCCGAGCAGGTCATCGACGGGTTCCGCTACTTCGGCCACATCCCGGCCGAGGGCTCGGACCATGCGGCGATGGCGCGGGAGCACACGCAGGTGCTTCTCGACCTGCTGCGCGGCGAGGGCTTCGCCGAGCCGAACCCTCGGCCGATGTTCCCGAACCCGCCCGGCCTGCTCCGCCTCGAGCCGTTCTCACCCGGCCTTCGGGACCGGATCTGGTGGGGTGCCGGGTCGCGCGCGACCGCCGAGTGGACGGCCGAGCAGGGCATGAACCTCATGAGCTCCACCCTGCTCACCGAGGACACCGGCGTGCCGTTCCACCAGCTGCAGGCCGAGCAGATCCAGCGCTTCCGCGACGCGTGGACGGCGGCCGGCCACGAGCGCGAGCCGCGGGTGTCGGTGAGCCGGAGCGTGTTCCCCATCGTCAGCGACCTCGACCGCGCGTACTTCGGCCGCGAGTCGGCCAGCCAGGACCAGGTCGGCTACCTCGACGGGGGCCTCGCGCGGTTCGGCAAGTCGTATGCCGGTGAGCCGGACGAGCTGGTCCGTTCCCTGGCCGAGGACGAGGCCATCGCCGCTGCCGACACCCTGCTGCTGACCGTGCCGAACCAGCTCGGCGTCGACTACAACGCGCACGTCATCGAGTCGGTCCTCACGCAGGTGGCCCCGGCGCTCGGCTGGCGCTAGCAGACCTCGGCAACACACCGAGCAGTCGCAGACTTCGATGGTTATTACCGTCGAAGCTTGCGGTTGTTCGGTGTGTTGCGGGTCGGGGGCTCGGGTCGGCGCGCACGGTCACGAGTCCCGGGCCAGGAGGCGGCGGAGGGCAGCGGCATACGCCTGCTCGGCGACGCGGGCCACGAGGGGCTCGAGGAGCGTCGGGATGCGCCACACCGTGATCTCCTGGCGCCACTCGACCCGCGACCCCGCGGCCACGGGTGAGACGCGCAGCACGATGGACCCGCGGATCACTTTGCCCTCCTTGCGGATCCGGGCCACCCCGGGACTGCTATCCCGCGGTGCAGTGATCTCGTCAACCGTCATCGCGTCGTCGAACCCGACCGGCCCCACAGCCGTCCGCGCCACGAACTGCGACCCTGCGGTCAGGGAGTCCGCCGACAGGGCGCTCCCGCGCACGGTCGTGAGCGGGATGACCCGGGAGTGCATCCGCAGGTCGAGGACGCGCCGCCACGCGTCCGCGGCAGCGAGGTCCGACTCGAGGACGACGCAGAACTGCGACATGATCCCGAGCATGCATCGCGCCGTGACACCTGTCACGCAGATCTCGTGACCTACGCCCGGGGCGGGGGGTTGCGCCACGATGCACAGTTGAGCCATGAACAGGGAAACCCCCGCCATCGAGCTCCACGAGCTTGTCAAGACCTTCGCCCCGCAACGCGGCTCGCACGACGCCAAGGTCCGCGCCGTGGACGGCATCGACCTGACCATCGAGCCCGGCGAGGTCGTCGCCTTCCTTGGCCCCAACGGGGCCGGCAAGACGACGACCCTCGACATGGTGCTCGGGCTGACGGAGCCGACGAGCGGCACGGTCCGCGTCTACGGCAACGGCGCCCGCGCCGCCGTCGTCGCCGGCCAGGTCTCCGCCGTCCTGCAGACCGGTGGGCTTCTGCGTGACCTCACCGTTCGCGAGACGGTCGTCATGATCGCCTCCACGTATGCCGTCCACTCCCCGGTCGACGACGTCATCGCCCGCGCCGGGCTGAGCGCGCTCGCCAACCGCCGCGTGTCCAAGTGCTCAGGCGGTGAGCAGCAGCGCCTCCGTTTCGCGCTCGCCCTGCTGCCCGACCCGCGCCTGCTCATCCTCGACGAGCCGACGGCCGGGATGGACGTCAGCGCCCGCCGCGACTTCTGGGACACGATGCACCAGGACGCCAGCGCCGGACGGACCGTGGTCTTCGCCACTCACTACCTCGAGGAAGCCGACGCCTTCGCCGACCGGATCGTCCTCATCGCCGGCGGCAGGATCGTCGCCGACGGGACCACCGCCGAGATCAAGGCCCGCGCGAGCGGGCGGACCGTCTCGGCCACCCTGCCGGTCCTCGGTGCGACCGTGGCGATGGAGAAGCTCCGCGCCTGCGAGGGCGTGCGGAGCATCGAGGAGCGCGGCGCCCGCGTCGTCGTCTCCGCCGTCGACTCCGACTCCGTCGCCCGCCTGCTGCTCAACGAGCTCGGCGGCACCGACCTCGAGATCGTCACGGCCGGGCTCGAGGAGGCCTTCATGGCCCTCACCGGCGCCGACGACGACACTCTCTACGACACCACTGAGGAGCTCGTGCGATGAACGCCACCTTCACCCTGCTCGAGATGCGCCGCATCACTCGCGACTACGCCGGCATGTTCTTCACGGCCGTGCTGCCGGCCTTCTTCTACCTCATCTTCGGCTCCACCGTCGCAGCCAAGGGCGAGACGATCGGCAACGGCAACGTCGCGATGTACGTGATGATCAGCATGGCGGCCTACGGTGCCGTCACCGCGACGACGAGCATCGGTGGCAACGCCGCCGTCGAGCGGGTTCAGGGCTGGGGTCGCCAGCTCGGACTCACGCCGCTCGCCGACGGGTCCTACATCGCGATGAAGGCCCTCATCGCCATGACCGTTGCCGCGGTGCCGGTCCTGCTGACCTACTTCCTCGGCGCGGTCACCGGGGCGCAGGGCTCGGCCTCGGCGTGGGCGCTGAGTGCCGTCCTGGTGCTCGCCGGCTCGTCGGTCTTCGCCCTCTACGGCCTGCTCATCGGCACCGCCTTCCGCTCCGAGGCCGCCGTGGGCGCCGCCGCAGGCACGCTCGTGATCTTCGCCTTCCTCGGCAACCTCTTCATCCCGCTGTCGGGCGCGCTGCTGACGTTCGCGAAGTTCACCCCGCTCTACGGGTATGCCGCCCTGGCCCGCTACCCGCTCACCGAGGGCTACCTGCCCGACGGGACGAAGGACCCGCTGTGGCTCCCGATCGCCAACGTCCTCGCCTACGTCGTCATCTTCGGGGTGCTCGCGACCGTGCTCGTCCGTCGCGGCCGGGAGCGTCAGTGAGCCAGACGCAGGGTCGCGAGGTCCATGGCACGCAGGATGCCACGGGCCTCGCGACGCGCCATGGCGTGCCCGACCGCAACCCGTGGGAGCGCTACAGCTGGATCATCCAGTCGGTCTGGCTGGTCTTCCTGGTCTTCCCCGTTATCGCGCTCCTCGACACCGACCTGGCGGCCTGGCAGAAGGCTGTCGGGTTCACCCTCATCGTCGCCTTCGGGCTCCTCTACTCGCTCGGTGCACAGCACCTCCAGCGACTCGAGAAGCGCTGCGTCCCGCGCTACGGGCGGGGGGCGGTCTATGTCGGCGGCCTCATCGCCTGCACGCTCGCGTCGATACCGCTCCTCGGCGTCGGGGCCCTCAGCTTCCTGCCGTTCGTCGTGTCTTTCGGGATGTTCGCCCTGCCGTTGTTCTGGGCCTTCACCGTGGGTGGCCTCTGCATCCTCTCGGCCCTGTTCTGCGCGATCTTCGTGGAGCTCGACGAGGGCACGTGGGTGGTCGCGGTGATCGTCTTCGCCGTCAGTGCGATGACCGCGGTGATCCGGCTCGCAACCGACCGGGGCGAGCAGTACGAGGCCATGTCCCGTGAGCTGGCGCTCGTGGCCGAGCGGGAGCGGGTTGCCCGAGACGTCCACGACGTGCTCGGCCACTCGCTCACCGTCGTCACGGTCAAGGCCGAGCTCGCCGAGCGCCTGGTCGACCTGGACCCGGACCGGGCCAAGGAGGAGCTGGTGGAGATCCAGGCACTCAGCAGGCAGGCACTCGCCGAGATCAGGGCCACTGTCGGCGGCCTGCGCGCGGCCCGGCTCGACGACGAGCTGGCTTCTGCGACAATGGCGCTCGCAGGTGCTGGCATCGAGGCGCACGTGCCCGACGACCCGACGGCCGTGGACCCACGGCACCGCATCGTGCTGGCCTGGGTGCTGCGCGAGGCCACGACCAACGTGATCCGCCACAGCGACGCCGACGAGTGCTGGGTCGAGCTCGACTCGAACCGCCTGACCGTCCGCGACGACGGCCGCGGCGTCGAGGGCCGCCCCGAGGGCAACGGCATACGCGGGCTTCGTGAGAGGGTCGAGGCCGCCGGTGGTCTCCTCACCATCGCCACCGGCCCGGAGGGCCACGGGACCGTGCTGGAGGTGACGCTGTGAGCGACACGATCAGGGTGCTGCTCGCCGACGACCAGGCGCTGGTGCGCGGGGCGCTGGCGGCGCTGCTCGCACTGGAGTCCGACCTCGAGGTCGTCGCCGAGGTGGGGCGTGGCGACGAGGTCGTCGCTCGGGCGCGCGAGTCACGCGCGGACGTCTGCCTGCTCGACATCGAGATGCCCGGGCTGGACGGCATCGCCGCCGCCGCTGCGGTGCGCGACTCGCTGCCCGGGGTGCGCAGTCTCATCGTCACGACGTTCGGCCGACCCGGATACCTCCGGCGCGCACTGGAGGCGGGCGCGTCAGGGTTCGTCGTCAAGGACACGCCGGCGCGACAGCTGGCCGATGCCGTGCGCAAGGTCCACGCCGGGCTGCGGGTCGTCGACCCGTCGCTGGCCACCGAGTCGCTCGTCGAAGGCGCCAACCCGCTCACCGAGCGGGAGCGCGAGGTCCTGCTCGTGGCCCTGCAGGGCGGCACCGTTGCCAGCATCGCCACCGTCGTGCACCTGTCTCCCGGCACGGTCCGCAACCATCTCAGCTCCGCGATCGGCAAGACCGGGACCTCGACCCGCGCCGAGGCCGCACGCGTCGCGCAGAACCGCGGCTGGCTCTGACGGTCAGTCCCAGTGCAGGCCAGCGGCGGCCCACATCGCACGTCCGCGGCGGAGGGCCGCGACGTAGCCGGCTCGCTCGTAGGCCGCCGTGTCGGTCTCGCTGGGGACGGCCAGCCGGCCGCGGATGTCGTCGAGGGACGTGAGGCGATGGGTCCGCATCCACAGGTCAAGCCCTTCCAGCAGCACCGTGGTGCGGTGGATCCCGTGCCGCATCAACGCCGACGCCGTCATGACGACGTCCGCCCCGGCGAGCAGGTAGGCGGCGACGTCCCGGCTTGTCTCCACCCCGGTCGTGGCGCCGATGGACCCAGCCACGTGGCCGCGGAGGATGGCGATCCACGCGCGTGGCATCCGGGCCTCGATCGGGGACGACAGGGCGACACCGGGCTCGACGGTCAACCGCTCGGCGTCGACGTCCGGGTGGAGGAACCGGTTGAACAGGACGAGGCCGTCCGCGCCGGCCCGGTCCAGCCGGAGGGCCATCTCGCCGACGGAGCTGAACCACGGGCTGAGCTTCACGGCGACGGGGATGTCGACGCTCTCCTTGACCGCCTCGACGATCTCGACATGCCGGTCCTCGACGGCTCTGCCCGACGTGTGTGGGTCGGTCGGCTCGGGGTGGATGTTGAGCTCGACCGCCGCGGCGCCGCACTCCTGCATGGCCCGCGCATACCGGACCCAGCCGCCGCGGGAGCTGCCGTTCAGGCTCGCCATCACGGGGACGTCGACCGCGGCCACAGCTCGCTCGAGGTGCATGAGGTAGCGCTTGGCTCGGGCCGGCTCGTCCGACGCCAGTGTGGGGAAGTACGAGCTGGCCTCGCCTGCGCGGTGGTCGGTCCCTTCGACGAGATGCAGGTCACGAAGCTCCTGCTGGTGGATCTCCTCCTCGAAGAGGGACGGCAGCACCACGGCGCCGATCCCGGCGTCCGCGAGAGAGCGCACGCCGTCGAGGTGGGCCGTGAGAGGCGAGGCGCTCGCGACGAGCGGGTTGCGCAAGGTCAGGCCGAGGTAGCGGGTCGTGTAGTCGGTCATGGCTCTCCTCCTGGTGAGGCCGGGACGGACACCGCGTGGGGGCGGATCTCGCGCGGTGAGGTCCTGCGCCCGTCCCGGCGCGCATCGGCGGCGAACCGGCTTGGTCCACGCGTGGCCATCTCCTCGTAGGTCGTCCAGCGCTGGTCGACGGCCTCCTGCGCGAGGGCCAGCAGACGGTCGGCCTCGTCGGGATCGGCGTCACGGAGCATCCGGTAGCGCAGCTCGGTGTAGGCGTAGTCGGCGAGCGGGATGCGTGGTCGCGGCGAGTCGAGCTGGAACGGGTTGAGGCCATCCGCACGTCCCGCCGGGTCGTAGCGCAGGAGCGGCCAGTGTCCGGAGGCGACGGCAAGGTACTGCTGGTCGAGTCCGCGTCGCATCTCGATCCCGTGGGCGATGCAGTGGCTGTAGGCGATGATGAGGGACGGGCCGGCATACGCCTCCGCCTCGCGAAACGCCGTCAGCGTCTGGTGGGGATCGGCGCCCATCGCGACTCGGGCCACGTAGACGTTCCCGTAGGCGATCGCCTGCAGGGCAAGGTCCTTCTTGGCCATGGACTTGCCGCCGGCGGCGAACTTCGCGACGGCCGCGAGCGGTGTCGCCTTCGAGGCCTGGCCACCGGTGTTCGAGTAGACCTCAGTGTCGAGCACGAGCACGTTGACGTCTCGGCCGGACGCGAGCACGTGGTCGAGCCCGCCGGCTCCGATGTCGTAGGCCCAGCCGTCCCCGCCGACGATCCAGATGCTGCGGCGCAGCAGGTGGTCGGCGACGCTGCGCAGGTCGTCCGCCGCCGGGCCGGTGAGGCCCGCCAGCCGCCGGTCGAGCTCGTCCAGCCGCTCGCGCTGCGCCGCGAGCTCGAACTCGCGCACCTGGTCCGCGCCGAGCAGCGCGTCCGCAAGCTCGGACCCGACCGCGTCGCGCAGCTGCTCCAGCCGCTCCCGCGCCAGCCTCGTGTGGAGGTCGGCGGCGAGCCGGAGGCCGAGCCCGAACTCCGCGTTGTCCTCGAAGAGCGAGTTGGACCAGGCGGGGCCACGGCCGGCCGCGTTCTTGGCCCAGGGAGTGGTCGGCAGGTTGCCGCCATAGATCGACGAGCAGCCCGTCGCGTTCGCGACCGTCGCCCGGTCGCCGAAGAGCTGCGTCAGCAGCTTGAGGTACGGCGTCTCGCCGCACCCGGCGCACGCACCGGAGAACTCGAAGAGCGGCTCGAGGAACTGCGTGCCCCGGACCGTCCCGAAGTCGACCCGGGAGCGGTCCGTGTCGGGGAGGCTCTCGAAGAAGTCGACGTTGCGAGACTCCCGCTCGACCACGGTGTCGAGCGGCACGAGATTGACGGCCTTGCGGGCCGGCGCACCGATGGGCGCGAGGACCTCGACGGGACAGGCCTCGACGCAGAGGCCACAGCCGGTGCAGTCCTCGGCGTAGACCTGCAGCGTGTACCTCGTGTCCGGCAGACCGGCCGCGTTGAGAGGGGCCGAGCGGAAGCCGGTCGGGGCACTCTCGAGCTCGGACTCGGGGTAGTACTTCGCGCGCAGGACGCTGTGCGGGCAGACGAACGCGCAGGTGCCGCACTGGATGCAGGCGTCCGGGTCCCAGTCCGCCACGACGTCCGAGATCCGCCGCTTCTCGTATGCCGCTGTGCCGCTGGGGTAGGTGCCGTCCACAGGCAGGGCGCTGACCGGAATGGTGTCGCCCGCGCCCGCCATCATCGGTCCGGTCACCGATCGCACGAACTCCGGTGCGCCGGCCGGCACGAGGGGGCGGGGCCGGCGGAGGGTCGTCGGGGCGGCCGGCACCGGGACCTCGTGGATCGCGGCGATGGTCGCGTCGACGGCGTCCTCGTTGCGCCTGACGACCTCGGAGCCACGACGGCTGTAGGTCTTGCGAACCGCGGTCTTGACCCGCTCGATCGCGACGTCGTGAGGCAGGACGCCCGAGATCGCGAAGAAGCAGGTCTGGAGCACGGTGTTGGTCCGGCCCGGCAGGCCCGACTCCCGTGCGACCCGGTCGGCGTCGATGGCGAAGAGCCGCAGCCGCTTCGCGATGACCTCGTCCTGCACCGGTCGCGGCAGCGCGTCCCAGATGGCTCCAGGTTCCTGGGGGGCGTTGAGCAGCACCGTGGCGCCGGGCCGGGCGCACCCCAGCACGTCGACCTTCTCGAGGATGCCGAGGTCGTGGCAGCCGACGAAGCCGGCTCCGGTGACGAGGTAGGGCGCCCGGATCTCGTGGGGGCCGAAGCGCAGGTGCGAGACGGTGAGGCCCCCTGACTTCTTCGAGTCGTAGACGAAGTAGCCCTGGGCATGGATGTCGGGGTTCTCGCCGAGGATCTTGATGGTGTTCTTGTTCGCGCCGACCGTGCCGTCCGAGCCGATGCCGAAGAAGACGGCACGTGTCGTGTCGGGGTCCTCGAGGTCGAGGTCCTGCCGCCACGGCAGGCTCGTCCCGCCGACGTCGTCGACGATGCCGACCGTGAAGCGTCGCCGCGGCTGTGGCCGGGACAGCTCGTCGAAGACACCGATCGCCATTGCAGGCGTGAACTCCTTGGAGGACAAGCCGAACCGGCCACCCGTCACCTGTGGGACACGGTCGACAGCCCCCTGCTGGTGTGCTTCGGCGAGCGCGCTGGCGACGTCGAGGAAGAGCGGCTCGCCGTGGGAGCCCGGCTCCTTGGTGCGGTCGAGCACGGCGACCCGCTCGACGGTGCGCGGGAGGGCCGCGAGGAGCTGGGCTGCGGGGAACGGCCGGTAGAGACGCACCTGCACCATGCCGACTCGCTGGCCCCGCGTGATGAGGTGGTCCACGGCGGTCCGCAGGGTCTGCGAGGCCGATCCCATGACGACGACGACGCGGTCGGCGGCCGGGTGGCCCGCATACGAGACGAGGTCCAGGCGGCGGCCGGTGAGGAGCGCGAGCTCGTCCATGGCCTCCTGGACGATGTCGGGCGTCGCAGCATAGAAGGGGTTGACGGTCTCGCGTGCCTGGAAGTAGACGTCGGGGTTCTGTGCCGTGCCCCGGACGAACGGCCGCTCGGGCGAGAGCGAACGCAGCCGGTGCGCGCGGACGAGCTCCTCCGGTACCAGGGCGCGCAGCGTGTCGTCGTCGAGCAGCTCGACCGTGTTGAGCTCGTGCGACGTGCGGAAGCCGTCGAAGAAGTGCAGGAACGGAACTCGGCTGCGCAGCGTCGCGGCGTGGGCCACCGCTGCGAGGTCGTGTGCCTCCTGCACCGACCCCGACGCGAGCAGGGCGAAGCCGGTCTGGCGTACAGCCATGACGTCGGAGTGGTCGCCGAAGATCGACAGGCCTTGCGCGGCAATGGATCTCGCCGCGACGTGGAACACCGTGGAAGTGAGCTCACCGGCGATCTTGTACATGTTCGGGATCATGAGCAGCAGGCCCTGCGACGCGGTGAAGGTCGTGCTCAGTGCGCCGCCCTGGAGCGCGCCGTGGATCGCTCCGGCGGCGCCGCCCTCGCTCTGCATCTCGACGACCGTCGGCACCGTGCCCCAGATGTTCTGCCGAGCGTGGGTCGACCACTCGTCAGCCAGCTCGGCCATGAGTGAGGACGGCGTGATCGGGTAGATCGCGCAGAGCTCGGACAGGCGGTAGGCGACGTCGACCGCGGCCTGGTTGCCGTCGATGGTGGTCCTCATGCGACACCTCCGGGAGCCGGCTCGGTGACCATCTCGATCGCGTGGACCGGGCACTGGCGAGCGCATGCGCTGCACCCGGTGCACGTGTCGTAGTCGAAGCGGTATCGCTGGCCAGGGCCGAGCTTGACGACGGCGCCCTCGGGGCACGCGCCGAGGCACCCGTCGCACTCGAAGCAGTTGCCGCACGACAGGCATCGGCCGGCCTCGTAGGTCGCCTCGTGGGACGTGAGCCCGGCCCGCACCTCGTCGAAGGAGAAGACCCGGCTGGCGGGCTCGAGCTCGACCTGTTCGCGACGGTCGTTGGCACCGAAGTACCAGAGGTTGAGCAGGTCGAAGTCGGCGCGAGGGTGCTTCGGCGCGGAGTCGAGCGCCTGGCCGCGCAGCCACGCGTCGATGCTTCGCGCGGCGCGCTTCCCATGCCCTACGGCGACCGTCACGGTGCGCTGGCTCGGCACGGCGTCGCCGCCGGCGAAGATGCCTGGTGCCCCGCTCATGAGCGTCAGCTTGTCGACCTGGACCGTGTCGTCGCGGACGTCGACGCCGGGGATGTCCTGCACGAGCCCGGTGTCGCTGTCCTGTCCCAGCGCGAGGATGACGGTGTCTGCCTCGAGAGTCTCGAACTGTCCGGTGCCGTGGGGTCTTCCGTGCTCGTCGAGCTCCTGGACCTCGACCGTGAGGTCGTCAGCACCCATGGCGGAGATGGTTCGCAGCCAGCTGATGCGGATCCCCTCGTCCTCGGCCTCGCGGGCCTCCTCCTCGTGCGCCGGCATCTGCTCGCGGGTGCGCCGGTACACGATGACCGTGTCCTCGGCGCCGAGGCGCCGGGCCACCCGCGCGGCGTCCATCGCGGTATTCCCACCGCCGTACACGGCGACCCGGCCTGCGATGCTCGACCGCTCTCCGGTCTCCACACCGCGCAGGAACGACAGCGCGTCGAGGACCCGGCCGGTGTCCTGGTTCGGGATGTCCACCCGCTTGGACAGGTGCGCGCCGACGGCGACGAACGCGGCGTCGAAGCCACCTTCGCGGCGCTCCCGCTCGAGATCGTGGACTCGGTGCCCCTGCTCGAACGTCACCCCGAGGCGGCGGATCCGGTCGATCTCCGCATCGAGCACCTCGCGTGGGAGCCGGTACGCCGGGATGCCGTAGCGCATCATGCCGCCTGGTAGGTCGGCCGCGTCACGCACGGTCACGTCGTGGCCGAGCCTCCTCAGGTGATATGCCGCTGACAGCCCGCTCGGTCCGCTCCCGACGACGAGCACGGAGCGGCCCGAGCTGATGAGAGGCGGTGTGAAGGACCACTCCTGCTCGATCGCCAGGTCCCCGAGGAAGCGCTCGACGGCGTGGATCGACACCGGCTCGTCGAGTCTCGTTCTGTTGCAAGCCGACTCGCACGGGTGATAGCACACTCGTCCGTGGATCGCCGGGAGCGGGTTGTCCGCAGTCAGGGTGCGCCAGGCGGCCTCGGTGCGGCCGGCCTTGAGGTCGGCGAGCCAGGCCTGGATGTTCTCGCCCGCAGGGCACCCGGCGTTGCACGGGGGCAGCAGGTCGACATAGACGGGTCGCCGCACCCGGACCGGCCCGGAGCGGAGCCGGCCCTGCCCGAGCGGGGCCGGCGGGGTGAGGTCACGCTGCGTTCCGGACACCTGCGGCTCCTGAAGACGGCCTCGGTGGCCGAGGCTGGGTTGCTCGTCTCCTAAATACTACGGCGCGTAGTAGATGCACGGTCAGTGTTTCCGGTCACCACCGGCCGCGCATCGTGTCTGAATTGTGGCCTCGAACCGAGGACACCGCGGCTCCGCGAGCAATAGATTCCGCGCGGCGCGGACCACGCGCACTACCTAACACACGGAGTCATCACATGGACTGGTACCTCAAGGTGCTCAAGAGCTACTCGACCTTCTCGGGTCGTGCGCGTCGCACCGAGTACTGGATGTTCACGCTGATCAACGTCATCATCGCGGCCGTCATCTATGGCATCGGCGCAGCCTTCAACGGCGGCGCGATCGGCTCGCTCTTCACGGTTCTCTACTGGGCGTATGCCGTCGTCGTCTTCGTCCCGGGCCTGGCGGTCACGTTCCGCCGTCTTCACGACACCGACCGCAGCGCGTGGTGGTGGCTCATCGCCCTTGTCCCGTTCGTCGGCGGGATCGTCCTCCTCGTGTTCCTCGCGACCGCCGGCACGACCGGCGACAACCGGTTCGGCGGCGACCCGAAGGCCGTCGAGGCCGGCACCCCCGCGGTGGCCTGAGTCCGTCTGCTCGCCCGGCACCGCCCACCCCGAGTGGGCGGTGCCGCGCCGCGTCTGCCCGTCTTTCGAAGATCGAACCGAACCCGGTGTCGAGCCGGGCTCCCGCGGCTCGACGTGGTGGTGAAGGCTGGGACCGACCCGGCCACGACCCGAAGGAGCCACACATGCGTTACCTGCTGATCCACAAGCTCGACGAGTCCCTGCCCGAGGCCTGGAACCCGAGCCCCGAGTTCATCGAGGCGATGGGCGCGTTCATGGGCGAGGTCGCCTCGTCGGGGGTTCTGCTCGCGGCCGAGGGCGTGCACAAGAGCGACGAGGGCGCCATCGTCCGCAAGGCCGCTGGCGGGCTGTCCGTCACCGACGGCCCGTTCAGCGAGGCCCGTGAGGTCATCGGCGGGTTCGCGCTCATCAACGTGGAGAACAAGGACCAGGCGCTCGACCTCGCCAAGCGCTTCGCCGACATGTTCAGCGAGGTCTCCGTCGAGGTCCGCCGCGTCTTCGAGGAGGAAGACCTCGCGGCCTACCAGGCGGAGCAGGAGCAGGCCGGCACCGCATCCTGACGACCCGGCCGTGCGCCTGGCGTCACCCCGTGCGGATCTGCCGCCGGGCCGTTGCACCAGTCGCACGGCATACCGGGCCGGAGCGTCAGGGTGTGTCGGCGAGCTTGCGCAGCTCACGGCGCGCGAGCATCGCGGTCACGACGAGGACGAGCCCGACGAGGATGAACAGGATCCCGGAGAAGCGCGTCAGGAACACGAGCGTGGACCCGGGGAAGATCGCGACGAGCAGACCGCCGACGAGCAGCACGATGCCGACGATGATCAGGTAGGTCCGCATCCCGCCCGACATCCCGGACGAGAAGCCCGCCACGAACGAGCTGATGCCCTCGGCGATCCACCCGACGGCAAGCAGGATCGCGATGATCACGAGCGAGGCGTTCGGCCGGAACAGGCAGACGATGCCGGCGATGAGAGTGATCACGCCGAGCGCGATCGTCAGCGGCTTGAGCCAGCCGGGCTGCGGCGGCAGGGCGCCCAGCGACGTGAGCCGCAGGATGCCGAGGACGATCAGCTCGATCGCGAAGAGGATCGCGACGACGAGCAGGGTGGCCTTGGGCCAGACGAGCGCGATGACGCCGATGACGATCGACACGACACCGGTGATGATCGCCGCGCGGCCGAGGGTCGAGGCGAGGACGTCCTCGTCCGACGGCGTGCCGGGCGAGGAGGAGTACGACTGAGGGGACGACATGGTGCCTCCGTGGCGGTCGTGGTGCACGGATCCGAGGAGGCCAGTGTGGACCCGCGGCCGACCATGTGGGCGCTTTCGCCACACGGCTCGCCGTTCGTGGCGCCTCACCCTGCGGACCGATAGCGTCGATCCGTGAACATCATCTTCGTGGAGCCGTCGTTCCCCGCGAACCAGCGTCGCTTCGTGCACGCCCTCGCCTCGGTCGGCGCGAACGTCTACGGGATCGGTGAGTCCGACGAGGCCCACCTCGGCGACGACATCCTCGGCGCGCTGCGCGGCTACTACCGCGTCGGGTCCGTCACCGACGTCGGCCAGATGGTCGAGGGCGTGCGTCACTTCCAGGACCGGGTGTGGGTCGACGCGCTCGAGGCCACCGTCGAGGCGCACACCATGCCTGCGGCATACGTCCGCGAGGCGACCGGCATCCCGGGCACCAGCGTGCGCACGACCTGGCTGTGCCGCGACAAGCCGTCGATGAAGGAGGCGTTGCGCCAGGCCGGCGTGCCGACGGCGGCGAGCGCGGCGGTCGACACGGCCGCGCAGGCGCGGGACTTCGCGAGGCAAGTCGGCTACCCGCTGATCCTCAAGCCCCGCAGCGGTGCCGGGGCCCAGGGGACCGTGCGGGTCGACAGCGACGAGGACCTGAGCCGTGCGCTGGCCGCCTTCGGCGCCGAGGGCGCGACGTCGATCGCGATCGAGGAGTTCGTCGAGGGCCACGAAGGCTTCTACGACACCATCACGCTCGATGGGCGCGTCGTGCACGACTGGGCCACGCACTACTACCCCAACGTCCTCGAGGCGATGCGGCACCGGTGGATCTCGCCGCAGTTCGTCACGACGAACCGCCTCGACGGCAACGACTTCTACAGCCAGGTGCGCGAGCTCGGCCGCCGCGTCATCGACGCCCTCGGCATCGAGACGTCGGCGACCCACATGGAGTGGTTCTACGGCCCGAAGGGCCTGAAGTTCAGCGAGATCGGCTGCCGCCCGCCGGGTGTCGGGGCGTGGGACCTGTACTCCGCCGCGAACGAGGTCGACGTCTACCGCGAGTGGGCGCACGTCATCACGCACCGCGCGCCGGAGCAGCCGATGAAGCGGACGTATGCCGCCGGCATCGTCGCGCTCCGTCCCGACCGTGACGGCCAGATCCAGGGCTACAGCGGCATCGACGAGATCCAGCGCCGCTACGGCGAGTGGATCATCGACGGCCACTTCCCGCCCGAGGGCCACGGCACCCAGGCGGTCGAGGCGGGCTACATGGCCAACGCGTGGGTGCGCCTGCGCCACCCGGACTACGACACCGCCCGCGCGATGCTCGACGACGTCGGCCGCACGATCCACGTGTACGCCTCCTGACCGGATGACGACGACTCTGCTTGGGCCGCAACGGTTCACAACGACGGTCGGCTCCACGGTCCGCTCGCTCGAGCTGAACGGACGGATCGCCATGATCAACGCCGGCTGGGAGGAGCGCGAGGCCGACGACGGCGAGCTGAACGGCCATCTCGACGGGCGCGGGGTGAACCTGCGCCTGCACCACCGGATGATGGACGTGCTGGCCAAGGACGACCATTTCGCCGCTGCCGCGATCAGCTTCCGCGACCGGCAGGACGAGCTGCGCGCGTTCTACGGCATACGCCTGCAGAGCGCCATCGATGCCGTCCACGCGGTCCACCACCGCACGTCCATCCACGGACTCGGGCCGGTCGCGGAGCTCGACGCCATCGAGGCGGTGCGTGAGGTCGACCGGTGGTATGCCGCCGAGCTCGCCGAGCTGTACGGCGCGGTGGGTGCCACGGCACCACGCGTCGAGAGCGGCACGATCGGCTGGCACATGGGTGAGATCGCGGCCATCCTCGGCGACTGTGTCGGTGTGGTCATCGCCGGCGGGAACGTGCGCACGCTGCTGCGGGCGATGCGCGTGTTCGACGTGACGATCCCGCCCGAGCTGCCCGTCGTGGCGTGGTCGGCCGGCGCGATGGCGCTCACCGACCAGGTCGTCCTGTTCCACGACTTCACCCCGCACGGGGTGACCGCGGCCGAGGTCCACGACACCGGCACGGGCCGCCTGCCGGGGATCATCGCGCTGCCCCACGCGAGACGGCGCCTCCAGCTGGAGGACCAGGAGCGGATGTCGGTGCTCGCACGACGCTTCCCCGACCACCGGCTGACCCTGCTCGACGACGGCGCGGTCGTGCGGTTCGCCGACGGTGCGACGGACCTGCCCGCGGGCGCGCGGGTCGTCGACCCCGACGGACGGGTGAGCGTGGTGGGTGCGCCGTGAGCCCGCCCGAGCGCCTCGCCATCAACCGGCTGCGCGAGCGGCTGCCCGTCGACGGACCGACGATCGACCGGTTCATCACGCGGTTCGGCTGCCCGGTCATCGAAGGTGAACGCGCCACGTTCCTCTACCGCGGCGATGTCGACGAGGTCCGGGTCCGGCACCGCGTCGTGGGCCTGCCCGACCCGCTGCCGATGCGCCGGCTCGGCGACTCGGACCTGTGGGCCGTGACGACGGTGCTGCCCGAGGGCTCGCGGGTGGAGTACCAGATCGAGATCCGCAAGGGGGAGCACTACGAGCGGTTCAACGACCCCCTCAACCCCCGGCTCGCACACAGCCCGCTGGGCTCGTCGTCGGTGTGTGCCGCGATCGGCTACCGCGTGCCGGAGTGGACGATGTACGACCCCGAGGCGCGGCCGGGCACGCTGGTCGAGCAGCAGGTCCGCAGCCGGGCGCTGCGCCGGGACCAGCAGGTGCAGATCTACCTGCCCGCCCGGTTCAACCGCGCGCAGCGCTACCCGCTCCTCATCGTCCACGACGGCACCGACTACCTCGAGTTCGCCGCGATGAAGACGGTGCTCGACAACCTCATCCACCGGCTCGACGTCGACCCGCTCATCGCCGTCTTCGTGCCGCCGCGCGACCGGCTCAAGGAGTACCCCAACTACGCGCCGCACGCCCGGTTCGTCGCGCGCGAGCTCCTGCCGCTCGTGACGGAGCGGCTGCCGGTGATCGACACCCCCGAGGCGCGGTGTCTGATGGGCTCGTCGTTCGGCGGCATCGCGTCCTTGTCGACGGCGGTGCGCTATCCGGGCCTGTTCGGCTCGCTCATGCTCCAGTCGGCCTCGCTCGTGTTCACGGACATCGGCTTCGACCATGGCGGCGGTCCCGCGTTCGACCCGGTCGTGAAGTTCGTCAACCGCTACCGTGAGAAGCCGACCCAGGTCGTCGACCAGATCTACATGACGTGCGGGGTGTACGAGCCGCTCATCACGCCGAACCGGTCGATGGTGCCCGTCTTCCGCCAGTCCGGGATGCGGGTGCGCTACACCGAGGCTCGAGACGGACACAACTGGGAGAACTGGCGAGACCGGCTCGGCGACGGCCTCTCCTGGCTCTTCCCCGGACCACAGAAGTTCGTCTACGAATGATGTGCGCGCAAGGAGGCAGGGACCGATGAAGGTGACCGACCGTTGGTACTCCGACCGACTCGGGCAGGACATCACCGTGGCCCGGTGGGGCACCTACGGGATGCCCGTCCTGCTCTTCCCCACCGCCGGGGGCGACGCGGAGGAGGTCGAGCGGCACAAGCTCATCCGCCACCTCATGCCGCTCATCGACGCCGGCCGCGCCAAGGTCTACTCGTGCGACAGCGTCGCGGGCAAGGCGATGGCCGAGAACGTCGGGTCCACGGAATACCGCATGGCGTTGTTCAACGCCTTCCACGACGCGGTCGCACAGGAGGTCATCCCGGCCATCCATTCGGACGTGGGAGGTCACCTGCCGGTGGTCGTCGCCGGCGCCTCGATCGGTGCCTTCAACTCGCTGGCCATCGCGTGCCGCTACCCGAGCCTGGTCGATGCGGCCGTCTGCATGAGCGGCACGTATGCGATCGAGAAGTTCATCGGCGGCCGGTTCACCGACGACATGTACTTCAGCTCGCCCTTGCACTTCCTGCCCGACCTCCACGGTCCGGACCTCGACCTGCTCCGGCGCCGGATGATCATCCTCGCGTCGGGCAGCGGGCAGTGGGAGGACGTCGGCGAGTCCTGGGCAGCGGCGAATATCTTGGGCGCCAAAGGAATTCCCAACCGTGTCGACGACTGGGGGCCCGCCTACAGCCACGACTGGCCGACCTGGTGGGCGATGCTGCCGACCTACCTCGACGACCTGCTGCCGTGATGGACGTCCCACCTGTCCCCGAGCCGGCCCCGGCGACCCCCCTACCTGTCGACCTCGTCGCGGCGCTCCGCTCCGGGGTGGACGAGGGTATGCCGCGTGCCCTGGTCGACCTCGCAGCTCTGGTCGCGCATCGCTCCGTCGCCGACCCCGCGGTCGAGGCCGAGAGCGAGTGCCGGGCCGCCGCGGAGCACGTCGCCGACCTCGTGCGGGAGCTGGGTCTGGCCGTCGACCTGATCCCGGCGCCGAACGGGGCCCTGCTCGTGCACGGCCGGGCCGAGGGTCCGCCGGGGGCGCCGACGGTGCTGCTCTACTCCCACTACGACGTCCAGCCCGCCGGAGACCCCGAGGCGTGGACGTCCGACCCGTGGGTCCTCACCGAGCGCGACGGCCGGTGGTTCGGTCGCGGCTCGGCCGACTGCAAGGGCAACCTCGTGGCGACGCTCGTGGCCCTGCGCGCGGTGAAGGCCGTCCAGGGCGGCTGGCCGTGCGGCATCGTGCTGGTCTGCGAGGGGTCCGAGGAGCAGTCGAGCCCGGGCATCGAGCACCTGCTGCCCGACCGGCCCGACCTCGTGGCCGCCGACGTCATGGTCGTGGCCGACACCGGCAACGTGGCGCTCGGAGTGCCGACAGTGACGACAACGCTGCGAGGCACCGGCAGCGTCACCGTGACGGTGCGCACCATGGAGGGCCCTGCCCACTCCGGCATGTTCGGGGGTGCAGCACCCGACGCGCTCGCGGCGCTCGTGGCCACGCTCGCCTCGCTCCGCGACGAGCGTGGCGACACGGTCATCGACGGTCTCGACAACACCGCCCTGTGGGACGGCAACCCGTATGCCGCGGACGACTTCCGTGCCGACGCCCGCGTGCTCGACGGGGTCGAGGTCCTCACGGGCGCGCACGGCGGGATCGCCGAGATGCTGTGGGCGCGCGCCAACGCGACGGTCGTGGCCATCGACGCACCGTCGGTGTCGGGCGCGACGGCCGCGATCCAGCCGACTGCCCGCGCCCTGGTGGCACTCCGGGTCCCCGCCGGGATGGACGCAGTCCACGCGCAGCACGCCCTCGCCGAGCACCTGCGCTCGCACACGCCGTGGGGAGCGCAGGTCGAGGTGCACCCGGTCTCGTCGAGCCAGCCGTTCCGGGCGCGCACGGACGGGCCCGCGTACGCCGCCCTGGCACAGGCGATGCACACGGCATACGGCCGGCCCATGGTGACGACCGGCCAGGGCGGCTCGATCGCTCTGGCCAACACCCTCACCCAGCTGCACCCTGACGCCGAGCTGCTCCTCATCGGAGTGGAGGAGCCGGGCTGCCGCATCCACGCGCCGAACGAGTCGATGCACCCCGACGAGCTCCAGCGGACTGCTCTGACGCAGGCGCTCCTGCTCGCCATTCTCGGGGAGGCCCGGTGACGACGCGGCTGCCGTTCCTGCTGCTGACCTCGCGTGCCGACGACCACCTGGCGCAGCAGGAGCGAGATGGCTTCCTGCGGATCACCGGGCTGGACGCGTCCGAGGTCGTGCACCTGCGCATCGAGCAGGGACCGTTCACCCCGCTCGACGCGCGAGCCTACGCCGGCGTGGTGCTCGGGGGCAGCCCGTTCACCGTGACCGACCCGCAGGAGTCGAAGTCGCCCGACCAGCGTCGGGTCGAGGACGAGCTGACCGTCTTCATCCGCGAGCTCGTCGAGCAGGGCGTGCCCTATCTCGGGCTCTGCTACGGCATCGGAGCCACGAGCCTCGCGCTGGGCGGCGTCGTGGACCGACAGTTCGGCGAGCCGGTCGGGACGACGACCGTGTGCCTCAACGACGCCGGGCGAGCCGACCGTGTGACGGGCTCGCTGCCACAGGAGTTCACGGCGTTCGTCGGTCACAAGGAGGCGTGCACCGAGCCCCCGCCGGGCGCCGTCGTCCTGGCCACGAGCGAGGCGTGTCCCGTCCAGGCCTACCGGCTCGGTGAGACCGGCTACGTGACACAGTTCCATCCCGAGCTGGAGATCGAGACGTTCGTCAACCGGATCCATGCCTACGCCCACCTCGGCTACTTCCGTCCGGAGGAGAAGGACGCTCTCATCGAGCAGGCGATGACGGCCGACGTGTCGGCCGCCCACGGCATGCTCAGAGGGTTCGTTCGCGAGTTCGCCGCGTCATGACGCCGCGCACGATGAGGGTCTGCCCGACGACGTAGGTGAGCATCACCCAGAAGGCGTGTTGCGGCAGGTCGAGGCCGGTGAACTCGCCGAGCGCGATGAGGGCGTCGGACGCCATGAAGACCGCGCCCCCGACGCCCGCCAGGGTCGAGACGCCGGTCGACAGGACGGCCATCGAGCTCAGCGCGAGCCCGTAGACGACGACCGGCACGAACAGCGACCCGGCTCCCGCCCGGCAGGCGACCACGAGCGCGACGAACGCGACGGCATACGGGACGACATAGAGCCACGAGCGCCCGGCCACGCTCTCCCGGCGCAGCGGCCAGAAGGTCACGACGTAGGCGACCTGGGCCACCAGGAAGAAGCCCACCATGACGAGGAACGAGGAGTCGTCCGGAGCGAGGTCGGGGGCCGCGTCGCCGAGGAACGAGAAGCCCAGCGCCACGAGCGTTCCGTTGACCAGCCGTCCGCGCGGCGTGGGCACCGCGAGCGCGAGGGCAAGGGCCAGCAGCGGCATGAGCAGGTCCTGGGTGACCTCAGCGAGGGGACCCGTGACGTCACCGAGCTGGGTCGCCAGATGCACGACGGTGACGAGGGCGAGAGCGCCGAAGGCGACCGGGGCGCGGCCGACGGCAGTCTCGGCTGGGGCGAGGCTCATGCGCACACCGTATGCCGGTGTGGTCGACTGTGGCGCATGACCTCCGAAGACGACGTCCGGATCGGGATCATCGGCTTCGGCCTGCGCGCCAGCCTCGCCCGGTGGGCTCACCAGCCCGGCGAGGGCTCGCGTGTCGTGGCCGTCTGCGACACCTCCGAGCGCGGACGTCGTGACGCTGCGGCCGCGCTGCCCGATGCGCGCATCACCGCCGACCTGGCGGCGATGCTGCGCGACTCGGCCGACGGCACGTGCTCGCTCGACGCCGTGCTCGTCCTCACGCCTGACCACGTGCACGCTGAACATGCGACGGCCACTCTCTCGGCCGGCATACCTACTTTCGTGGAGAAGCCGCTCGCGACGACGGTCGACGACGCCGACCGGATCCTCGCCGCAGCACACCGCACGGGGACCCGCCTCTACGTCGGGCACAACATGCGGCACATGCCGGTCGTGCGGGCGATGCGGGACATCGTCGAGGCGGGAACGATCGGCGATGTCAAGGCGATCTGGTGCCGGCATTTCGTCTCGGCCGGCGGCGACTTCTACTTCAAGGACTGGCACGCGGACCGGTCGATGACGACCGGCCTGCTGCTGCAGAAGGGCGCGCACGACATCGACGTCATCCACTGGCTCGCCGGCGCCTACACCCGGCGCGTCAGCGCCGTCGGCGCGCTCGCCGTCTACGGCGACATCCCCGAGCGCCGCGACAACTCCGACCGACGGATGGCCGACTGGTACTCGCTCGAAGCCTGGCCGCCCACCGAGCAGCGCGACCTGCACCCGGTCGTCGACGTCGAGGACATCTCGATGGCCAACCTCGTGCTCGACGGGGGCGTTCTCGCGTCGTACCAGCAGTGCCACTTCACACCGGACTACTGGCGCAACTACACCGTGATCGGCACCAGGGGCCGTCTCGAGAACTTCGGCGACGGCCCCGGGGCGGTCATCAAGGTCTGGACGACTCGCAGCGACGCCTACCGTGAGGACGCCGACGAGGTCGTGCAGGTCCCGCCCGCGGACACCTCCGGGCACGGCGGGGCCGACCCGCTGCTCATCGCCGAGTTCGTCCGGTTCGTCCGCGACGGCGGCCCGACGATGACCTCGCCCGTGGCGGCCCGCGAGGCAGTGGCGGCCGCCTTCGCCGCGACGACCTCGCTGCGCTCCGGCGGGGACGCGGTGGACGTGCCTTTGCTCGCCCCCGAGCTCGCCGCGTGGTTCGCCGGCGGCCAGGAGTAGGTAGCGTCGTATCAGCGGGCTCCGGAGGGGCTCTGACTGGGACAGCCGCGCGCGAGCGTGGCACCGAACCTCCGGCAAGGACCCCAGCATGAGCGTCGGCGACATCCCCCTCCTCAAGGCACCGGATGCCTGGCCCGTGCCCGTCGTCGCCACGATCGCGATGGTGTGCCTCGCCGGGCTCGACCTGGTCGGCGCGCTCCTGGCCAAGGAGTGGGCCACGCACGGCGGCATCCGCGCGCTCGTCCTCGGGGCCGGGACCTTTCTGGTCCTGTTCTGGGTGTACGCGTCGTCGCTGAAGTACGCCGAGCTGTCGCTCGTCACGATGGGCTGGGTGGTCATGCTCCAGGTGGGGCTCGTCCTCATCGACACGTGGCGGTACGGCGTGGCGCTGCCGCCTGGCAAGTGGGTCGCCATCGGCGTCGTGCTCGTCGCCCAGGCGTATCTCGTGCTCGGTCCGTCAGCCACGACGGCGGGCGCCGCTGCCAGTGGGTCCGGATAGACTTCGGCAGGTTGGGGTGAGCCGCGGCAGCGGCGGCGACTCCTGCCGCCCCCGCCCGAAGGATCCTCGTATGCGCCGACGTGTCGCCCGCCCTGTGGTCGTGGCCGCCTTCGGCATGCTCGCCCTCGTCGCCGCGGGCTGCACGACCCCTGACGGGTCGGCTCCGGTCGGCTCGGAGACCGCTGCCGGCGTGAGCACCCCGCTCAAGCCCGCGCCGAGCCCGCTCGTCGTCGAGACCGTCTTCGACCACACCTCGCTCGACCCCAGCCGCACCTTCAACCGCAGCGGCGCGATGCTGTCCAAGGCTCTTTACCAGACCCTGACGACGCTCGACCCCTCCGACCCGACGAAGGTCGTGCCCGGCCTCGCCGAGTACACCCTGTCCCCCGAGGGCAAGTGGCTCACCATGCGCCTGCGCAAGGGTCTCGTCTTCGCCGACGGCACGCCGATCACCTCCGACGACGTCATCTTCACGCTCGAGCGCTCGAAGGGCCGCGGTGGCAACGCCGCGTCGATCCTCGGCACGGTGAACGTCACCAAGGTCGACGACCGGACGTTCACGATCGCCTCGCCCGGCGCCAACTTCGCCCTCCCGGCCATCCTGGCCAACCCGGCATACGGCATCCTCAACTCGGCGACGGTCAAGGCCAACGGCGGCGCGATCGGCCCGGGCGACACGTCCGGCACGTACTTCGCGACGCACTCCGCAGGCTCGGGGCCCTATGTCCTCTCGGGAGTCTCGGCCCGCGGCGAGCTGACCCTCGAGGCCAACCCGAACTGGTCGGGCGATGCGCCGGCCTTCCCGCGCGTCGTGGTGCGGGACGCCACCCCCCAGCAGCAGCTGGCCGACGTCACCGCAGGCACCGCCGATGTGGCACTCGACCTGTCGCCGATGCAGGCCGCCGCCATCGGGAGCCGGCCGCAGCAGACGCCGGTCACCGTGACGACGATGCGGTCCTCGACGCTCGCCTTCCTCATGCTCAACCGCAACAAGGCCGTCAACCAGTGGACGCCCAACCGCGACTTCGACGAGGCAGTGCGTCTCGGGATCGACCGCGAGGCTCTGGCTCTGGCATCCGGCGACGCGACCCCGGCTGCCGGGCTGATCCCGGCTGGGATCGTCGGAGCTCTCGAGAACGGCGTCGTGCCCACCTCGCCACCGCCCGCGACCGCGGCCGACCCGGGCGCGACGACGGGGACCCCCGCTCCCGATGCGACCACCGGCACGAGCGGCACGACCGGCACCGGCACAGGAACGCCTGCCCCACCGACGGTCGGCACGACCGAGCTGCCGCTGGTTCCCGAGCGAGACGTGCCCGCCGCCAAGGCGGCCCTGAGGCGGTCCGGTTACCACGGCCAGCCGATCCCGCTGTCGTATGCCGCAGACCTGCCGATCGAGGGAATCCCGCCGGCCACCCTCGCCACCCTCGTCAAGAAGCAGCTGGCCGAGATCGGGATCACGGTGACCCTCGCGCCCAAGCCCGCCGCCCAGGCGCTGGCCGACTATCGCGCCGGCCGCAGCGCGCTCAGCATCTGGAGCTGGAGCCCCGACTACCCCGACCCGGAGAACTACCTCGCCTTCGCGCCGAGCGAGCTCGTCGGCGCCAGGGCCGGCTGGGCGCTGGGTGCCGACCCCGACATCGACGACCTCACGGCCGCCGCGAGCGCGTCGCTCGGTGACGACCGGGCCTCGGCGTATGCCGCCTGGCAGATCGCGATGAACCAGCGGAGCCCGTTCGTGCCGCTCATCCAGCCCTACTCGCACTCCGCGAGCGTCGAGCGGGTCCACGACCTGCCTGGAAACCCGGTCTGGCCGCTCGACCTCGCCCGCGTCCGCTGACCCGGTAGCGTCCGGGGGATGAGCGAGATCCCTCGTCCGCGAGCCCCGCACGTACGCGGGCTGGTGCTGGCCGCCGGAGCGGGCCGTCGCATGGGCGGTCCGAAGGCGCTGGTCCGGCCGAGTGCGGAGGCCGCGACGCTCGTGGAGCGCGCCGTGACCGTCCTGCACCACGGCGGCTGCACCGGTGTGACCGTCGTCGTCGGCGCGGCGGGCGAGGAGGTCGCGGCGGTCGTGGGCCATCTCGGCCGGGACGTCGACGTCGTGCCGTGCCCCGACTGGGACGAGGGCATGGGCGCCTCCCTGCGGGCCGGCCTCAGCGCCCTCGCCAGGACGACCCACGAGGGAGAGGGAGCGGTCGACGCCGCCCTCGTCACCCTCGTCGATCTGCCGGACGTCACCTCCGAGGTCGTCGCCCGGGTCCTGGCCGGGTCGCGGGGTCCACTGCGGGCGAGCCTGGTCCGGGCGGCATACGACGGCGTGCCGGGGCACCCGGCCCAGGTCGGCCGCGACCATTGGGTGGGCGTCAGCGAGTCGGCGGCCGGCGACCGCGGCGCCCGCGACTACTTCCGGACCCACGAGCACGACCTCGTCGAGTGCGGCGACCTCGCCACCGGCCGCGACGTCGACACCCCCGCCGACCTGGACCGGGCGGCCGGCGCTTCCACCGGCGCCGATTCTCGGTAATGCTCGGGGCATGGACCACGTGTTCGCGAGCCCCGGTGACGTCAGCGCAGCCCTCGGTGGCACCGGGTACCTGACCGACGACGCGCTCGCGACCGTCACGTTCCTGGCATCCCGCCTCGACCGCCCGCTGCTGCTGGAGGGCGAGCCGGGGACCGGCAAGACCGCCCTGGCCGAAGCGCTCGCGCTGGCGCTCGACCTGCGCCTGATCCGGCTCCAGTGCTACGAGGGCATCGACGCCACCCAGGCCCTCTACGACTGGGACTTTCCCCGCCAGATCCTGCACCTGCGCGCCGTGGAAGCACTGGCCAAGGACGAGCGCCGTGACGCGACCGAGCTCGAGGCCGAGCTGTTCGACGAGCGGTTCCTGCTCGCGAGACCCGTGCTCGAGGCGCTGCGCTCGGCGCCGTGCGTGCTGCTCATCGACGAGATCGACCGGGCCGACGACGAGTTCGAGGCGTTCCTGCTCGAGGTGCTCTCGACGTGGCAGGTGACGATCCCGGAGCTCGGCACGGTCAGCGCCCCGACGCCACCCCTCGTCGTGCTCACCTCCAACCGGACCCGCGAGCTGCACGACGCGCTCAAGCGGCGTTGTCTCTACCACTGGATCGACCACCCGAGCCTGGCCCGCGAGCTCGAGATCGTGCGCACCCGCCTGCCCGAGGTGCCGGACGCGCTCGCCGAGCAGGTCGTCCGGCTCGTGCAGCTGCTCCGCACGTCCGGCGACCTCATCAAGCCACCAGGCGTGGCCGAGACGCTCGACTGGGCGCGGGCGCTCGAGACGGTCGGAGCGACCCGCCTCGACCCGGAGGTCGCCGCCGCGACCCTGGGCGCCGCCCTGAAGTACCGCGAGGACTCCGAGCGGATCCGCGCGTCGCTCGACAAGCTCCTCACCGCGTGAGGCAAGGCTCCATGGACGACGGTTGGCCCGGCCCCGAGCGCGGCGACCAGGAGGTCGGCCTCCTGCTCGGCTTCGCTCGCGCCCTGCGTGCGGCCGGCCTGCGCGTCACGGCGGACCGCGAACGAACCTTCCTGTCGGCCGCTGCAACCGTGGGGATCGGTGAGCGCGGCCACGTCTACTGGGCCGGGCGGGCGACGCTCACCTCGGTACCAGCGGACTTCCCGATCTACGACGAGGTGTTCGAGCGCTGGTTCGGCGACGAGGACATCAAGCCGGGCCAGCGCGTCGACATCTTCCGACCGCCCGTCGTGCAGGCTCCTCTCGACAGCGGCGAGGGCGAGGCCGGGGGCGACGACGACGCCGAACGGCTCCAGGTCCAGGCGAGCACCCAGGAGGTGCTGCGGCACCGCGACGTCGCCAGCCTGAGCGCGACCGAGCGGGCGCGGGCGGCGCGGATGTTCGCAACCCTGCAGCCCCGCTCGCCGGTGCGCCGGGCGCGTCGGCACGTGCGGTCGTCGACGGGCCCGGTCGACGGCACCGCGACGCTGCGGGAGCACCTGCGCCGCATGGGTGAGCCCGGACGGATCCATCACCGTCGCAAGGGAGTTCGAGCGCGGCGGGTCGTCCTGCTCATCGACGTGTCTGGGTCCATGAGCCCGTATGCCGACAGCCTCCTGCGCCTGGCCCACACCTTCGTGCGGGCGACGCCGCAGGTCGAGGTGTTCACCATGGGCACACGCCTGACGCACGTGACGAAGGCACTGGACGAGCGCGACCCGGACCGAGCGCTCGCCGCGGCCGGCAAGGTCGTGCCCGACTGGTCCGGGGGAACCCGGCTGGGCGAGGTCATCGGTGCGTTCCTGGACCGCTGGGGGCGACGGGGCATGGCGCGCGGTGCGGTCGTTGTTGTCTTCTCAGACGGCTGGGAGCGTGAGGGACCGGAGGTGCTCGGTGAGCAGATGCGACGTCTCGCGGCGCTCGCGCACCGGGTCGTCTGGGCCAACCCGCATCGCGGGAAGGTCGGGTACGAACCCGTCCAGCAGGGCATCGTCGCGGCCCTGCCCTACATCGACGACTTCGTCGCAGGTCACTCGATCGCGGCGTTCGAGGAGCTGATCGAGGTGGTAGCCCGTGCGTGAGGTGCTGACCGAGCTGATGCAGTGGTGGTCGGCCGGCGAGACCGTCGCCGTCGGGACCGTGGTCGGCACGTGGCGCTCGGCGCCGCGGCAGCCGGGTGCCTCGATGCTCGTCGGCCCTGGCGGCGAGGCCGTCGGGTCCGTCTCGGGCGGCTGCGTCGAGGGCGCCGTCTACGAGCTGGGCCAGGAGGTCGTCGACAGCGGTCGGCCGGTGCTGCAGCGCTACGGCGTCAGCGACGACGACGCGTATGCCGTCGGGCTGACCTGCGGGGGCATCCTCGACGTGTTCGTCGAGAAGGTCTCACGCGAGACCTTCCCCGAGCTCGGCGACGTCGCCGCCGACATCGAGGGCGGGCGGCCCGTCGCGGTCGCCACCGTCATCGAGCATCCGGAGCCGACGTGGCTCGGGCGTCGCCTCGTCATCCGTCCCGAGGACGACGACGACGTCGCTGCGACCGCCCAGGGCTCGCTGGGCAGCGGACGCGTCGACGACGCGGTGCGCGACGACGCCCGCGGGATGCTGGCCCAGGGCAGCACCGGCATACTCACCTATGGCCCCGACGGTGAGCGACGCGGCGAGGGCATGCGTGTGTTCGTCGCGTCCCATGCCCCCAAGCCGCGGATGCTCGTGTTCGGCGCGATCGACTTCGCGGCCGCCGTGGCTCGGGTCGGATCGTTCCTCGGGTATCACGTCACGGTGTGCGACGCGCGTCCGGTCTTCGCGACGAAGTCACGCTTCCCCGGCGCCGACGAGGTCATCGTCAAGTGGCCGCACGACTACCTCCAGCACGAGGTCGACGAGGGCCGCGTCGACGCGCGCACGGTCATCGCCGTGCTGACCCACGACCCGAAGTTCGACGTCCCGCTGCTCGAGGTCGCCCTGCGGCTGCCCGAGGTCGCGTACATCGGGGCCATGGGGTCGCGCCGGACCCACGAGGACCGGCTGGAGCGGCTGCGGGAGGCCGGTCTCACCGATGCCGAGCTGGATCGGATGAGCTCACCGATCGGGCTCGACCTGGGTGCCAGGACGCCGGAGGAGACCGCCGTGTCGATCGCGGCGGAGATCATCGCCCAGCGCTGGGGCGGCCGCGGCGAACGGCTCGGGTCCCTCGAGGGTCCGATCCACCACCATCACCCCGCCCACGAGCATCCCGAGCCGTGAGCCTTGATGTCGGCGACCGGGGCGTCACGGGCCCTGGTCGCCGTCCCTGCGGCGGACGTAGTACTCCGTGAAGTCGCGGCACCGTCCCTCGTCGTCGAAGCGCATGACGAAGCAGTTGTCGTAGGTCCGGACGATCGGCCCCTCGGGCGTCTCGCGGTACCGCGACGTGCCCGTGGCCACGACGGTGTCGCCGTCGACCGCGACCGGGGCGTATGCCGCCTCGTACGTCCCAGGCGCATCGCGCGTCGAGGCGTCGTCCGAGTCGGAGTCGCCGAGCCAGGACGCGACGACGGCGTCGCGACCCGTCACCGGATCGTCGTTGGGGTGGTACCGGTAGGCGACGTCCTGGCTGAACAGCTCCCCGATGTCGCCGGGGTCGTAGGACAGCCAGGCGGCGACGTAACGGTCGAGCCAGGCTTGGGCACGCTCACGCTCCATCGGCTCACCCTAGCCCCGCCGTGGTCCAACCTCTTGATGAGTCGGGCTGCGGGTGGCAACGTGGTCCTTCGTGCCCGACACCCATCCGTCCGGCGGCTTCACCCCGGTGCCGCGGCGCTCGGTCGCCGACGGGGTCTTCGCCGAGCTGCGCGACGCCATCCTGACGAACCGGTTCGCCGCCGGCGACCTGCTGCCGCCGGAGCGGGAGCTCGCCACCTCCTTCGCCGTCAACCGCCACGCGGTGCGCGAGGCGCTCCAACGCCTCCAGATCGCCGGTTTCGTCCGCATCGTCCACGGTGGGGGCACCTGGGTGCTCGACATCCGGCGCAGCGCCGGGCTCGACCTCCTCGCGCACATCGCACGGTCCGGCGAGCTCGACCCTCTCGTGCTGCGCGACGGCCTCGAGATGCGCCGCTGCATCGGCATGGAGGCGGCCCGCCTCGCCGCCACCCGCGGAACGGCCGCCGCCCATGCCCGCATCCTCGACGCGGCGCGGGGCTACGCGGCCAACGAGTACCTCGACGCGGACCGGGCGTTCTGGGACGAGGTCGTGGAGGCCAGCGGCAACTTCGCCTTCCGCCTGGCCCTCAACTCACTCGTCCAAGCCATCGACAACAGCCCCGACTCGATGGATGCCGTCCTGGCCGGGGACCGCGCGGACCTGCTCTCCCACGCCCCCCTCGCGGAGGCCATCGCCGCGCGGGACGCCGACCTCGCGATCCGGCTCGCCGACCAGATCCTGACCCAGGCGGTCGACGTGTGGTCGATGCTGCTCAACCAGAGCTCGACCTCTTCCACAGATTGATCCCGCCCTCGACCGCGTGCTTGTCGATGCGGTCGAGCTCGGCGTCGTCGAAGTGGAGGTTCTGCAGGGCTCCGAGGCTGTCCTCGAGCTGGGCCACGGACGACGCGCCGATGAGCACCGACGTGACCCGGGCGTCGCGCAGCACCCACGCGAGGGCGAGCTGCGCGAGCGACTGGCCCCTCGAGCGGGCGATCCGGTTCAGGGCCCTGACGTGCTTCATCGTCTGCTCGTCGAGGAGCTTCGGAGACAGCGACTTCCCTTGTGCCGCACGGGATCCCGCCGGAATGCCCTTGAGGTACTTGTCCGTGAGCATGCCCTGGGCAAGCGGCGAGAACGCGATGCACCCGACCCCCTCCTCGCCGAGCACGTCGAGCAGGTCCTCCTCGACCCAGCGGTTCAGCATCGAGTAGCTCGGCTGGTGGATGAGCAGCGGGGTGCCCATCTCACGCAGCATCGCGATCGCCTCGCGGGTGCGCGTCCCGGAGTAGGACGAGATGCCCGCGTAGAGCGCCTTCCCTTGTCGCACAGCGGAGTCCAGCGCGCCCATCGTCTCCTCGAGAGGAGTCGTCTCGTCGAAGCGGTGGCTGTAGAAGATGTCGACGTAGTCGACGCCCATCCGGGCGAGCGACTGGTCGAGCGAGGACAGCAGGTACTTCCGGCTTCCGCCGCCCTGGCCGTACGGCCCCGGCCACATGTCGTAGCCCGCCTTCGTCGACAGGACCAGCTCGTCGCGGTAGCGCTTGAAGTCCTGGGCGAAGATCGTGCCGAAGTTGCGCTCGGCCGACCCGTAGGGCGGGCCGTAGTTGTTGGCCAGGTCGAAGTGCGTGACGCCGAGGTCGAACGCGCGTCGCAGGGTCGCCCGCTGCCGGTCGATCGGCACGTCGTCACCGAAGTTGTGCCACAGCCCGAGCGACACGGCGGGCAGATCGAGCCCCGAGCGACCGGTGCGCCGGTAGGTCATCGAGTCGTAGCGGGAACGCTGGGCCTGGTAGTCGTCGGCGTGGAACGTCATGACCCACAGTCTTGCCGGAACCGCGACCACCACGGAAGTCGGGGCGCCCTGGGAACGCGCGCCCCCGGCATACGGCCCGTGCCCAGGGACGACGCGCAAGGTATGCCGTAACCCTTGTCAGGCAGTCGAGCCCGAGCAAGACTCAGCGAGGGGAAGTCAACTGCAGCGCGGCAGGAGGACAAAGAGCAATGACTCGTATCACCGTGACCGTCGACGGAATCAGCTATACCGACGAGGTCGAGCCCAGGACTCTCCTGGTCCACTACCTACGCGAGACGCTCGGCAAGACCGGGACCGTCGTCGGGTGCGACACCAGCAACTGCGGGGCGTGCACCGTCCATCTGGACGGGGAGAGCGTGAAGTCCTGCAACGTCCTCGCCGTGCAGGCCGACGGCCACGAGGTGACCACCATCGAGGGGCTGGCGAGCAACGGCCGGCTCCACCCGATGCAACAGGCCTTCCACGAGAACCACGCCCTCCAGTGCGGGTACTGCACGCCGGGCATGATCATGCAGGCCTGTGACCTGCTCAAGAACAACCCGGACCCGAGCGAGCAGGAGATCCGCGAGGGGCTCGAGGGCAACCTGTGCCGCTGCACGGGCTACCACAACATCGTCAAGGCGGTGCGCGCCGCTGCCGACGCCATGGCCGCACCAGCGCAGGAGACCGCTGACGCCGAACAGGCCGAGGCGCCGGCACCTGCGGGGGTGGCGTCATGACCATCACCGAGGACCGTGCGGCCGCTCCGGCCGCCGAGGTCGGCAAGGCCAGGCGCCGCAAGGAGGACCAGCGACTCATCACCGGCCGCACCCGGTGGACCGACAACATCAGCCTCCCCGGCATGCTGCACCTCGCCATGGTGCGCAGCCCGTTCGCCCACGCGAACATCAGGTCCATCGACGTGACGCAGGCCAAGTCGGCACCGGGTGTCGTCGATGTCGTCACGGGCGCGGACGTCAAGGACTTCCAGGGCGTCGTCGCGAACGCCTGGCCGATCAGCGCCGAGCAGAAGGCTCCGACGCACCTTCCCATCGTCGTCGACCACGTCGCGTGCGCCGGGGAGATCGTCGCGGTGGTCGTGGCCCGCACGGCAGCTCAGGCCCGCGACGCCGTCGAGCTCGTCGATGTCGACTACGAGGAGCTGCCCGCCGTCCTCGACCTCAAGGAGGCGGCCGCGGACACGGTCCTCGCACACCCCGATCTCGGGACGAACAAGTCCGCCTTCTGGCAGCTCGACTCGGCCGCGCAGGGCTCCGGAGGTGACGTCGACGAGGCGATCGCCAAGGCTCGCACCGACGGCATCGTCATCGAGCGCGAGTACCGCCAGCAGCGCCTCATCCCCTCCTTCATGGAGCCGCGGTCGACGGTGGTCGACCCCACCGGGGAGCAGATGGCGGTCTGGTCCTCGACGCAGGTCCCGCACATCCTGCGGTTCCTCGTCGCGGCGACGACCGGTTTCCCCGAGTCCAAGCTGCGGATCATCGCCCCGGACGTGGGCGGCGGCTTCGGCGGCAAGCTCCAGACGACGCCCGAGGAGTTCGCGACCATCGCGGTAGCCCGGCGGGTCGGCAAGCCCGTCAAGTACACCGAGACCAGGTCCGAGTCGCTCCTGTCCGGCCACCACGGCCGCGACCAGTGGCAGAAGCTGACCCTCTCCGCGGAGAAGGACGGCACGGTCACAGCCCTCAAGGTCGAGCTGCTTGCCGACATGGGGGCCTATGTCGCTCTCGTCGGCGGCGGGGTGCCGGTGCTCGGCGCCTGGATGTACAACTCGATCTACAAGTTCCCGGCATACCGCTTCAACGTCCAGACGGTCCTGACCAACAAGACCTGGGTGGATGCGTACCGCGGCGCCGGCCGCCCCGAGGCGACGTACGCCATCGAACGGCTCATGGACGAGCTGGCCGTCGAGGTCGGCGTCGACCCCCTCGAGATCCGGGAGAAGAACTGGATCAAGCACGACGAGTTCCCCTTCGACAGCGTCGCCGGGATGCAGTACGACTCCGGCAACTACGAGGCGGCCACGGCACGCGCGAAGGAGCTGTTCGACTACGACGGCCTGCGGGCCGAGCAGAAGCAGCGCCGTGAGTCCGGCGACCCGGTCCAGCTCGGCATCGGCATCTCGACGTTCACCGAGATGTGCGGCCTGGCCCCGTCTCGGGTCCTCGGCGTGCTCAGCTACGGTGCGGGCGGCTGGGAGAGCGCCAGCATCCGGATGCTCGCCACGGGCAAGGTCGAGGTCATCACGGGCGCCTCAGCGCACGGGCAGGGGCACGAGACGGCGTGGAGCCAGATCGCCGCCGACCGCCTGGGGATCCCGTTCGAGGACATCGAGGTCCTCCACGGCGACACTCAGATCGCCCCGAAGGGCATGGACACCTACGGCTCGCGCTCGCTCGTGGTCGGGGCCGAGGCGGTCGTCCGTGCCGCCGACAAGGTGATCGAGAAGGCGAAGCCGATCGCGGCTCACATGCTCGAGGCGAGCGTCGACGACATCGAGTTCAACGCCGGACGCTTCGGCGTCAAGGGCACCGACCGCGGCGTCACGATGCCCGAGGTCATGCTCGAGACGTGGACCTGCCACGACCTGCCGGAGGGTGTGGAGGCGAGCATCGACGCGGATGCGACGTTCGACCCGAACACGTTCTCCTTCCCGCACGGCACCCACCTGTGCGCGATGGAGGTCGACACCGAGACGGGGGCGACGACGATGCGCAAGTACGTCGCCGTCGACGACATCGGCGTCATCGTCAACCCGCTCATCGTCCAGGGACAGGAGCACGGCGGGATCGTCCAGGGCATCGCCCAGGCGCTCTGGGAGGGTGCCGAGTTCGACGACCAGGGCACCCTCGTGACCGGCTCCTTCGTGGACTACACGCTGCCGACGGCGGCCGACACGATCAGCCTCGTGACCGACCACACGACTTCGCCCTCGACGTCGAACACGTTGGGCACCAAGGGAGTCGGCGAGGCAGGCACGATCGCCGCGACGCCCGCCGTGGTCGGGGCGATCGTCGACGCGGTCCGGCATCTCGGGGTGAGCGACATCGCCATGCCGTGCACACCGGAGCGTGTGTGGAAGGCGATTCAGGCCGGAGCCCCGGTCAGCACCGAGGGCGAGCGCGATGCCGCGCCACACTTCGAGCAAGGAGGTGCCCAGTGATCCCGGCAACGTTCGACTACGTCGCGCCGACGACCGTTCAGGACGCCGTCGCCGCACTCGCCGAGCACGGCGACGAGGCCAAGGTGCTCGCCGGCGGCCAGTCGCTGCTGCCCATCCTGAGGATGCGTCTCAACGCGCCATCGGTCGTCGTCGACCTCGGCCGCATCCCCGAGCTCCAGGGGATCTCCGAGGATGGCGACCACCTGGTGATCGGCGCCATGACGACGTATGCCGCGCTGCTGGCCTCCGAGGCCGTGGCGACCCACGCGGCGCTGCTGTCCAAGGCGGTCGCGACCGTGGCGGACCCGCAGATCCGGCACCGCGGCACGGTGGGCGGCGCGCTCGTGCACGCCGACCCGGCCGGAGACGTCGGGGCGCCCGCCCTCGCGCTCGAGGCTGAGCTCGTCATCGCCGGAGCCGGCGGGTCGACCCGGACGGTGGCTGCGGAGGACTTCTTCGAGGACCTCTTCACCACGGCTGTCGGTGACGGCGAGCTGCTCACGCAGATCCGGATCCCGAAGCACACCGGGTGGGGAGCGCACTACGAGAAGTTCGTGCGGGTCAGCCACCAGTGGTCCATCGTCGGGATCGCGGCCACGGTGCGCAGCGAGGGCGGCTCGATCGCAGAGGCACGGGTCGGCCTGACGAACATGGGCTCGACTCCCTTGCGGGCCAAGGCCGTCGAGGCGGCACTCGTCGGGCAGCCCGCGACCGACGCGGCAGTGCGGGCGGCCGTGGCATCCGTCGCCGAGGGCACCAACCCGCCGTCCGACCTCAACGGCGACGCGGACTACCGCAGGCACCTGGCCACGGTGCTGACCCGGCGCGCGGTGCTGGCCGCGGCAGGGGCGTGAGCGGCTGATGGAGCTGACCCACTCGTTCACGGTGCCGACCTCGGTCGACGACGCGTGGGCCCTGTTCATGGACCTCGAGCGCGTCGGCGGATGCTTCCCGGGCGCCACCGTGACCGAGGCGACCGACGACGGCTTCTCGGGCACGGTCAAGGTCAAGCTCGGGCCCATCGCGCTGCTGTATGCCGGTTCGGGCTCCTTCGTCGAACGCGACGACGCGGCGCACCGGGCCGTCATCGAGGCCAAGGGCAAGGACAAGCGCGGCAACGGCACGGCGGGCGCGACGGTGACGGTCCAGCTGTCGCCCGACGGCGACGGCGCCAAGGCCGAGGTGGTCACGGACCTCGCGGTGACGGGCAAGCCCGCGCAGTTCGGCCGCGGGGTGATGCAGGACGTGAGCGACAAGCTGCTCCAGTCCTTCGTCGCCTGCATCGAGACCCAGCTGACGGCGGGAGCAGCCACCGCTGGTGCCCCCGCCGAAGCGCTGGCCGCGTCCACGTCCGCCGAACCCGCCAGCGTCGCCTCGCCCGCCGCCACGGCGGGCGAGGCGAGTCCGGTGTTCGGAGCTGAGGAGACGTCGTCGCCGCGCGCGCCGACGTCGTCGCGGCCGGCCCCGACCGAGTCGGAGGACGACGCGCTCGACCTCGGCTCGGCCGTCCTGCCCGTCCTCATCCAGCGGTATGCCGGCTACGCCGCAGCCGCGGCCGTCGGCATCCTCGTCGGCTGGCTCATCGGGCGCCGCGGCTCCGACTAGCCCGAACCCAACCACCCCCACCGCAACACACCGAGCACTCGGAAACATCGACGGAAATAACCATCACAGTTTGCGGCTGCTCGGTGTGTTGCCTTCGGGGCGGCACGGGGACGGGTGGTGACGGAGACTCGGGCGCCGAGGCTCCGACTAGGTGCGGTTGACCGGGGTGGCGATGACGAGGCTGTTGTCGTCGTAGTTCTGGGCCAGGGAGTTCCAGCTACCACCGCACGTCGTCAGGAAGAGGCGCTCGGGGCCGCTGAAGTCGTAGAGGTTCTGCGACGTCACGAGGTGCGGGTAGTCGGTCTTCGGGACGTCCCGCCACACCCTCGAGACGGCATACGAGCACACGGAGCCGTTGTCCATCCGTATGTCGATGCGTTGTCCGACCGCGACCCGGGCGGCGAAGTCCTCCTTGAAGATGGCCGAGTCGTTGCGGAACGTGTGTCCGTTGGTCAGCACGGTGCCGGTGCCCGAACCGGGACGCGGGCCGGCGGCATACCAGCCTGCCTTGGTCCGGTCCTTGGGTGTTCCGAGCGGCTGGCGCCCCTGGGCGTCGGGCGCCGCCTTCTCGTCGAGCCCGATCCGTTCGAACGGGGCATTGACGTCGAGCGCGCGGATGACGAGGCGCTTCGGGTCTCCGACCCGGCACGTCGACGACGGCCGAGTGAGGGTGGCCGTCGTGGACGGCGCCGGGTGCTGCGGCGATGACGACGATCCGCCGCTCGTGCCTGGCGAGGCTTCGGCGACGCTCGCCGGTGGGATCGGTCGCAGGACGAGGAACCCGAGGCCCGCCACCAGCAGGATCGCTGCGAGAGCGACGAGAACGGGTCTCCTACCGGGCATGACTCATTGTCCCCACGGGTCCGACCGGTCGCTCCCCCGAGATGTGGCGACCGGTCGGGACGCTCGGGTCAGCCGTGGTCGGCGTGACGGCGCCGACGGGTCAGGTCACCGGCGACGAGACCGGCGCTGGCAAGCAGCAGCCCGGTTCCGACGATGCCGTTGAGCGGGTTGGTGTCACCGGCTCCACCGGTTGCCGGCGCCCCCGCACCAGGCGTCTCGCCACCGCCACCGCCACTGGGTGTCGTGGGCGGCACCGTCGTCGGCGGTGTCGTCGTGGGTGGCACCGTGCTGGTCGCCGGAGTCGACGTCGGTGGTGTGGTGGTCGGCGGAGTCGAGGTCGGCGGCGTGGTGGGCGGTGTCGAGGTGGGCGGTGTCGAGGTCGGCGGCGTCGAGACGCCGCACGCGGCGATGCCCGGGTCCGAGCCACCGATCTGCACGACGACCGACTTGTCCTGGGCGTCGGAGAACGTGTCGCCGACATGGGGCGCGGAGCTCTTGCCGGTCAGTGAGGCCCAGTCGACGAAGATCGGGTTCTTGCCCGACTTGAGGATCTCGTTCTGGTGCGGTTTCTGCACGAACTTGCACACCCAGACCTGGTGGGGGTCGCCGGGAGTGGCGTGTGCGGTCATGCCGGTCGCGAGCGTGACCATGCCTGCGAGTGCCAGTGCCGCCGCACTGACCAGGGTCACAGCACGTTTGGGTATCTGGAAGGAACTCTCGGTCATCTTGGTATCCACTCTGAGTCGAGTTGGCGCCGTAGCGCGGCACCAGAGCCCCCGAGCAGCCCCTGTAGGACCCTCCATCAGCGACGATATTCCTCCCGGATCGGCCCCGAGGGGGCTTGCGGAGCATTTGACATAAACCCTGCAGGAAACGAGCAGAAACGCGGGGGTGTGCATCGGGGGCTCCGCGGGACGTAGGCTCGATCGGATCGTCCACACCCCAGGGCGGTCGCTGTCAGCGACGACACGAAGTCAGGACACCATGGCGCTCAGCGTTTTCGACCTCTTCTCGATCGGCATCGGGCCGTCGAGCTCGCACACCGTGGGGCCCATGCGGGCTGCGGTGCTGTTCGCCGAGCGGCTGCGGGACGAGGGAAAGCTCGGAGAGGTCGCTCGAGTGCGCGCCGAGCTCTTCGGCTCACTGGGCGCCACCGGGCACGGCCACGGCAGCGACAAGGCGGTCCTGCTCGGCCTGACCGGCGAGCGGCCCGAGCTCTGCGACCCCCGCGCTGTCGAGGGCCGTCTGGCGCAGATCCGAGAGCAGGGCCGGATCGCGGTCCTCGGCGAGCACGAGATCGCGTTCAACGAGGGCGAGGACCTCGTCATGCACCGCCGCAAGTCGCTGCCGTTGCACCCGAACGGCATGACGTTCACGGCCTTCGACGTCGACGGCGAGGTCCTCTCCGAGCACACGTACTACTCCGTCGGCGGCGGTTTCGTCGTCGGGGAGGGCGCCGACGGGTCGACGAAGATCGTCGAGGACTCCACGCCCGTGGCCCACCCGTTCCGCACCGGCGACGAGCTGCTTGCGCACTGCCGCGAGACCGGCAAGTCGATCGCCCGGATCATGCTCGAGAACGAGCTGTCGTGGCGCAGCGAGCAGCAGGTGCGTGACGGGCTGCTCGACATCTGGCGCGTGATGAAGGAGTGCGTCCGCAACGGCAGCGAGACCGAGGGCGTTCTGCCCGGGGGCCTCAAGGTGCGCCGCCGCGCGCCTGAGCTGGCCCGCCGCCTGGCCGTGGAGGGGTCGAGCGACGACCCGCTGCGCGGCATGGACTGGATCACGCTCTACGCCCTCGCCGTGAACGAGGAGAACGCTTCCGGCGGACGCGTCGTGACGGCCCCGACGAACGGAGCGGCCGGCATCATCCCTGCGGTCCTGCACTACTACGTGAACTTCGTGCCGGGGGCCAACCGCGACGGGATCGTCCGCTTCCTGCTCACGGCGGGTGCCATCGGGGTGATCTACAAGGAGACCGCCTCGATCTCGGGGGCCGAGGTCGGGTGCCAGGGGGAGGTCGGGTCGGCCTGCTCGATGGCCGCGGGCGCCATGGCCGCCGTGCTCGGCGGGACGCCCGAGCAGGTGGAGAACGCCGCCGAGATCGGCATGGAGCACAACCTCGGGCTGACCTGCGACCCGGTCGGCGGCCTGGTCCAGATCCCCTGCATCGAGCGCAACGCCATCGCGTCGGTGAAGGCCGTCACCGCTGCACGCACGGCCCTGCGGGGCGACGGCTCGCACGTCGTCTCGCTCGACAAGGTCGTCAAGACGATGCGTGAGACCGGCCGGGACATGAAGGTGAAGTACAAGGAGACGGCCCGCGGCGGCCTCGCCGTCAACGTCATCGAGTGCTGAGGCGGGACCGGGTCCTCCCCATCAGCGATGGTGGCCCGTCTCGCGGCTCACCGGATACGTCTGTCCCGCAACGTATTTCGCGTACATCTCGCGCGTGACGCCGCCCTCGCGCGCGAGCTCGGCGAAGAAGCGGCCCGACGCCTTCACCGTGCGTTCCTGGGTCTCGTAGTCGAGCGCGACGAGGCCGAACCGCGGCACCTCGCCGTCGGTCCACTCCCAGTTGTCGACGAAGCACCAGTGGTAGTACCGCTCGACGGGCACACCCCGTGCGCGCAGCCCGGACACGACGGCCAGGTGCTCGTGCAGATAGCGCGAGCGGAACGCGTCGGTGTTGTCGCACGTGCCGTTCTCGGTGACCCAGACAGGCAGGCCGAACTCCTCCCAGGCCCACGTGGCCGTATCGCCCAGCCCCGCGGCATACACCTCCCAGCCGAGGTCGTTGACGGGGACGCCGGCAGGCGTGCCGTCGTCGAAGCGCGTGACGGTCGTGCGTGAGTAGTAGTTGAGGCCGAAGAAGTCGGCGTACCGTCCCCGCCTGATGCCGCGTGGGCGGCGCAGCGGTGCCCGGAACTCCCCGGTCGTCATGGCCCGGGTGATCGCGCCCTGGAAGAGATGACGCATGGCGGGAGTGAGCGCGCGGTGCCACGGGTTGCGGGGGTTGCCCGGCTGGAACGGGCGAAGGTGGTGCGCGACCCCTACCTTTGTCGCGAGCCCCGGCAGGCGGTCGTGGATGAGGGTGTAGGCGCGGATGTGCGCCTCGGCGAGGGCGGCGTAGACGCGCATCGCCTGCGGAAGGCTGCGCCGGCCGGGTGGAAAGTCGCCGAAGACATAGGCGCTCGTGACATAGACGTTGGGCTCGTTGACCGTGACGTACTCGCTGACCAGGTCACCGAAAGCCGACACGACCCGGTCGACGAAGCGGAGGAACACCTCGACCGCGTCGGTCGCGAGCCACCCGCCGCGCTGCTCGAACCACGTCGGCGCGCTGAAGTGGTGCAGGGTCAGCAGCGGACGGACACCCAGGCTGTGCAGCAGCTCCAGCTCCTCGCGGTAGCGCGCGAAGGCCTCCTCGTCGAAGCCGCCGGGGCTCGGCTCAAGCCGGGCCCACTCGACACCCATCCGGTAGATGCGCACCTCCAGCGACCCCATGAGCTCGGTGTCCTCACGCCAGCGCCGCCAGTGGTCGGTGGCCCGGACCGGGCTCGACCCGTCCTTGATCCGGCCGGGCTGCTGCGCCCACGCCGTCCAGGTGCTCGCGACGTCGCCGCCCTCGATCTGCGTCGCCGCCGTGGCCACCCCGAGCAACAGGCCGTCCAGCCTGAAGTCCTCCGTCGTCATGGTGGTCCATCCTGCCGTCTCGCGTGCGTTCTTCCTGCGGCACACTGGGCCGCGTGCCACACGTCTCCGTCGCCGACCACCGCGCAGCGGTGGCGGCCCTGGTCGGGTCGTCAGCCGTCGAGCGGGTCGCGATCGACCGAGCAGCCCGCACCCGGCGCGTCGCCGTCGACCTCGTCGCCGCCGACGACCTCCCCCGCTTCGACTCCAGCGCCATGGACGGGTATGCCGTCCGCCCGGACGAGCCGGGCCAGCGGGCTTTCCCGGTGGTCGGGGACGTGCCGGCCGGCTCGGCGCCGGAACGCCCGCTCCAGCCGGGTGAGGCCTGCCGGGTGATGACCGGGGCCCGCGTCCCCGAGGGGACCGTGGCGGTCGTCCCGGTCGAGCAGACCGATGCCTCACCGACAGGACCGACGCCGGCGCAGGTCGTCGTCGCGGGCGAGGTGGAGCCGGGACGGCACATCCGCCGTCGCGGCGAGGACGTGTCGGCCGGGAGCGTCATCGCGCCTGCCGGCACCGAGGTCACCCCCGCGCTCATCGCGCTCGCGCGGTCGGCCGGCTGCACCACCGCCCAGGTGTACGTACCGAGCCGGCTCGCCGTCGTCGCGACCGGCGCCGAGCTCACCGCGCCCGGCGTCGACCCGGGCCCGGGCGGCATCCACGAGTCGAACTCACACATGGTCGCCGCGCTCGCCGAGGCCGCGGGATGTGTGGTCGCCCGCATCGAGTCGTGCACCGACGAGCCCGACCGGCTGCGCGCGCTGCTCGACGCACTCGACGCGGACCCTTCGATCGACGTCGTCGTCACCACCGGCGGTGTGAGCGCCGGGGCTCACGAGGTGGTCCGCCAGGTGTGCGAGCCGCTCGAGTCGTTCTGCTTCGTCCATCTCGCGATGCAGCCCGGTGGCCCGCAGGGGCTGGGCCGCTACGGCTCAACCCCCGTGGTGTGCCTGCCTGGCACCCCGGTCGGTGCCTTCGTGGCCTTCCACGTTCTGGTTCGACCGGCGCTCGACGCGCGGCACGGCGCGCTGGCGCGACCGGCGCGCTCAGCGGCATACCGCGGCGCTCGCAGGCGGACCCGAGCGGGAAAGGTGCAGTTCCTCACCGGGGTGCTGCACGACGACGGCACCGTGACCGTACCCGATGCGCGGCACCTGACGGCGTTCGCCGCCGGCAACGCCCTCATCGAGGTGCCCGAGGGTGTCGACGAGCTCCTCGACGGTGACCGGGTCGTCGTGCACGAGGTGTGAGCCGGCCCGCTCACGCGGGCGACAGCCCCCGGGCGAGCTGGACCGCGCCGCCCACCACCACCGCGACACAGAGCAGGTATGCCGCGACATGCCCAGGTGAGAGGGGCAGCCGCTCGTGCAGCAGGGCCGCGCCGAGCACGACCGCGACGACGGGGGCCGTTGCCTCGTTGGCCGGGAAGCTCGCCGCAAGGGAGCCCACCTGGAAGGAGACCTGGGTCAGGACCAGCGCGGCCGCGCCGACCAGCAGGAGGCACCCGAGGGCGACCCACCCGTCCGGTTCGGTGAGCCCCGCGGGGCCGGAGCGCTGCCAGGTCGTGGCCACGGCGTCGAGCAGCACTCCGACGAGGCCGAACCCGGCGCCGGCCACCGCGCCGTAGACCGCCGCCCGGACGGTCGAGGATGCCGTGCGCACCGAGATCAGCAGGACGGCGCCGACCGACGCGGCGGCCACCAGGGCCCAAGCGGCGTGGGCGGCCGGAAGGGCGGATGCCTGGCCGGGGTCCCCGACCAGGGCGAAGAAGACGAGGAGTGATCCGAGGATGCCCGCGCAGGCGGCGTAGTCCCGCCAGGTGGGGGCGGGGCCACCGAGCAGGCGCCCGACCGGCAGGGCTATGGGGAGGGCGAGGACGAGCAGCGGCTGGACCAGCAGGACCGGCCCGGTCGCCAGCGCGACGACCTGCAGGCCCAGCCCGACGGTGTCGCCGCCGACGGACGCCAGCCACCGCGGGTCGCGGGCGAGCCGCAGGACACCGCGGGCATCGGCCCGGCCGGTGTCACGGTGGGCCGCGCGGTGCTGCACCGCGGTGGCGGTTCCGTAGGCGACCGCGGACATCACCGCACAGGGCAGTGCGACTCCGAGAGACACGCCTCGTGAGCCGCGTCAGGCAGGCGAGTTGGTCGGGTCGGCGACCCAGGGGCCGAGGGGCGGGTCCCACAGCCGGATCACCCGGCGCAGGACGTAGCCGCCGAGCCAGTAGGGGTCCTGGTCGAAGACCGCAGTCACGTCCTCGACGGACTCCCCGGACACCACGATGAGCGCCGCGTTGGAGGCCTCCTGGTCGGTGGGCTCGCCCTCGCTCACCTCGTCGACCCCGTCCTTGTACATCCCGCCGACGAGCAGACCGGGCAGCGAGGTCAGCCACTCGCGGTGCTCCGGCCGGATGGTCAGCATCTCGGTGGCGTCGTCGGGGTAGGTGTAGTGGATCGCGAAGATGGGCACGCTGTCCTCCAGGGCTCGTCGGGGTCGTCGGGGTCGGGTCACGTCGTGGGCGCCGGTATGCCGGGTGGTCAGCTGGTCGTCACCCGCTCGCCCCCTGCGTAGACGTTGAGGCGCATGCCGCGCACGAAGCCGATGAGGGTCAGCCCGGCGTCCTCGGCACACTCGACCGCAAGCGATGATGGAGCGGAGACTGCTGCAAGACAAGGGATCCCGGCCATGATGGCCTTCTGGGTCAGCTCGAACGACGCGCGCCCCGACACCACGAGCACACACCCGCTGGCGGGCATGTGCCCGTTGAGCAGCGCCCAGCCCACGACCTTGTCGACCGCGTTGTGGCGGCCGACGTCCTCGCGGACGACCAGCGTCTCACCGTCTGCGGTGAAGAGCCCGGCAGCGTGCAGGCCGCCCGTCTTCGCGAACGACCGCTGCTCGGCGCGCAGCGCCTCGGGCAGCTCCGCCACGACCTTCGCAGCGAACTCTGCCGGGTCGGAGCGCACGTCGAACACCGAGCTGGCACGCAGCTGCTCGATGCTGGCCTTGCCGCACACGCCGCAGGAGGAGGACGTGAAGAAGGCGCGCGTCGCCGAAGCGGTGGGCGCGGCGACGCCGGCCGCCAGCGTGACGTCGATGACGTTGTAGGTGTTCTCGTCGAACCCGCTCTCGCCCGAGGTGACCGCACCCTCGCAGTAGCGCGCCATCGCGATGTCGTCGACCGAACGGATGAGCCCCTCGGTCATCAGGAAGCCGTGGACGAGCTCGATGTCGTGGCCCGGGGTGCGCATCGTCACGGTGAGCGGCACGTTCCCGACCCGGAGCTCGAGCGGTTCCTCGACGGTGAGCGTGTCGGCCCGGGTCGTCATCGAGGGCGTCCCGACGTCGATCGTGGTGACTCTGCGGCGCACCGTGACCCGTCCCATGGTCCAAGCCTGCCAGAGACCGTGCCAGACTCCGAGGGTGACGCAGGGCGCAGACGACCGGGCCGCGCGACCCGTGACCGTCATCGTCCTGACCGGCGGTGGCTCGCGGCGCATGGGGGCCCACAAGCCGTCGCTGCCGGTCGGTGGGCGAGCCCTCGTGGTCCGCGTCCTCGATGCCGCCCATCCGCACCCCACGCTCGTGGTCGGGCTCCCTGACGACGTGCCGGACGGCATACCCGTCATCCGTGAGGACCCACCCGGCGGTGGGCCGGTCGCGGCGCTGGCCGCAGCGGTCGAGCACCTGAGTGCGACCCCGCCGGCGCCGCGGCTCGTGGCGGTGCTGGCCGCCGACCTGCCCTTCGTCACGAGCGGCCACCTCGACCGCCTCATCGACGCGCTCGACCGGACCCCCGACGCCGGGCTCGCACTCACCACCGACCGTGCGGGACACCCGAACTGGCTGTGCGCCGCGTGGCGCTTCCCGACCCTCGTCCGGCGGCTCGAGGATGTGGCCCACGCTCATGCAGCAGCCGGTGGACACGTCACGGGCCGGAGCGTGCGTGGGCTGGCCACGGGCGTACCGCGCGTGGAGATCGTCGACCAGACCGACCTCGCAGCGGACGTCGATACTCCGGAGGAGCTCGAGGCCGCGCGCCGTCGGGAGGCTGCCGCTCAGTGCGCTGACGACAGCCGCCCCTGACCAATCGCCAAGACCTGTCAATCCGCGAATCTTATTGACACCAAGCGTTACTCAGCGTTTGGGATGTGTTTGGCAAAGACTTGGAAAGTCCGTTGACCGGGATTCTCGGCTGCTGCGAGCGTCGCGCTCGTTCCGATGGTTATCTCACAGTCTGAGATCGGCGGTGCGGATCTACGGCTTGACCTCGGGACGTCCTCCAGGCGGCCCGCGCGCCGCATCCTGACAAGGAGCAACCAGTGAATCGAGTGAAGTCTGGACTGGTGACCGGGGGCCTACTCGCCCTCGCGGTCGCCTTCTCGCCGGCGATCCCGGCGGGAGCAGCAGGTAGCACGGGACATGACAAGCAGCCGGCTCCGGAGTCGCAGAGCCTCAAGGCCAAAGAACAGGCCAAGGCGCCGGCGACCGCACGTGCCCTGGGGCTCGGGGCGGACGAGCGGCTGACCGTGAAGTCCGTCATCGAGGACCCGAACGGTGCCTCGCACGTCCGCTACGAGCGGACCGTGAACGGCCTGCGCGTCATCGGGGGCGACTTCGTGAGCCACAACGACGCCTCCGGCGCCGTCACGAGCGTCACCTGGAACCTGCACAAGGACGTGACCCCGGCATCCTTCACGCCCAAGGTGGCCAAGAGCACCGCAGAGCAGGCCGGGCTCACAGCGTCGAAGGCGAACCACGAGAAGTCCGCCGGGGGTGAGCTCGTCGTGTTCCAGACGGAGTCCGGGCCGAAGCTGGCCTACGACGTCGTCACCGAGGGGGTCAAGGCCGACCAGACCCCGAGCCGACTGCACACGGTCGTCGACGCGAGCAACGGCACGACGCTGGCCGGCTGGGACGAGGTCAAGTCGGGCACGGGCAACGGCATCTTCGTCGGCACCGTGACGCTCGCGACCACTGCCGGCACGTCGTACACGATGCGGGACACTCACGGCAACTACACGACCGACCTCAACCAGGCCACGTCGGGCACCGGGACCACCTTCACCGATGCCGACGACGTCTGGGGCAACGGGCTGCAGAGCAACCGGCAGTCCGCGGCCGTCGACGCGCACTACGGCGCCGGCAAGACCTACGACTACTACAACACCCAGCTCGGCCGGGCCGGCATCTGGAACAACGGCACCGGCGCACGCAGCCGCGTGCACTACGGCAACAGCTACGTCAACGCGTTCTGGGACGGGACGCAGATGACCTACGGCGACGGCGCCAACAACGCCGCCCCGCTCGTCGAGCTCGACGTTGCCGGCCACGAGATGAGCCACGGTGTCACGGAGAACACGGCGAACCTCAACTACTCGGGCGACGCGGGCGGCCTCAACGAGGCGACCTCCGACATCTTCGGCACCGGTGTCGAGTGGTACGCGAACAACCCGAGCGACGTGCCGGACTACCTCATCGGCGAGAAGATCAACATCAACGGCAACGGCACGCCGCTGCGCTACATGGACAAGCCGAGCAAGGACGGCGCATCGCGAGACTGCTGGAGCTCCACGCTCGGCGGCCTCGACCCGCACTACTCCTCCGGCCCGCTCAACCACTGGTACTACCTCGCCTCGGAGGGCTCGGGCGCCAAGACCATCAACGGCGTCAGCTACAGCAGCCCGACCTGCAACGGCGCGACAGTGACCGGCATCGGCCACCTCAAGGTCGAGAAGATCTGGTACCGCACCCTCGCCACGTACCTGACGTCGGGCAGCAACTATGCGGCGGCCCGCACCGGTGTCATCAAGGCGGCCAAGGACCTCTACGGCGCCGGCTCAGCCGAGTGCAGCGCGGTCGACAATGCGATGGCTGCGATCTCGGTCCCGGCCAGCACGGAGACCTGTGGCGGCACGACGCCTCCGCCCACCGGCGGCGCCCTGACCAACGGCGGCTTCGAGTCCGGTCAGACCGGCTGGACCGGCTCGGCCGGGCCGATCACCAACAACACGGGCCGTCCGGCGCACACCGGCTCGTGGAAGCTGTGGCTCGGCGGGAACGGCACCACCGCTTCGGAGAACGAGTCGCAGACCTTCGCGGTCCCGTCGACGGCGACGTCGCCGACGCTGACGTACTGGATCCGGATCGACACGTCCGAGACGACGACCACGACCCAGTACGACAAGGCCACGGTGTCGATCAACGGCGCGACGGTCCACAGCTACTCGAACCTGTCGACGCCCAAGTCGACCTGGGTCCAGAAGTCGATCGACCTGACCGCCTACAAGGGCACCAACGTGACCCTGAAGTTCGCGATGACCGAGGACTCGTCGCTCCAGACGAGCTTTGTCATCGACGACGTGGCAACCAGCTTCTGAGCTGACCCCGCCGACGCAGCACGAACGGTATGCCGCCGGGCCGGGCCCGGCGGCATACCTGCGTTCACGGGGCGGCGGGCTGGGAGGCCGGCGTCGTCGGCGTCGTGCACCGGGTGGTTGCCGGAACGGACAGCGTCACGTCCGACACCAGTGACCCGACGAGGCTCGCGATCTCGCCGAGCGACGGGTCGCCAAGGTCGATCTGGCGGGACTTGTCGTCGGTGACCGAGATCGTGATCGGGTCGCTCTCCGGCGCGACACCCGGGTCGACGCCGGTGAAGTCGTCCGACGGGGTGTCGCTCGAGGCCGGGCCCAGACGCAGCGTGGCGAGCACCGAGACGAGCTGGCGCTGCTGGCCTCGCTCGAGGGTGCAGACCCGGCCGTGCACCGAGCGCGTCTCGACGAGCACCTTGCCGCTGGCCTCGAGGACGATGCGGTCGTCGAACCCGGCGATGCCTCCGGTGCGGTGCAGGGTGAGCGGGAACTCGGGCCCGGTCGACGAGGAGAGCGAGTCGTCGCCACCGATCCCGAACACCTCCGTCGACGACGGCGAGGCCCCGGTCGCGCGGGGCGTGACGGGGTCCTCCGGGTATGGGTCGGCGCCGCAACCCCCCATCAAGAAAGCTGCGACGGCCACCCCCACCACCAGGCCTGCGCGCCTCATGCGCACCATAGTGCGCTCTTGTGTCACCGATCGCACGTCGGATCCGGTCGATCCTGACAACGCTTGGATGAACATTTCACCGGATGTCGTAGGACCTGAGGAAGCTGAGGATGAAGGGTGCGGCGCCCGTGACACCGTTCTCGCCCTCCTCGTTATAGGCGGCGATGGCGATGTCTCCGCGGCCGGCGATCATCCAGGCGTGGGTCTGGGGCGGGGACGCGGTGCCGAACTCTGCGGTGCCGGTCTTGGCGTACTCGACGCCGACCTGCTTGAGGATCGTGCCCGAGCCCTCGTCGACCACCGCCCGCATCTCCTGCCGCAGCACCTCGGCCTCGCGGGCCTGCAGCGGCGTGGCCGGCGGCGGCAGGGCAGCATCGGATGCGATGAGCTTGGGGCGCACGGTCTGGCCCTTCATCACCGACGCGACCACGACGGCCATGGTCAGCGGGGACGCCTCGACCCGGCCCTGGCCGATGAACGACGCGGCATGCTCCACCTCGTCGTCGGTCGTCGGCACCGAGCCGAGGAATCCGGTGAACGGCAGGTCGAGCTTCTCCCCGACCCCGAGCGACTGCGCGGCCTTGATGAGGTCGTCCTGGCTCACGGCGTCGTGCTGGCTGATGAAGGCCGTGTTGCACGAGTAGGCCAGCGCCGTCCGCATCGGGATGTTCCCGAGCTTGTCGCTCGGATAGCTGGAGTAGTTGCTGAAGCGCCGGCCGTTGACGACGAGCGTGCTCGTGCAGGGCAGGGGGGTGTCCGCGGTCGCGCCCTTGCGCACCAGGGCGAGAGAGCTGGCGATCTTGAACGTCGACCCCGGCGCGTTCTTGCCGGCGAGCGCCAGCGTCGACCCGTTGGCGCCGGGTCCGACTGCGGCTGCGAGGATCTCGCCGGTCGACACCCGCAGGACGACGAGTGCGGTCGGGTGCTTGGTCTGTTTCGCCAGGGCGGCCTCGGCGGCCGTCTGGGCCAACGGGTCGAGAGTGAGGCGCAGCGGCTCGCCGTCGGTCGACACCTCGGCGTAGACCTCGCGCTTGTCGATGACGCTCCCGTCGGCACCATGGCGGACGGCCTGCACGGACAGGCCGGGCTTGCCGCGCAGCTGCTCGTCGTAGCGGTACTCGAGGCCGTTCTGGCCGACGTCGTCGCCGGCCTCGAGACGCCCGTTGGACTTGGCGACCTGCTCGGCCGTCGCCTCGCCGACCGAGCCGAGGATCGGCGCCGCCCAGGTGCGCGTGGGACCGAGCACCTCGAGGGCGGGCACCGTGAGGGCGCCCTCGAGGGCGGCGATGGCCGCGCCGTGTGCGTCGAGGATGGGGTCGGTCTGCCGCACCGTCAGGGCCTGGACGAAGGCCTTCGGCCCAGCGGCGGACACCTTGGCGGCATACTTCGCCGGGTCGATGTCGAGGAGCGCGGCGAGCCTGCGTGCCGCTGCGGTGGCGTCGGCCCCGGACACCTTCGTCTTGTCGATCCCGATGACGGACACCTCGCGCTCGGTCATGAGCTTGCCGCCCGAGGCGTCGAGGATGTCGGCGCGCTTGGGCCACCGATGGCTCAGGGTGAGCGTCTCGTCGGAGGCGAGGCCCGGCGCGACGATCCGGGGCGTCCAGGCGACCTGCCACTGCCCGTCCACCAGGGACATGCTGACCTTCGTCTGGTATGTCCAGTCGGTCGGCGAGGCGGACACGTCCCAGCGCGTCGAGATGGTGGCAGTCGCGCGGTCGGAGTCCTCGGCGTGCGAGATGTCGGTCATCGAGACCGCGGGATGCATGCCGCCCATGCCCTTGTAGGCCTGCTGCACGAACGCACTGGCCTTGGCTGCAGTCGTGCCCTTGAGGCTGACGCCGGACAGGTCGCCCTTCGCGAGCCCCGCAGCCAGGGCGCGCGCCGCGTCCTCGGGCGCCGGTGCCTGGGAGAAGAGGGAGCATCCGGCCGCGAGCGTCCCGATGAGCGCGGCTGACACGAGGGTGGCCGCCGCCTGCAGGCCTCGCGTGTGTCGTGGCATGGTGCTCAGCCTCCCGCGAGCGCCGGGGTGGCGCCTTCCGTGCCGTCGGGTCGTCGCCAGAGGACGAGGGCCCCGGCGAGCCCACCGGCCAGGGCTATGACATAGACGACCCACGGCTGGTGCTCGGGCTGCAGGGCAAGGAAGAACACGTCGCGACCGGCGTCGACCAGGTCGGCGAGCCCGGCGGGCAGGCCGGCGCCGGGTCGCAGCTGCGGCGTCACATAGGTGAAGGCGGTCATCGCCGCCTGGGTGACCGCGAGGAGCACGAGGGCGACGACCCAGGCCACCAGCCGGCGGGCCGGTCGCAGGCCGAGGGTTGCGAGGGCAAGGCCCATGAGGGCGCCGATGACATAGCGCCCCCACGGCAGGAACGGCAGGGCCCTGTCGATCCCGACGGCGGCCACCAGGACTCCGGCGGCCCAGCCGCCGGCCGCGGCGGCGAGCGGCGCCGCGGCGATGGCTCTCGTGACCGGGCCGCCGAGCGCGACAAGCAGGCCAAGGAGCGTGCCCACGACGCTGCCCAGGATGGCGACGCCGACGACTCCGGCCAGGACGCGACGGTCGCTGTCGAAGTCCGCGCCGAGCGAACGGGTGGCTCCGGTCGCCTGGGCGACGGTGTAGGCGGTCGCCACGAACGACCCGCCGACGGCAGCGAGGCACGAGGCGACCCGGTGGCGCGACCGGTCGCGCAGCCACAGGGTGGCGAGCCCGGCCGCCGTACCTCCGCAGAGCGTGATCGTCAGCAGCTGGGGCAGCAGTGACGCCTGGAACGGCAGGAGCGAGAGGTACCCGCCGCCGCCCCTGACCTCGTCGCCGAGGCCAGACAGGATCCAGGGAAGAGCACCGACCAGCCACCAGAGGACAGCGGCGATCGGCAGGATCGGCCAGCTGCGCGTCCGGGCGGATCCAGATGGTGCCTCGCTGCCGAGGCCAACGGCGTTGTCCACCCGCAGATCCGATCATGAAGGGGCGATATTCGCCAAACGGTCAGAATGTCAAGAGTGCTGCGCATCCCTGACGCGCTCGGGCCTCCACAGCTGCACGGACGCGACGGGCTCGAACCCGGCCGACATGAAGGCGCGCAGGGCCCGTGCGTTGCCGGGCGCACACGCCGCGACGACGACCTCCTCCTTCGAGACGAGGGTCAGCGCGTCGCGCACCACAGCCGAGCCGGCATGGTCCTTGGCGGGGTCCGTCTCCACGCCGATCTCGGGCAGCCCGCCCAGTCCCGTCGACAAGGTCACGAGCGTGCGGTCGTCGTGGACGGCATACCCATAGGTCGTGACCGAGCTGCGGACCGCCGTCGCGTGCTCGGCGCGCGGATGGTTCCGCAGGTCGCTGCGCGGCACGAGGGCCGCGTCGCCGCCGCGCCCGCGGGCGACGAGGACGACGTCGAGCGAGTCGATCCAGCCGCCGCTGGCCAGCCGGGAGACGAGGCGTGGGTTGCTCGCGCCTCCGAAGCCGTCGGCTCCGAGCGCCTCGACGTCGCTGTCTCGCACGTCCGGCTCGAGGGCGAGGAAGGCGTGACCGGTGAAGGCGAGCACACCCTCGACGCCCGGTCTCCACGGCTCGACCCGCTGCCAGGTGCCGTCGACGGAGGGGAAGTCGCCGGTCGCTGCGCTGCTGAGTGCTTCGGCAATGGGGTGCACGTCGTCCATCAAACATCACCGACGGCCGCCGGGTAGGTTTGGGTCATGTCACGACCGCACGCGGCCGCCATCATCGAGGACAACCTCAACCGGGAGGTCGAGCGTGTGCTGCGTGGGCGTGGCTGGAGCAACAAGGTCGTGACCCACATCGGCTACGGGTCGACCTCGTTCGTCCGCGTGTTCGCACGAGTCGTGCTGCACCGCAAGGGCGAGCCGGGCCCGCCGAGCCGCCAGGACGCGACGGGAGCGCTCGCCCCGGCGCACTACGACCGCGGCTGGCGGGTGTTCGTCACCGCCCACGCGAGCGGAGTGCCGGTGACCGTGACGATCGGCGACCGGGAGGTCTACGGCCGTTCCGACCGGGGAGGCTATGTCGACTTCGTCGCCCATGACCACGGCCTCGAACCGGGCTGGCAGCAGGTCGTCGTCCAGGCACAGGGCACCGAGCCGGTGCCGGCCGACGTGTTCATCGTCGCCGACGACGTGACCTACGGCATCGTCAGCGACATCGACGACACGGTCATCACGACGATGCTCCCCCGGCCGATGATCGCCGCCTGGAACACCTTCGTGCTGCGCGGCAAGACCCGGCGGGCGGTCACGGGCATGGCTCCGATGTACCGCCGCATCCTGTCGGCGCACCGCGGGGCACCGATCGTCTACGTCTCGACCGGCGCGTGGAACACGACGTCGACACTGACCCGCTTCCTGCTCGAGAACGGTTTTCCGCTGGGACCGTTGCTCATGACCGACTGGGGCCCGACCAACACGGGCTGGTTCCGGAGCGGGCAGGACCACAAGCGCTCCAGCCTCAACCGCCTGGCACGCGACTTCCCGCAGATCACCTGGCTGCTCGTCGGCGACGACGGCCAGCACGACCCGATGCTCTACTCGGAGTTCGCCGAGGCCCGACCCAGCCATGTCGACGGGGTCTGCATCCGGCACCTGTCCCCCACCGAGCAGGTGCTGTCCAACCCGATCAAGCTCGACCCGCCACTGCGCCCCTGGGCCGCCCGGACGGTGCAGACGTTCTCTGCCCCTGACGGCTACGGGCTGCTCCGGATCCTCGAGGAGCATGGCAAGGTCGGCGAGCCGGTCGCTGCCGACGAGCAGCCGTCGCGACCGGGGCGGACTGTGGTGCCGGGATGACAGACTTGGGCCATGCCTGAGCTGCCCGAGGTGCAGGCGCTCGTGGACTTCCTCGCCGAGCGCACCGACGGGCTCGCCATCACCACGGTCGAGCTCGCCTCGTTCAGCGTGCTCAAGACGTTCAACCCGCCGCCGCAGGCCCTCGAGGGCTCACCGATCGACGGCGTGCACCGGCACGGCAAGTTCCTCGACATCGACGCCGACGGGACGCACCTGGTCTTCCACCTCGCGCGGGCCGGCTGGCTCCGCTGGTCCGACCAGCTGCCGACGACCATCCTGCGGCCCGGCAAGTCGCCGATCGCCCTGCGCGTCCGGTTGTCCGACGGCTCCGGCTTCGACCTCACGGAGGCCGGCACGAAGAAGTCGCTGGCGGCATACATCGTCAACGACCCTCGAGAGGTGCCGGGCATCGCCCGGCTCGGGCCCGACCCGCTCGCCGACGACTTCACGCTCGAGAAGTTCAGTGAGCTGCTGGCGGGGCGCCGCACCCAGATCAAGGGGCTGCTGCGCGACCAGGAGGTCATCGCCGGCGTCGGCAACGCCTACTCCGACGAGATCCTGCACGTCGCCAAGCTCAGCCCGTTCGCGATCGCCGGCTCGCTCGCGCCCGACGTCGTCGAGCGGCTGTATGCCGCGATGCGCGACACGCTGACCAGCGCAGTCCTCGCCGCGTCCGGCAAGCCGGCGAAGGAGCTCAAGGACGCCAAGCGTGCCGGCATGCGCGTGCACGCCCGGACCGGCGAGGCCTGCCCGGTGTGCGGCGACATCGTTCGCGAGGTGTCGTTCGCCGACACGTCTCTGCAGTACTGCGCGACCTGCCAGACCGGGGGCAAGCCGCTCGCCGACCGCCGGATGTCCAGGCTGCTCAAGTGATCCCGGCATGCGACGACTGCCGCGTCTGCTCGCCGCTCTAGCGCTCGGCGGTCTCGTGGTGTCGGCGACCGGGTGTGGGTCCAGTGACTCATCGGGCGGCGCCTCGCAGGGTGAGGTGACGCTTCGCTACACGGTCTCCGTCGGCTTCTCGCAGTTCCCGGCCGACCCCGGTGTCCGTCGCAAGCCGGGGACGGTCATCGACTACTCCGTGACGAACACCGGCACGCGGCAGCTCGTGGTCTACGACCGGATCCCCGACACGCTCGGCTCGGCCACGCTGCCTCCCGACCTCAACCCCGAGCACGGATGGGTGTACATGGCCGGCGGGGTGGTCCGGCTGAGCGGGCAGGGCTTCGCCACGGCCCCCGGCGTACGGTTCGTCGCCGCTCCGGTGATCGGCGCCCGCGCGCTGGAGCCGGGGGCGACCGTCACCGGCCGGACGTATGCCGTCACGCCTCCGACGCTCGATGTGCCCGGTCCCGACTTCGTCGCGCCACGCGACCCGATAACCCCGGCCGCGACGCGTCTGCAGCTCTGCCTCCAGGTCGGCGAGCGGACCGCGCAGATGCGGCAGTCACCCGCGCTCCCGGGCGTCCTGGAAGCCCCGGTCGTCGCACCGGGCCCGGGCGACCTGGTCTGCGGCACGCCGGCGTAGCCGCATTCCACCGAGCCTCGCCGGCATGTTCCTCCCGAGTAACCATTGACGCTGCCTGGCATTTGGTATACCACTATTTGGTATACCAAATCTGCTGGCGACGAACCCAGCTCCAGGAGGACCCCGATGTGCCTGCATGACCACGACGCCACGCCGACCCTGCCCCCCTCGTCAGTCTCCCGCCGCAACGTCCTCGCGGGCGCCGCCGTCCTCGCCGGGGTCACCGCCGCCGGCATCGCCAGCGCCTCGTCCGCCGCCGCCTCCACGACCGGCGGCTCCCGGCGCGGGTCGGTCACCGAGACGCCCGCTCCGCCGCTCGTCGTCGAGGGCGGTTCGGTCGTCGACCCGCTCACCGGTCACGTCATCGAGGACGCCGTCGTCGTCCTGCGCGACGGTGCCGTGCTCGCAGTGGGCTCCCGCGACACGACCCGCAGGGCCGTCGCCGCGGTGGGCAGTGCCGCACAGCGCATCGACGCGTCAGGTCGCTGGGTCGTGCCCGGGCTCATCGACGTCCACGTGCACGCCAACGCGGTCGCCGACGTCAAGGCCCTGGTGCACGCGGGCGCCACCTCGGTGCGCAGCGGCTCGTCGTCCTTCTTCCAGGACGTCGCGATGCGCCCACTGTCACAGTGGGCTCCCGGGCTCGCCCCGCGGATGCGGGCCGCCGGGCTGTTCGTGTCTCCGCAGCTCGGAGACTCGGTGCTCGCCGACCCCGACCTCGCCCCCCTCGCCGCGTTGAAGAACGGCGTCACGAGCACGACCGACCTGGCCTACCTGACGAAGGTGAACGTGTCCCGCGGCGTCGACGTCGTCAAGACCCGCGCCAACCCCCGCGCCGGCCTGCCCGAGCAGGACCCTCTCGAGCTCGTCTACGACCGGGAGCAGCTCTCGGCCGTCGTCCAGGCGGCTGCCGGCCGTCCGGTGCTGTGCCACGCCTACAGCGAGGTCGGCATCGACGGCGCCGTCCGCGCGGGCGTCCGGAGCATCGAGCACGGGGTCTTCGTCGGTGACGCGACCATCGCCGAGATGGCCCGCCGGGGCACCCACTTCACGCCGACCCTGGCGGCCATCAGCGGGATGATCGGCTCGAGCAACCCGATCCTCGACGCCCGCGGACGTGAGTACACCCCGATCCTCATGAAGGCCGTGCGCGAGGCCCACGCGCGCGGCGTCACCATCGTCGCCGGCACGGACTCGTTCGGCACCGACGTCGACCCGATCGGCTCCGAGGTGCGGCTGCTCGTCGAGGCCGGACTCACGCCGCTCGACGCCCTACGGGCCGCGACCACCAGCGCGGCCCGCCTGCTCGGCTGGTCGCGCGAGGCGGGACGCCTCGTCCCCGGCGGCTTCGCCGACCTCGTCGTGATCGACGCCAACCCTCTCGAGCAGGGTGACGCTTGTGAGCAGGTGAAGGTCGTCGTCGCCCAGGGTGCCGTGGTGCGCCAGGACGCCTGACCGGACCGATCGTCGATGGGCCGGCGCGTGCACCCCTTCACTCCCCTCAGTGCCGGCCCATCGACCACATCGTCCCGACGACGACGTAGAAGAGCAGGAACAGCATCAACATCGCCACCACCGCGGCCACGGCCCACGCGCGAGCCGCCCGCGACGCGCGGTAGGCGCCATGCGCGTCACCTCGAGACCAGCGTGAGCCGACGGTCGCCGCCATGATGATCGAGACGATCCCGAACGGCCAGAAGCAGAAGATCGTCACGAGGATCGCGAGCCCCAGGTAGCTCTTGGGCCGTCGGGCGTATGCCGGCGCCCGTCCCGTCGCGGCCGGGGTCAAGGCCCGGTACGGCAGGCGCCGCGTCCGTGGCGCCGAGACCGGTGCGGGAGCCTGAGGGAGCGGTGGTGGGGGCGGTGGTGGGGGCGGCTGTGCCGGCTCGTCGAGAGGCTGCGTCCGGTCCCGCGTCGGGTCGAGCTCGGGCAGCCACGCCGACCACGAGTCCTGGCTCGGGTCGGGTGCTCCGGAGCGGTCGTCTCGTCGGTCGTCGTTCATTCGAGGGGCATCTTCCGGCCTAGATGATCTGCGGCTCGCTGTCGGCAGCCATTCGCTTGCCGGCGCGCTGCCACGCGAGCATGCCGCCTTCGACGTTCGCGACGTCGAAGCCCTGCTGTACCAGCCACATCACCGCACGCGCCGACCGCCCGCCCATGCGGCATACGACCGGCACGGTGTCGTCGGTCTCGGGCAGATCCCCGAGGCGCGAGGGAAGCTCACCGAGGGGGATGTGGATGGCGTTCGGAGCGTGGCCGGCGGCCCACTCGTCGTCCTCGCGGACGTCGACCATGACGACGTCGTCGGCCAGCTCGGAGACGGTTGTCGTCGGGATCACGCTCATACACCAATCCTCGCACGGCCCGCGCAGGAGCGCGGGCAGAGCATCCGGCACGGGGCGCTAGCGTGGCCTCTCGTGAAGATCCTGTCGATCCAGTCCCACGTCGCCTACGGGCACGCCGGCAACTCTGCTGCGGTGTTCCCGCTGCAGCGGCTCGGGCACGACGTCTACCCGGTGCTGACGGTGACGTTCTCGAACCACACCGGCTACGGCGCGACGCGAGGGCCGCTCATCGCGCCGGCGGATGTGGCCGAGGTGATCAACGGGGTCGAAGACCGCGGCGCCTTCCCGAGCATCGACGCGGTCCTGTCGGGCTACCAGGGCGCCGAGGCGGTCGGCGAGGTCGTCCTCGACGCGGTCGCCAGGGTCAAGGCCGCGAATCCCGACGCGATCTACTGCTGCGACCCCGTCATGGGCGACGTCGGCCGCGGCTTCTTCGTCCGCGAGGGCATCCCGGAGTACCTCCGCGACCATGTCGTGCCCAAGGCCGACATCGTCACGCCGAACCAGTTCGAGCTGGAGTTCCTCGTCGGCCGGACCGTGACGACGCAGGCGGACCTGCTGGCCGCTGCCGCCGAGCTCCGCACCCGCGGGCCGCAGGTCGTGCTCGTCACGAGCGCGCTGACGACGGACACCCCCCAGGGCTCGATCCAGATGGCGTGCGTGACCGGGGAGGGCGCGTGGGTCGTGACCACGCCGATGCTGCCGATGACGGTCCGTGGCGGCGGTGACGTCACCGCGGCCGTGTTCCTCGCGCACTACCTGACCGACGGTGCGCAGGTCGCGCTCGCGCGGACCGCCGCGACCATGTACTCCGTGCTCGAGCGCACGCACGCGAGCGGGTCCGAGGAGATGCTGCTGGTCGCCGAGCAGGACTCCATTGCGAATCCGCACCAACTTTTTGAAATTGAGCCGATCAGTTGACCGTTTGGCCCGCGAACCGGTTATAGTCGCAAGCGCGCCGTTCCGCATGACCACCCCTGACCGTGCGGAACGGCGCTTTTTTGTGCCTGAATTCAGTGGAATCCGAATCAAATGAAGCAGACCTTGCGTTGAGTCGGTGGGTAGCGGAAGCGAGCCGCCAACCAGCATGGCAACGCCTCAGCGGCGCCGTGGCACGCGCCGCAGCGAAGCGAGGCGCCAAGAACACCGCGACACGATCTCCCGCTATTCGGATGTCTCAGGTTTTCGATAGACACGCGTATAGCCTCCGAGCGTGGACCCCATCACGAACCCGTACGCCCCCGGGGCCGGGCAGCGGCCACCCGAGCTCGCCGGTCGCGACGAGCAGCTGCGCACGTTCGACGTGGTGCTCGAGCGGATCGCGCGGGGGCGCTCGGAGCGCTCGATCGTGCTGACCGGTCTGCGAGGGGTCGGCAAGACGGTGCTGCTCAACGCACTGCGTTCTTCGGCGGTGCGCGCCGACTGGGGGACCGGCAAGTTCGAGGCACGCCCGGACCAGCGGCTGCGACGGCCTCTTGCGGCGGCGGCGCACCAGGCGGTCCGAGAGCTCGGTCACCCGCGGGGCGAGGATGTCGACCAGGTCCTCGGCATCGTCAAGTCGTTCGCGCTGCGCGATGCACCGACCGGCTCCAAGCTGCGGGACCGGTGGCAGCCGGGCATCGACGTCGCGGCCGTGCCTGGCCGCGCCGACTCCGGCGACATCGAGATCGACCTCGTCGAGCTCTTCACGGACATCGGCGGGCTCGCTGCGGACGTCGGGAAGGGCGTCGCCTTCTTCATCGACGAGATGCAGGACCTCGACCCGGAGGACGTCTCGGCGCTGTGCGCGGCATGTCACGAGATCTCGCAGTCGGGACTGCCCGTCATCGTCGTCGGCGCCGGGCTGCCACATCTGCCTGCCGTGCTCTCAGCGTCGAAGTCGTACTCCGAGAGGCTGTTCCGCTACTCCCGTATCGACCGGCTGCCGCGCGACGCGGCCGACCAGGCGCTGGTCGGTCCCGCCGCCGAGGAGGGCTGCGAGTTCACCGGCGAGGCCCTCGACGCGATGTATGCCGTCACCGCCGGCTACCCCTACTTCATCCAGGCGTACGGCAAGGTCGTGTGGGACGTCGCACCCACCTCCCCGGTCACCGCCGAGGACATCCGGGTCGCCGTGCCCGAGGCCGAGTCGGAGCTGGCGGTCGGCTTCTTCGGGTCTCGCTTCGAGCGCGCCACCCCTGCCGAGCGCGAGTACCTCCGCGCCATGGCCGACGCCGCCATCGTGGACTCGACCGAGGCCCCAGCCGACGCCGTCGGCCACGGCGACGCAGAACCGGGCCACACGGCATACGACGGGGTCGTCGAGCGCGACGCCGTGCCGACCGCGGCTGTCGCCGACGTGCTCAGGCGCAAGCCCCAGTCCCTTTCTCCCGCAAGGGATGCGCTGATCAAGAAGGGCCTCATCTACTCCAGCGAGCGCGGCCAGATCGCGTTCACCGTCCCCCATTTCGGCCGCTACCTCCGCGCCCAGGCCTGACCCCCGGCGCCTGGCGGCTAACGGCCGTACGTACCGACGAGCCGGCCCTGGGCGACGGCATTGTCGCCGACCGCACCCAGCGCCTGGTCGAGCCCGACGCCGTTCGGGAGCCCTGTCGCCTTGGAGAGCGCATAGACGGTGAACCGGTAACGATGGATGCCGCTCGGCGGGCACGGTGGGTACCACCCCACGCGGCCGCCTGAGTTCTTCGCCTGGACGGCACCCGTCGGGAGCACGTCCCCGTCGAGCTTGATTGTCCCAGAAGGAAGATCAAGCACGACCCAGTGGGTGAACGTGCCGCTCGGCGCGTCGGGGTCATCGACGACAAGGGCCAGCGCGGCGGCATCCGACGGTGTGCCTGACCACGCGAGCGGCGGGATCCTGCCCGCGCCGTTGCAGGTGTAGTCCACGGGCATCGGCTTGCCATCCTGGAACGCGTTGCTGGTGACGGTGATCGACGGTGAGACGGTCACGCTCTGCACCTCCTGTGGTTGCGTGCCTCCACATGCCGCGAGCGCCTCGACGAGCACGACGAGCAGAACAAGCAGGACGACCCCGGCGACCCGGCTCCTCGGCACGTTCTCCAGCATCCGCCCTGGCCCGGCCGCCGGTCCAGGGGGCCGGCACGTCACTGGGCGGCGAGGTCGTCGCGCAGGACCCGCTTGAGGAGCTTGCCGCTCTGGTTGCGCGGCAGCTCGTCGACGAAGTGCACGGCCTTCGGGAGCTTGAACGGCGCCAGGCGCCCACGCGCGTGGTCGACGAGCTCGGTCTCCGACACCGTCTGGCCCTCCTTGAGCACGACCACTGCGGTGATCGCCTCGATCCAGCGCTCGTGCGCCGTAGCGATGACGGCGACCTCCGCGACCGCGGGATGGGTGTAGATCGCGTCCTCGACCTCACGCGAGGCGACCATGACCCCGCCGGTGTTGATGACGTCCTTGATGCGGTCGACCACCGTGACATATCCGTGGTCGTCACGGCTCACGAGGTCACCGGAGTGGAACCATCCGTCGCGGAAGGCCTCCTCGGTCGCCTCGGGCTTGTCCCAGTATCCGGTGCAGAGCTGTGGCGACCGGTAGAGCAGCTCGCCGGGCGTGCCGGGCTCGACGTCGACTCCCTCGGGGTCGACGACGCGAGCCTCGACGAACAGCACGGTGCGCCCGCACGAGCTCGGCCGGTCGGCATGCTCGGAAGGCAGGAGCACCGTTGCCAAGGGGCCGATCTCCGACTGGCCGAAGCAGTTGTAGAAGCCGAGCTCGGGCAGCCGCTGCTGGAGCCGCTCCCGCACGGGCACCGGCATGATCGACGCGCCGTAGTACGCCTTGCGCAGTGACGACAGGTCCGCACCGTCGAGGGCCGGGTGGTTCGCCAGCGGCACCCACACGGTCGGGGCGAGGAAGAGCGCGCCGTTGCGGTTCGCCGGCACCTGCTCGAGGATCTCGGCGACGTCGGGACGGGCCATGAGGTGGTTCGTCGCGCCGATCGCGAGGTACGGCATGAGGAACACGTGCATCTGGGCGGAGTGGTAGAGCGGCATACAGTGCAGCGGCGCGTCGCCCTCGGCCAGCTCCAGCGCGACGATCGCCGACACGTACTCGTGCACGAGCGCTCGGTGCGTCATCATCGCGCCCTTGGGCAGTGAGGTCGTCCCGGACGTGTAGAGCAGCTGGACGAGGTCCGTGTCGGACCGCTCGACCTCCACCAGGGGCACGTCGCCGTGGCTCCACACCGGCAGCACGGCGTCGTCCGTTCCATGCAGGACGAGCACCTGCTCGACCGAGGTGTCCGCACGGACGGACTCGACGCCCTCGCGCAGCGCCTGGTCGACGAGCGCGACCCGGCTGCCGGAGTTCTGCAGGAGATAGGTCAGCTCCGGACCGGTCAGGGCATAGTTCACCGGAACGTGCACCAGCCCGGCGCGAGCGCAGCCGAGGTAGGCCAGCAGGTACGCGTCGGAGTTGACGCCGACCGTGGCGACCCGGTCACCGGCCTCGAGCCCCAAGGAGATCAGGTGAGCGGCGGCGCGGGACACCCCCGCGTCGAGCTCGGCATAGGTCCAGGTGCGGTCCTCGAAGATGAGCGCGGTCCGGTCCGGGTAGCGGGTCGCGCTACGGCCGACGATGTCGTCGACGGTGCTGCTGTGGATGGTCACGAGTCTCCTTCGGGGGTGGGCGTGGCGAAGGCGCGGATCAGCTCGCCCGCTTCCGGGGTGGCGGCCAGACGCGCAATGGTGACGGCCTCGTCGGCCAGGTGGTCGGCATACGAGCGCCGTGGGGCGGCGCGCAGCAGCCGCGCCGCCTCGCGGACCGCGCCCGCCGGGACCGCACCGAGGGCCTCGACGACCGCCTCGGCACGCGCCTCCAGCGCGTCGGGTGGACAGACCTCGCTGACGAGTCCCCAGTCGAGGGCCGCCGCGGCGTCCAGCCGAAGACCGGTCAGCGCGAACAGGGCGGCGCGGCGGGGTCCGACGGCATCCGGAAGCAGGGCGGACACGCCACAGTCGGGCGACAGCCCGACCCCGGGATATGCCGCCAGGAACGCGCCCGCTCCGAGGCGAGCACGATGTCGGCAGCCAGGACGAGCCCCACCCCTGCACCGGCGGCGGTGCCCTGGACGACCGCCACGACGACCGCGGGCAGCTCGCGCAGCGTCACCAGCGCCTCATGGAGCACACCCGCGAGCTCGGCCACGAACGACCCACGGTCCGCGGCCGTCGCCATCGCGCGCACGTCCCCGCCCGCACAGAACATCCGCCCTTCCGCCCGCACCACGACCACTCGCGGCCGCTCCGATGCGAGCCGGCGTATGCCGTCCCGCAGGTCGAGCGCGGTCGCCAGGTCGAGCGCGTTGCCGGCGTCCGGCCGGCTGAGCCGCACCGTCGCCACGTCGCCCACTACGTCGATGAGGGGGGCCGTCGTCACCAGGCCATCCTGCCCCCAGTCACTCGACCGCAGAAAGGTCCACGCGGGCCAGGCGCTCCGGGTCGTAGAGCACGTCGATCTCGACGATCCGGCCGTTGGTGACCGTGAACGCCATGATCGAGAACGGCTTGCCGTTGACGACCACGACCACACCGGGTGTGCCGTTGACGAGGGCCGGGCGCGCGTATGGTGCGAGCTTGCTGGCCATCGTCGCCTGCGCAGCCACCTCCCGAGGCGTGCGCAGCTCGATGGTCGGCCGGCTCCTCGACCCACCACCGTCGGCGCGCAGCACGATCTCCGGGTCGAGCACGGCAACCAGGGCATCGAAGTCCCCGCTGCGCGCTGCGGCGAAGAACGCGTCGACGACCTCACGCTGCCGGGCGAGGTCCGGGTCGGGCCGTGGCGCCTCGCCCTGCACACGCCGGCGCGCCCGGCTCGCGAGCTGCCGCACCGCGGCCGGCGTGCGGTCGAGCACCTCGGCGATCTCGTCGAACGGCACCGCGAACAGGTCGTGCAGCACGAAGGACACCCGCTCGGCCGGCCCGAGCGTGTCGAGCACCACCATGAGCGCGAGGCCAACCGAGTCGGCGAGCAGCACCTCCTGCTCCGGGTCGAGGCCCTCGGCCGAGCTGATGAGCGGTTCTGGGACGTGTACGTCCAGCGGCACCTCACGGCGGTGGTCCCGCGCCCTGAGCAGGTTGAGGCAGACCCGCGTCACCACGGTCGTCAGCCAGGCCGCGAGGTTGTCGATCGACCCGGTGTCGGCCCGGCCCATCCGGATCCACGTCTCCTGCACGGCGTCGTCGGCCTCGCTCAGCGAGCCGAGCATGCGGTAGGCCACGGCGCGCAGCCGCGGCCGCTGCCGCTCGAACTCCATCTCCAGCAGGTCGTCAGGCACTGGTGTCACATTCCCTTCCTCGCAGGTGTCGCACTGGGTAGACCCACGAAAGACACCAGACGTGACCGAGATCCGAAGAGAGGCCGAAAGCTCATGACATCACGCATCCTCCTGACCGGCGGTACCGGCACCCTCGGGAAGCAGGTCGCCCCGCTCCTTCGCGCCGCGGGCGCCGACCTGCGCATTCTCAGCCGAACCCGTCGCGGCACCGTGGACGGCGTTGAGTACGTCGTCGGCGACCTGACCACCGGAGTGGGCGCCGAGTCTGCGGTGGCCGGGGTCGACACCATCGTCCACTGTGCGGGAACGCAGCAGGGCGACGAGGTCAAGACCGCCAACCTCGTGCGTGCAGTGCGCGCGACCGCCGGTGCGTCCTTGCCGCACCTGGTGTTCATCTCCGTCGTCGGGGCCGAACGGGTCCCGGTCGTCAGCCGGGTGGACCGGATGATGTTCGCGTACTTCGCGTCCAAGCGCGCCGCCGAGCAGGTCGTCGAGCAGTCGGGGCTGCCGTGGACCACGCTGCGCGCCACCCAGTTCCACGACCTCGCCCTGCTGACCCTCCAGGGCCTGGCGAAGTCGCCGCTCATGCCGTACTTCTCCGGGACCCGGTTCCAGCCGGTCGACACCGGCGAGGTCGCGGCGCGGCTCGCCGCGCTCGCGTGCGCGGCGCCCGCCGGCCTGGTGGACGAGATGGGTGGCCCGACCGTCTACGAGATGAAGGACCTGGCCCGCAGCTATCTCGCCGCCACCGGCAAGCGTCGGCTGCTCGTGCCGCTGCGTGCCGGCGGGCAGGCCGGCCGGGCCATCCGGGCCGGCGCCAACCTCACGCCGGCCCACGCGGTCGGGCGCCGCACCTGGGAGGACTTCCTGGCCGAGCGGGTCGGGCACCACGCTGCGCCGAGCGACGGCACCTCGGCGCAGCGGTCACCCGCCTGACCCCACAGAGATCTCGGTCGACGACTCAGTCCCGCAAGCCCGCCTCGAGCGCCTCGATGATGCGGGGACGCAGCTCGTGAGCCCCGATGACCGCGTCGACCGACCCGACCGAGACGGCCCGGTGGATGCTGTGGACGCCGTCGAACTCGGACGCGACCTCGCCGAGCTTCTCGGCCCGCACCGTGCTGCGTAGCTCGGCCAGCTCCGTGGCGAGGCGGGCCCGCTCCACACCCGAGGCCGCAGCCACCCTCGCGTCGAGGTCGGTGACCCTCGGGTCGGATGCGGTCCGCGCGTCGACGTCGCGGGAGAACACCACCGCGGCCGCCGGCGCACCTCCGATGACCGACGCGAAGGAGCCCTCGACGGCGAGGACGGTCATGCGCGGGTTGAGCGCCTTGGAGAACACGACGAACGCGCCACCGTGGTAGCGCGAGACGACGGTGAACACGATCGGACCGTCGAAGTTGACGATGGCCCGGCCGATCTCGGCGCCGTACTCGAGCTGGAGGTTGCGCATCGACTCCGGCGACCCGTCGAAGCCCGACAGGTTCGCCAGCACGACGACCGGTCGGTTGCCGCTCGCGGCGTTGATGGCCCGGGCGACCTTCTTCGACGACCGCGGGAACAACGTGCCCGCGGTGTACGTGTCCGGACCGTCGGTGGGCGGGAATCCCCGGCGCGCAACGGACTTCGACTCGATGCCGATGAGGCACACGGGGATGCCGGCGAGGTGCGCGTCCTGCACCACAGCCGTCTCCGCGTCGGCCATGCCCGCCCAGCGCTCGAGCGGCTCGTGGTCCTGGTCGCTCACCGCGCGCATCATGGTGCGGATGTCGAACGGCTTCTTGCGGTCCGGGTTGGTCAGCGACGAGAAGATGTCACCGACCGTGGTGAAGCCCGAGTCGGGCACGTCGTGGGGGAAGAGCGTCACGTCGCGATGCGACGGGTCGCTGGTCGGCACGCGGCGCGGGCCCGACTCGCCCGGCGCGACGTAGGCATGGTCGTAGTGCGCCATGAGGATGGCCCGCGCACCGGCGAGGTCCTTGGCCCAGTACTGCGCCTGACCGTTCGGGCCCATGACGCGGTCGTAGCCGCCGATCCCGAAGTTGTCCTCGGCGGACACGCCGCCGGAGAAGTCGAGCGACTGCTTGCCGGTCAGCACCATGGCGCTGTCGGGCGTCATGACGAGGATGCCCTTGGTGTGCATGAGCATCGTGGCCTCGGCATTCCAGTAGGGCTGGGCGCCCACGTTGATGCCCGCGACGACGATGTTGATCTCGCCGCCCGCCTGCGTGAACTCGATGATCCGCTTGAGGGCCTTGGCCACCCAGTCCATGTTCTCGGTTCCGGAGTCCATCGAGATGCGCGCGCCGGCCGACAGCGAGTACCACTCCACCGGCACCCGCATGCTCTCGGCCAGGTCGATGGCGGCGATGATCCGTGCGCACTCGGCCTCCGCGACCGAGCCGAGCGAGCGCAGCGGGTCGCCCGACAGCGCGACGCGGGTCACCCCCTCGGGGTGCCGAGTCGTCGGCGACGTGACGACGGCGACGATGATCCCGGCCTTGTTGAGACCGAGCGGCCGGTCGACGGGGACGAGTGCGCCCGAGTCGTCGAGGTCGTGCTCCTGGACCGTGCCACTGGCGCCGGCGATCATCGCCTGGAGCTCGTACGGGTAGACCAGGCCGCGTCGGCGGGCCCGCACGACCTTCGACGCGTAGTCGTCGAGCGGCTTGAGGGGCTCGGTGGGAGGCGCGGCGAGGCTCGCCACGACACCGGAGCCCGGCTGGTATCCGAACCGTGCAGCCATCGGGATCGGCGCGTCGCCGGGACCACCCGCGACGCTGCCCTGGATGAGGACCTCCTCGATCCCGGCGCCCGCCGTGACCGGAGCGATCTTCGACTGCAGGGCGGTCAGCTGGTTGACGTCGGCGTCGATCGTCGGCCAGACCGAGATCCAGACGTGGTTCATGTCCAGCTTGGTCGCGCCGGGCCCGCGGCTGGTCCGGACGTGCCGGATCGCCTCGAGGCAGTTCGCGATCGCCCGCTCCACGTGCGGCAATCCGGAAACCATGCCGGACTCGTCGCGCACGACGACGACCTGGCGCACCTGCGCGAGGGCAACGAGCCTCCGGTCGTCGGGGTTGTCCTTGGCGACGCACTCGTAGAGCAGCACGTCCTCGGGTGCCTCGAGCCGGGTCACGTCGAAGGTGATGAGCCGCCAGAGGTTGAGACGGCGACCGACCATCGGGTGCACACCGCGGACCAGGCGGTCCTCGGCCAGGCCGTCGGCACCGGGCCGGAACGTGAAGTACCCGACCGGGCGACCGTTGCCCGGGCTGACGGCGACGGCGACCCGGCGCACCTCTTTGGTGAAGTCGAGGTCGCTGAGCAGCGCGGCCAGCCGGGCGCTCGCCTCGTCGGGCGACTCGGGCTCCTCGGGCCAGCTGAGGTACAGGTCGACGACCGCCTGATGCTCTTCAGGACGGCCCCACACATCGTTCGACACGGCCTGGTCCAGGGCGCTGCCCGAGGCCAGCTCCTCGACGCGTCCGATCGTGGTGGTCAGGTGCGTGGGGCGCCCGTCGAGCGTGTAGTCGGCGACCGCAAACGGCCGCCCGCCGCCGAGGAACGTGTGCAGGCCGTGCAGCTCGTGCTCGCGATAGTGACGCTTGATCAGCACCTCGAGCATCGGCTCGTGCTCGGGGAGGTCTCCCGTCACCGGGTCGTGCAGGCGCTCGGCGAGGAACCGCACGATCTGCTCGGGGATCGCCGCGAGCTCGTCGACGCGGGCGGAGTGGTCGGGCGCATCGGGGGTCGCCGCGAGGGCGGTGAGCTTGTCACCGACCCCGGCGAGGACGCTCTGCCGCTCGAGATCGACGAGCGGCTGGTCGAACCACCGGAAACGCACGCTCCGGGCGAGGTCGCCGACGACAGGGAAGCGCAGCTGCGTCGCCACGACCAGCCGGTCGAGCGTCTCGCGCCCCTCGACGTAGAGCGACGGCTCCGGGGCCGGCTCGGCCAGCCATCGCTGGAGCAGCGACGTAGCCAGGAGCACCTCGGGCGCGGAGCGCTGCTGCGCGAGGAAGATCCGGAAGACGGCCTCCTCGAGGTCCGGCGTGCGCTCGAAGTCGGGCACACCGTAGTGCTCCAGGACGCGGGCGAGCTTGTCGCGGAAGTCGGCCGGCAGGGCGGCCCGGTCGGGGTCGAGGCTCTGCAGGTAGGCGTGGAAGTGCTCTTTCGGGCTGTGCACGAGCAGCTCGGTGTGGCGCTCTTCGGCGGCGGGTCGGTTGCGGCTGAGCTCGGCGAAGTCCGTGAGCAGCTGCAGGACCGCGATCTCCTCGCCGAGGGGCACGGTGCCGGCCGCGGCGAGCTCGTCGCGGGCCGCGAGGTAGCCGGCAAGGGTGCCTCGGTCGTCGTTCGGGTCGCCGTCGAAGCCGAGGATCGTGGCCGAGAGGTCCTCGATGCCCCGCTGGGCACGCTCCGCGGAGGTCGTCTCACGCGACCCCGACTCGGGCAGGTCGAGGTCGACAGTGCTCTCCGGCGCGACCTCCGCGGAATCCGCCTCGTCACCCGTGGGCTCGAGCCGCACCAGCGGCGCCCCGGTCTCGACCTGGCTCCCGACGGCGACGAGCAGCTCACGCACGCGGGCCGGGAACGGTGCCGGCAGCACCGTCTCCATTTTCATCGACTCGAGCACGAGCACCGGGGCACCAGCGGCCACCTCGGCACCGACCTCGACCGGGGTCGCGACGACGAGTGCCGGTGCGGGCGAACGGACCACACCGCCCTCGTCCCGGGAGACCCGATGGGTCACACCGTCGACCTCGACAAGGTGCACAGGCCCGTGCGTGGCGGTCACGAGGCGGTGGGGGCGTCCCTCGACCGTGATCCGGCCGGCATACTCGTCGATGCGGTCGACCTGAGCGTCGACCACATGACTGTCCCCGCCGTTCTGGATCGACACGCGGTAGCGGTGGGAGGCGGTGCGCAGCACCATGACCTTGTATGCCGTCCCGCGCAGCTTGAGGTCGATGGCGCGGCCGACGGTGTGCTGGACCTGCGGGCGTCCCCCGCGGGCGGACTCGAAGAGGCGCGCTCGCTCGATGGCCTCGGCGTCCTCGTACGCCTCGATGCCGGCGGCGACGAGCGCGACGCCGGAGTGGCGGTGCGACACGAGGCGTCCTTCGCCACGGACGCGGTCGATCCAGCCGGTGTCGGCCGAGCCGTCGATGATCTCCGGCTGGTCGAGCAGGTCGAGGATGAAGCTCTTGTTCGTGGAGCCGCCCTCGATGACCACGGTCGTCTCTGACATGGCCCGGCGCAACCGCGCCAGGGCCTCGTCCCGGTCGCGGCCGTAGGCGATGATCTTGGCGATCATCGAGTCGAAGTCGGCCGGGATGGAGTCGCCCTCACCGACGCCGGTGTCGACGCGGATGCCCGGCCCGGCCGGGAAGTCGAGCAGCGTGATCTTCCCGGGCGACGGCGCGAAGTCACGGTCCGGGTCCTCGGCGTTGAGCCGCGCCTCGACCGCGTGGCCGCGCTCGGTCGGCCGCCCCTGCGGCAGCGTGTCGAGACGGCCGCCGTTGGCGACGAAGATCTGGAGCTTGACGAGGTCCGTGTCGGTGACGACCTCGGTGATCGGGTGCTCGACCTGAAGGCGGGTGTTGACCTCGAGGAACGCGAAGAACTTCTCCCCGGGGTGGTAGAGGAACTCCACGGTCCCGGCCCCGGCATAGCCGACCGCGACGGCGAGGCGCTCGGCGCTCGCCTTCACCTCGGCGGCCTGCTCGCTCGAGAGCACCGGTGACGCCGACTCCTCGATGACCTTCTGGTTGCGCCGCTGCACCGAGCAGTCGCGGACGCCGACCGCCCACGCCGTGCCCTGCCCGTCGGCGATCACCTGGACCTCGATGTGGCGTGCACCGGTCACGAGCTTCTCGAGGAAGACGACGCCGGAGCCGAAGGCCCGCTGAGCCTCGTCGCGGGTGCGCTCGTAGGCGTCGGTGAGGTCGGCGTCCGAGTCGACCCGGCGGATGCCGCGCCCGCCACCACCCGCGGTGGCCTTGAGCATGAGCGGATAGCCGATGCGTGCGGCCGCGGCCTTGGCGTCCTCGAGGGTGTCGACCCCGCCGCGGCTCCACGGCGCGACGGGCACGCCGACCTCTTCCGCGATGAGCTTCGAGCCGATCTTGTCCCCGAGCTTGCGCATCGCCTCAGGGCTGGGGCCGATGAAGGTGACGCCGATCCGTCCGCACAGCTCCGCGAAGGTCGGGTCCTCGGCCACGAACCCCCACCCGACCCACGCCGCGTCCGCCCCGGTCTCGCGCAGCGCCCGCTCGAGCACCGCGTGGTCGAGGTAGGGCCGCGCCGACGCAGGACCCAGGTCGTACGCGTGGTCGCTCTCGCGGACGAACATCGCGCGGCGCTCGCCCTCGGTGTGCAGGGCGATCGTCTCGATGCGGTGGCCCCCGGGCCCGGCCTCGGCGTTGAGGTCTCGTACGGCGTGGATGAGGCGCATGGCGGCCTCGCCTCGGTTGACGATCGCGATGCGCGAGATCATCGAGCAGTTCTCCTTCACGTCGCACCCGGTCGGGGTGCGTGGCGCACGTCACGCCACATGCGCAGCCTTCCACTCCTTCTGGCTGACCCGCGAGTAGACAGGGGACTTTGTCGGGTCACGCCCACCGAATGAGCGGGGTATGCCGTCCCGAGCCGTGTCCCGAGCGGCCTGGGTCCGCGGTGTCCGCGGTGTCCGAGTCGGCCGCGGTCGGGTGCGCGCCCCGCCCCGAGGAGGTGGCCGGGATCGTCTTTGTCGTCGGCGGGGCGTACGGCGTCGTGTCGGTGCCGGTAGATAGGTTCTCCGGGTGACCACGATCGACGACGTCAGGCAGGCAGTCCGCACCGCGTCGGAGGTGTCGCTCGATGTAGTGCTCGGTCCGATGAAGTCCGGCAAGAGCCTCGAGCTCATCTCGATGCTGTCGCCGCTCCAGTTCACTCGGGTGCGTCACCGCGTCTTCCAGTCAGCGCGGCACGTCCGCGACACCGGGGTCACGTCGCGCAGCGGAGGCGTGCTCACGACGACGAAGGTGGCGAGTCTGGCAGCGGCCCTCGACGAGGAGCTCGATGTCGTCGCTGTCGACGAGATCCACATGTTCGACGTCGCGGATGTCGCCGTGGTCAACGAGCTGCTCCGGCGCGGCACACGCGTCGTCGTCGCCGGGATCGACCTGGACCACCGCGGCGAGCTGTTCAGCACGGTGCGGTCCCTGCTCGAGCTGGCTCCCGACGCCGTGACCTATCGGCGTGCCGTCTGCGACGTCTGCCACGAGTATCGCGCCACGCACACCCAGGTGCTCCGCTCCGACGTTCCGTTCCTCGACGACCTCGGCGGCCAGGCGCTCCCCGATGACGGCACCTTCAGCTACGAGGCCCGCTGCCGCACCTGCTTCGCGTTCCCTGCTGCATAGGGGCATGTGCCTCGGTCCAGCGAGCGCCGATCTGGCGCGTCGCCGCCGCGGCAGGCGCGGACCATGTCGCGGGGCCACGGAGCCGCTACTGGTCCCGGCGTTGGCGGGGTGGGGTGAAGTCGACGAGGCTGAGGTGCAGGGTGCCGCCGGTTGGTGCGGGGTAGGTGCGGCCCAGGCGTGGGCGTGGGCGGGTCCGGTCTGCCCGTGACGGGCCGGCGGACGAGTGCAGGTCTCCGCGTGCGCCGAGGCTGGGGTCGTCGTTGGTGATGGTGTCGGTGGGCATGGTGGCGTGATGTTCGGTGTGAAGCGGCAGGAGGCGGAGTCCGGCGGGGTCGCGCCGGTCGGGACGGGGTGGGTCGAATGGTGGCGGTTGCTCCTGCCTCGGGTGGGTGGTGGTCAAGCCCTCCGGCGCGGGGCCGGGCGTTCGGTCGGGCTCACGGCCGGGCGAGTGCCCGGGTGGGCTGATGCGCAGCCCGGTGCGGGTGTGGAAGTGCAGGCCGTCGGGGCGGGTGGGATCGCCGGTGATCGTGTAGTCGCCGCGGTGGTGCCCGTCGTGGTGGTGCGGGCACAGCGACAGCAGGTTGGGCAGGTCGGTGGGGCCGCCGTCGCGCCAGTGCCTCAGGTGGTGGACCTCGAGGTAGCTGCCGGCCCCGCAGCCGGGGAACCGGCAGCCGCGGTCGCGGTCCAGGACCAGGACCCGGGACCGGTTCGGCACGACCCGTTGGGTGTCGCCGACGTTGACCGGGTGCCCGTTCGTCGTCCAGACCGGGGTCAGTGTGCCCTCGCAGGTCAGGCCGTCGATGAGGTGCCGGGGCAGACGCGGTGTTCCGGTGAGCCAGCCGCCGTCGGTGTCCAGGAACACGTTGACCCGGTACCGCGACCGCCGCGCCGGGGTGGCCGCCGCGTGCATCGAGCGGGTGGCGATCAGGGTGAACGCGTCGGCCCAGGTGACCCGCGGCTGGCCCCCAACGCTGCTGGCCCCCAACGCTGCTGGCGCCGGCGCCGTCGAACCCGTCCGGGCCGGTGCGGTCATCGAGGCCGCCCCGAGCGAGACCGCCGCACGCGCCCTCACACGGCCGGTCAGACGCAGGGCCAGTCGCAGGGTCAGAGGCCTCACCGGCTGACCTAGCCGCGTCGTCGGTGCCGTGCTCGCTGCCAGCTCCGGTGCCGTCGCCGTTGTGGTCGCTGCCGGGGTCGCTGCCGGGGCCGATCTCGGGGCCGATCTCGTGGCCGATGTCGGTGTTGGCGTCGGTGCTGGCGTGGAAGAGGTGGTCCTTGGCCTCGGTGAGGGCGGCCTGGACGAGGGCGCCCTGCTCGGGTGGGGCGTCGTACCGCAGCCGGAACCGGCCGTCGGCGTCGAAGCCCATGCTCAGGGCGGCCGGGGCGATCAGGGTGGGCAGCCCGTCAGGGCCGGTGTTCGGGTCGGGACGCTGGGCCGGCAGCAGCCGCCCCTCGGAGTCGTGGCTGTCCGGCTCGAGGGTGAAGTCATACCGGCTGACGGTGCGATGAAGCTGCGTGACGGTGGCGTGCCGGGCGAACTCTGCCACGGTCGCATCGAACTCGGCCGGGGTGTGCCGGGCCACGACAGCGGCCTGGTCCAGGCTGATCGCGCCCTGCTGGAGCGCGGCCGCGGTGGCGGGCAGCTCGTCCTGGCGGCGGGCCAGCAGCACGACAGCGGCCGCCTGCCCGCGCGACAGACCGGCCCGCACCATCAGCCAATGCTCGGGCGAGCGGATCCCGGGGGCCGCCCACGTGTCCTCGGCCAGGGCTCGGGTGACCAGCTGGACCAGGCGTGCGTGGGCGTCGTGCAGGTCCGCGGCCAGGGCCGCGACGAGCTCCCAGTCCTGCTCGATCTGCGTCTCGGTCGCCATGCTTCATCGTACACCTGTTCGAACGGTGATGCACGTTTGCCTGTGGAAGACAGTGTTACCGTCCAGATGGTGCGATCCGTGCTTGGGGACCGGTAGGCGACAGAACTCAGGGACGAGCCGCGCACCAACTTGTTACCGTCCGGACATGACCTCACCCGACTCGGCCGTGCGCCTCATCCGGTCCGACGCGCTCACGGACACCGCACCGTATGCCTACGCCGCGACAACGGCCGAGCCTGCGCGCCTCGTCTTCGCCGCGGGGGCCTGTCCGCTCGACGAGAACGGCGCGACCGTGGCCCCCGGGGACATCGAGGAGCAGGCGCGGCGTTGTGTCCGCAACCTCGTCGCGGCCCTCGAGGCGTCCCGCGCGACGTTGGCTGACGTGATCTACACGCGTGTCCTGGTCGCAACCACGGTTCGCGAGGACCTCGTCAGCGCGTGGACGGTCGTGCACGACGCGTTCGGGGACCACGAGGTGCCGAGCACACTTCACGGCGTGACCGTGCTGGGTTATCCGGACCAGCTGGTGGAGATCGAAGCGGTCGCGGCGCTCGCCTGAGCCACATGAGTGGGGCTCCACGGTCGCTGGTCCTGCCGACCTGTGACTGAGCGCTCACTCGACTGGAGGGACCACGTCGGGTGGTGGGTTCGATGCGCCGGGGTGGCCTTGGTGGCGGTCGACGCGTGATGCCTGCCTTGTTACTGAGCGCCCACTCGACTGGAGGGACCGCGTCGAATGGGAAGGTCGACAGCAGAGGGTGCGGCCGGCATACGGGGCGGCAGACGGGGCGGCAGACGGGGCGGCAGACGGAGCGGCATACGGGCGGCGTAGCGGGGTCAGGCTGGTGGGTCGGGCTCGTGCGTCGTGACGATGTCGTTGGCGGCCGCCCAGGCAGTGATGTCGCGTCGCTCGATCGCGGTCGCCATGAGCTCGGGGAACTGGTCCGGGGTGCACGCGAAGGCGGGGACCCCGACGGCGGCGAGCGCGGCGGCGTGGTTCGGGTCGAAGCTCGGCCGGCCGGAGTCGCTCAGCGCGAGGAGTGCGACCATCGTGGCCCCGGACGCGACGATCGACTGGGCGCGGCGCACCATCTCCTCGGCGATCCCACCTTCGTACAGGTCGCTGATGAGCACGAGGATCGTCTCAGCGGGCTGGTCGATGAGGCTTTCGCAGTAGGCGAGGGCGCGGTTGATGTCGGTGCCACCGCCGAGCTGCACGCCGAAGAGGACGTCGACGGGGTCGTCGAGCTCGTCGGTGAGGTCGACGACGCTGGTGTCGAAGACGACGAGGCGGGTCGACACGGAGCGCATGGACGCGAGCACCGCCCCGAAGACGCTGGAGTAGACGACTGACTCGGCCATCGAGCCGGACTGGTCGATGCAGAGGATGATCTGGCGCTCGACCCGGGTGGCGCGGCGGGCGTACCCGACCAGCCGCTCCGGGATGACGGTGCCGTGTTCAGGCTGGTAGTGCTTGAGGTTCGCGGCGATGGTGCGCTGCCAGTCGATGTCGGACTGCCGGGGTCGGCGGGTGCGTGCGGCGCGGTTGAGGGCGCCGGTGACGGCCTGCACCGTCTCGGCACGGAGCCGCTCCTCCAGCTCGTCGGTGACGACCCTGACGACGGACCGGGCGGTGGCACGCGAGCGTTCCGGGATGACGCGGTTCAGCCCGACGAGAGTCGAGACGAGGTTGATGTCCGGCTGGACGGCTTCCATGAGCTCGGGCTCGAGCAGCAGCTGGGTCAGGCCGAGCCGGTCCATGGCGTCGGCCTGCATGACCTGCACGACGGAGGAGGGGAAGTACCCGCGGATGTCGCCGAGCCACCGCGCGACCCGGGGCGCCGAGGCGCTGAGCCCGCCCTTGCGGTCGCTGTCGTAGAGCTGGCGGAGCGCCTCGTCGCGCTTGGTGTCGTCGCCGTCGAGGACGGCCGCGTCGCCGATGCCGTCGGCCTGCTCGCCGCCGAGCACCAGCCGCCACCGGGTGAGCCGGTCGCGCCCCACCGTCGATGCCTCATCCGCCACCCGAGATCACCTCCCGCGAACCCAACACACCCGAAAGCCCGAGCAGCCGCGCGACGGCCAGCACGGCGGGTGCCGCGCGGTCGAGGTCGACCGATGCCGGACCGCTGCGGCCGTATGCCGGGTCGTCCCGATCGCGCCGACCGCTGCCCCCCAGCTCGCGCAGGTGCTCGCCGATGAGCCGGCGCTCGGGAGGCTGGAACCGCGAGAACGTGCGCCGCACGAGAGGCAGGAGATCCTCGAAGGTCTCGTCGGTCGTGCCGGCGAGCCACTCGTCGATGGTCGACAGGAGGTCGTCGTCATGGACGAGCAGCAACGCCTCACCGGTGAGGAACCCGTCGAGCCAGGCTGCGGCCGCCGGACCTCCGGCATGGGGCGAGAGCCGGCGGCTGAGGCGGGCCGCGGCGTCATCGCGCGACAGCAGGGCGCCGTCGAGGAGCAGCCGGTTGACGCGTCCGGAGACCGACCCGTGGATCGCCTCGTCGCGCGCGACGACGGCCAGCGCCTCATGCCACGGGTCACGGAGCTCCGGACGGTCGACGAGCGCGATCCCGCGGTGGGCGGCCTCGACGGCACGCCGCATCGCGTCTGCGCTGTCGTCGTCGAGACTGGCGCAGGCCGGCCGGAGCCCGACGGCGGCGCGCACGACGACGGTCTGGAGCACATGCGCGACGTCGGCGACGTCCACGCCGCGCACGTCGCCGTAGCGGCAGGTTCGGGCGAGCGGTTCGACGGTCTCGAGCAGGGCCTGGGTGTCGTGCTGCCGCGCGGTGCGGTCGGCGAGCGAGGCGACGACGGCGCGGAGCCCGGCAGGGAGGTCGGCGAGCAGACACTGCTCGATCAGCGAGCCGAGAGGTCCGAGCTCGGTGGCCTTCTCGGCCTCCTCGGTCACCCGGGCCTCGGCGGCGCTCTTGACGGTCGTGCCGTAGAGGCTCGCCTCGATGAGGGCGACGGCGAGCTCGGGGGTCCACTCGAGCTCCCATGCCTCCTTGAACGTGCCGGTCGTGGCGCCGGCGTCGGTCTGCGTGCCCCAGCGGACGTCGAGGATGCTCAGCCGGTGCAGCAGCACCGACCGCGCCAGCTGCGCCTCGCGACGTAGGTCGAGCTGGATGACCGCCGAGGTCGGCGACACCTTGAGCCGCAAGGACCTCTGCTGCCGCGCGAGGTCGCTCGCCAGGGGAACCATCGGCGTCGAGTCGGGCACCTGACCGAGCTGCTCGCCGATGACCAGCGTGCGGTCGATGAGCCTCAGCGGCAGGTCGGACCCTTCGGCCAGGACCGCCTGAGCGGCGTCGGTCAGCTCGCTCAGTCCCACGGAAGGGCGGCCGCGGACGGCCGCCAGAGCCTCGGCCAGCCGGGCCGCCTCGACGGCGGACGCGGTCGAGGCGTCGAGGCTCTCGCTCCGCAGGGCCCGGGCGACGCGGACGAACCACGAGGGGACGACCTCGTCGTCGGGCGTGACGAACAGGTGCTGGTACCACCCCGGCGAGCGGACGCCGGCGCCGTACCCGCTGGCGTAGGACAGCCGCTGCGACGTCCACGGCGCCCACGTCGCGGCGACCTTGACCCGCGGCAGCTTGCTGAGCAGCGCGTTGTCGCGGGTCGCCGGAGGGTATGCCGCTGGGTCGAGAGCCGGGGCATGGTACGCCCCGCACACGACCGCGATGCGGTCTCGACCCGAGCGCATCTCGGATCGAATCACCTTGCGCATGAAGGCTTCTCGCTTGGCATCGTCGTCGACCTCGAGCGAGCCCCGGACTGCGTGCATGGCGTGGCGGAGGTGTGCGAAGTGCTCGAGCGAGGAGGTGCGCCGGTGCTCGACGGCGTCCTCCCACCAGCGTTCCGGGTCGTCGTAGCCCGCGGCGCGAGCCAGCTCTCCGATCGGGTCGACTCGCCGCGACCTGACCCCGCGGTCGTCGTCCTCCGCGTCGGCGAGGAAGTGCGTCGCGGGCAGGTCGGCGAAGCGGACGTCGACGCGGTGCTCGAGCGCCCAGCGCAACGCTACCCACTCCGGTGAGAAGACGGCGAACGGGTAGAACGCGGCGCGCCTGGGCGACTCGACGGCATACACGAGCCCGGCGACGGGCGGGACGAGGTCAGGATCGGCCGCGAGCGGGATGAGTGCATCGAGCTCGGGCGGTCCCTCGATGACCACGACGTCGGGCCGCAGCTCCTCGAGCGCACGCCCGACCGATCGGGCCGAGCCCGGGCCGTGATGCCGGATGCCGAGCACCTCGACGCGCGGCCCGGCCCGCGGGGCCTCCTCGACGGGGACTGCGACCGCGCTCATCGCTCAGCCGAGCTCGCGGCAGGCGCGGTAGAGGTCGGTCCAGGCGGTGCGGTCCTTGACGACGGTCTCGAGATACTCCTGCCAGACGATCCGGTCCTGCACCGGGTCCTTGACGACCGCGCCCACGAGTGCGGCCGCGACGTCCTCGGCCCGCACCGTCCCGTCGCCGAAATGGGCGGCGAGGGAGACGCCGTTGGTCATGACCGAGATCGCCTCGGCCGTGGACAGCGTGGCCGAGGGCGACTTCACCGTCGTGCGCTGGTCGGCCGTGACTCCTGAACGCAGCTCGCGGAAGACGGTGACGACCCGCTCGATCTCGTGAACGGACTCGAGGCCGGCCGGAAGCTGGAGGCTGCGGCCGAGCGACTCGACCCGGGTGCGCACGATCTCGACCTCCTGGTCGAGGGAGTCGGGCAGCGGCAGGACCACGGTGTTGAACCGCCGCTTGAGCGCCGAGGACAGGTCGTTGACGCCCTTGTCGCGGTTGTTCGCGGTCGCGATGACGTTGAAGCCCGAGAGCGCCTGGACCTCGTCGTCGAGCTCGGGGATGGGCAGGTGCTTCTCGGACAGGATCGTGATCAGCGAGTCCTGCACGTCGGCGGGGATGCGGGTCAGCTCTTCGATGCGCACGAGGGCCCCCGTCTCCATGGCGCGCATCACCGGGCTGGGCACCAGTGCTGCACGGGTGGGCCCCTCGGCGAGCAGCCGCGCGTAGTTCCAGCCGTAGCGCAGCGACTCCTCGGGCGTCCCAGCCGTCCCTTGCACGACGAGTGTCGAGGAGCCGCTGATCGCCGCAGCGAGGTGCTCGCTGACCCACGTCTTCGCGGTGCCGGGCACGCCGAGCAGCAGCAGCGCGCGGTCGGTCGCGAGCGATGCCACGGCGATCTCCATGAGACGACGCGAGCCGAGGTACTTCGGCGTGATCTCCGTGCCGTCGTCGAGGGTGCCGCCGAGCAGGTAGGTCGTCACCGCCCACGGCGACAGCCGCCAGTGTGGCGGGCGAGGCCGGTCGTCCGTGGCCTCGAGGGCAGCCAGCTCGGTGGAGTTGGCGTCCTCGGCGTGGGCGCGCAGAACCGTTGTGGCGGAAGGGGTCTCGCTCATGTGAAGGCCTCGGTGATCGATCGCTTGACGGAGTGGAACTGAAGGAGGTGCCGGAGGTTGGTCGCGAGGGCGCGGTCGGCTCCGCTCTGGCTGAGCCACGACTCGAGCGCGGCGAGCGCGGTGGGGTGCAGCCCGGCGACCAGATGTGGCATCGCGTGCGCGACGACGAACGAGCCCGTCTTGGACGCCCGCAGGCGCGCCACGAGGGCCGCGCTGAGCTGAGGGGACCAGGGCGGGTCCAGAGCGCCGAGCAGCGCCGCCGTCTCGAGCGGCCGGTCGGGGCTGGACTCGACGCGCGCGAGCACGACACTCTCGCGCTGGTGACGGGGCAGCGCCCCGACGAGGCTCGCGTCCCAGCGGAGCTGGAGCAGCGCGAAGGCCCACTCACCGTCCCGCCGGGCCCGCACCGCGCGCCGTATGCCGGCCAGCGCGTCGTCGTCGGACAGCCGGCGTGCCGTGGTGTCGGGGTCTGCGCCGCTGGCCTCGGTCCAGACCTCGAGCGGCGCGCCGGCGCTGATCTGTTCGAGCCACCAGCCCCGCGCGGATCGTCGCGGGGGTGGCTTGCCCAGGCCGTCGCGGACGCCGGCTCGGTCGGGCTCGTCGGGCATGCGGACGTCGAGGGCGCGCTTGAGCACGCCCGTGGCCTGGACGAGCGGACGCAGCCGTGCCGCCAGGCGATCGGCCCGGGCGGAACCGGGGAGGCCGTCGAGCAGCTCCCAGGCGACCTCACGGACGGTCTGGGCCCGGTCGTCGAGGGCCTCCTCGAGGAGCGGTTCGTCGTCCGGTCCCAGCCCGATGCGGAGGGCTTCGAGGAAGGCGCGGCGGTCCCGGGCCGCGTCGGAGCTCCAGGTAGACATGACGAGAGAACGGGCCGCAGCCGGGTCACGCGCTCGGAGGGAGGACACGACCGCCAACCGGTCCGTCGAGCGCAGGCGCGCCCACTCGTCGGCCGGCACGGTCGGCTCGGCGGAGACGTCGACCCCGGCAGCAGCGTCGAGCGCCCACCGCCAGTCGTCGCGCTGGGACGCGAGCCACAGCCCGCGCCGGTCGAGCACGGCCGCGGCGAGGCGACGCAGGTCGCGATGGCTGGTCGCGAGGTCGAGCAGTCCCGGCATCAGCCCGTACGGCACCCGCCGCCCGGCTCCGGCGGCGGTGCGAAGCCAGTGCGCCAGCAGGGCCGAACGCTGCTGCGGGCCGGCGGGCGGCTGGCTCAGCACGAGCTCGAGGAGCTGGATGGCGAGACGCCCGGCCTCGGGCCGTTCGTCGGCCGGGGAACGGTCCGGCGGGTCGCCGTGCTCGAGCCGGGACCCGGCGCGCAGCGCTGTGGCGCCCAGCGCGACCGCGTCGAGCAGCGCCTCCTCACGCGGCGGCGGGTCGCCGGCTCGCCCGAGCACGCCGGCGCCACCGAGACGTGGGAGCCCCGGGACCGGCCGTCGCGCCGTGCCGACCAGGGCGGCGTTGCCGACCTCACGCCACCAGCGCTCGAAGTCCGTTCCTGAGGCGACGCCGCTCACAGGGACACCGCCTCGCCGTCGACGACCACGGTCAGCACGCGGATCCAGTCGCCCTCGACCTCGCCGAACAGGCGCGCCGGGTGGCCGCCGGTCCGCGCGAGCAGCATCCACACGTCGGTGTCGTCGGTCAGCCGCATCGTCGCGCCGTCCGTGTCGACCACCGCTCCCGTCGACGCGCGGGCCGCCTCGACGACGACGGGCACTCGCCGGGTCCACGGGTTGAGCCCCAACGTCGCCGCGGCGGCCCGCTGGGCATCGAGCAGCGTGGATCCGGACGGCATACCGCCTCGCTCGGGCACGACCGCCGGCTCGTCGGCGAACAGCGCCCGCCGCACCGCGGCACCGGGATAGCGCGCGACGGTCGCGTCGAGGGTCGAGCCGACGACCCGCGCAACGGGCAGGACCTGGCCCGACATGGCGAAGTCCAGCACCTGGACCGTCTCGCCCGACTCCGCACCGAGCAGCCAGGTGCGCTGCTGCTGGAGGCGCCCGTCGTCGGTGCGGTGCGCGCCGAGCACGGTCCACCGGTCGCGCAACGCGTCCTGGGAGCGGACGGCCTCGGTGGCGAAGGACCAGCCGAGGTAGGCCCGCAGGTCGCCGACCTGTGCGTCCGACAGTGACGCTCGGGCGGCCCACGCCCGGGTGGCGGTCCACCACCGCCCCAGCGCGACGAGCAGCCGGTCCGACCAGTCCGGCCGCCAGCTGACGTCCGCGCCGACCGACCGCACGTCGTCGGCGAGACCCGGCAGCTGTGCGTCGACGAGCCTGGCGGCCGTCCCGTCCCACCAGGCATAGGGCTGGTGCCGCGCCGACGCCGTGCCGGACCGGACGAGGTCGGTGAGCCAGCGCGCGAAGTCCTCCATCCCGGCGTCCATGAGCGCCAGGCGATCCTCGAGACGCTTCGCAGCCGCAGCGGGGTCGGGCGTCCTCGTGCCTCGCGATGACGCGGACGCAGCGCGGGCGGCCTCGCGGGCGTGGCGTTCGGCGGCCCAGTCGGCCGCGAACCCGGCGGCCTGCTCGACATCGGCGACCGACCCGGACCCGTCGACCCACAGCAGCAGCAAGGCAAGACCGTGCTTGCACGGGAACTTGCGGCTCGGGCACGAGCAGCGGAACGCGGGCCCCGTGAGGTCCACGCTCACCTGGTAGGGCACGCGGCCCGACCCCTGGCACTTGCCCCAGACGAGCGTGTCGGTCGAGCCCGTGTCGGACCACGGGCCGGGCCGCGCGAGCCGACGCGCGGACGCCAGCGCCGACGCGTCGGGCGCGAGGTCGGCGACCTGGGCTGAGGTCCAGCGGATCCGTGGGCTCATGACTGGCACATCATGACCCACGGGGCCCACAGCGAGCGGCCCCGCGTCCGCATCGTCAGCCTCAGGGAATGACCCCGGCGGCCCTCATCATGTACTTGAGGTCCGGAGCGAGCTGGCGGGCGTACTGCACCGACGTGTGGAGGTAGTCCCCCTTGAGCACGGTGCCGGTGTTGGTGGTGAAGATCGGGCAGCTGCCGTCCACGCAGTACCAGTGCGTCGTGTCGATGAACGTCGCACCCTGCACCTTCTTTTCGGTGTCCCGCGTGCGCGCCCACCAGGAGGGTATGCCGGTGACGCACCGGCGGGGGGACCCGCCGGGCCGGTAGCAGTCGAGGAACGCGACGCCGGGCATCGAGGGCCCCATGAGCACGACCTTGCCGACGCTCCCCTTGATCTGGTCGACGAACTTCTGGTCGGCCGCGAGCCACTCCCTGGCCGACGCCTGGCCCTTGGCGTCGGACTTGAGCCGGACGGCCCAGGCGTAGGTCTCGATCATGATGAAGACGGCGGGCTTGGACTTGCGGATGTAGTCGAGGGTCATCTTCCGGTGGTTGACGCACGGGATGGCCCACTCGTCGCGGCCGAAGTCGGCGTTGACACCGTTGACCGCGCAGGCGATCTTGGTCATCCCGCGGATCTTGTACTTCTTCCCGTACGCCTTCTCCACCGTCGCGAGGAGCGGGAAGCCGAGAGAGTCGCCGTAGACGATGATCTCGGGGCCGTTGCGGTTGCCGAAGGTGCAGGAGCTGGGGTCGAACGCGTCGGTTGCGGCGCACGCCTGCATCGCCGTCCGTTGGTCCGCCGTCGTCTGCCACTCGGACGGGGAAGGGTTGAGGTCGGCAGGCCACGACGAGGACGCGAGGGCGCCACGCAGACCTTGCTGGACGTAGGTTCCCGTGGCGCCCAAGGGAATCGGCTGCCAGGTCGGCTCGGGTGCGGCAGTCTTGGTCGCGCTGGGTGAGCCGGTCGCCGGGGTCGGAGTCGGCGAAGGCGCCTCCTCGGTCGGCAGGGCGTCGGACGCGGGTGGCGGCACGCCACCGCCGTCGAGGTCGCCCGCGACGACGTCGGAGGAGCCGGAGAACAGGTCTGGCCGCGCGGAGGCGACCCCGGAGACACCAGCGACCAGGAGCACGAGCGCCAGGGCCGCGGCGAGCATCCCGCGCCGCTTGGCCACCCACCAGGCGCGCCACGAGCGGCCCGGGGCGCCGGCCCCACCGAGCCGCGGTGCGTCGAGGATCGGCCGCTCGACGAGGTGATGGCTCACCACGGCGAGCAGCACGGTGAGTGCGAGGACCACGCTGCGCGTGACCCAGGTCGTCGTCGAGAGGATGACCGGCGCCATGACGATGAGGGGGAAGTGCCACAGGTAGAGCCCGTACGAGATGTCGCCGACGTAGCCGCTGGCGCGGTTGGTGAGCGCGACGGAGCCGCGCACGGGTTCGCCGATGCCGGCGACGAGCACGAGGGCCGTGCCGAGGAGGGCTGCGATCGCCGCCGGGTAGGGCACACCTGCGCCGGGCCCGACCAGCACGTATGCCGTGAGCAGCGTCGCGAGGCCGGCCCAGGAGAGCGCGGCCCGGGTCGCGGGCCCCAGCCGGACGGCACTGAGCGGGATCGCGGCGAGAGCGGCGCCCGCGGCCAGCTCCCACTCGCGCGTCAAGGTCGAGTAGTAGGCGGTCGTCGGGTCGGACACCCCCTGCACCACGGCCCACGTCACGGACGCGATGCCGACCACGGCGGCGAGCATGGCGATGGCGGCCCGCTGGCGGCGGACGGCGCCCACGAGGACGCACGCGAGCACGACGAGCAGGGGCCACGCCAGGTAGAACTGCTCCTCGACCCCGAGCGACCAGTAGTGCTGGAGCGGCGATGGCGCCGCGCCGAGGTCGAAGTAGTCGTCGGCCTGCTCGGCGTAGTGCCAGTTCGCGGCGAAGAAGGTGGCCCACAGGGCGTCGACTCTGACCGACGCCGCCTTCGCGGGTGCGTACGCCCAGGACGAGACCGCGACGACGGCCGCGATGACGATGAGGGCGAGCGGGAGGATGCGGCGCGCTCGCCGGGCCCAGAACCCCCGCAGCGACGTGCGGCCGGTGCGCTCCCGCTCCCGGAGCAGCAGCCCGGTGATGACGAAGCCGGAGACGACGAAGAACGCGTCCACGCCGAGGTAGCCACCGTGCGGCCAGCCGGTCAGGTGGAAGGCGATGACCCCGATGACCGCGACGGCACGCAGGCCCTGGATGTCCGCCCTGCGTGCGGAGCGTGGCGTGCCCACCTGGCCGTCAGTCATGCGGAACAGCATGCACCGCGAGCCTCAGCTGCGCGCGGGTTCCCGGGTCACGGTTCGGCCAGGTCAGCCGGAGAGCGAGATGACGAAGGCGACGAGCCCGCCGACGAGAAGAGCGGCCAGGGTGATGCCGGCGACGGCGAGGCCCACGCTGCGGTCCCGGCCGCCGCGGGGGGTCATCGGATCGGCAGGCGACGCGGTGTCCCACTGCACGATGTCAGCCAGCTCAGGGTCGGTCGGGTGCTCCGTGTGGTCGACGTGCGTCTCGTTGGCGGCGGACATCGGGCCTCCTTGGGGTGTCGGCACGGCTGTCGAGCCTAGCGACCTGTCGGCTTGATGTCTCGTATGGGTGGTTGTCAGAGGTCGACCATGCTCGGGTCGCACGACCCGTAGCGCATCACCTTCATGACGTGGTCGGAGACGCCCGGGGCGGCGGGCAGGCGCACGTCTGCGATCGACGTGGTGGCTGACCGCTCCACGTGGGGTGCGGAGCGGGGTGAGGCGACGGCCGCCGTGCCGGCCATCGTGGTGAGGGCGAGTAGGCCCGTGACGGCCGCTGCAGTCAGCGCGCTGCGGCGGGTGAAGCCATGTCGGCGCATGTCCATCCATCCAGTCTGCGCCGGGATCGTCCGCACGTCCATGTGGTCGCGACGCTCGTCAGACGGCGGGAAGCCTGGTGACCCAGTACGGCACGGTTCCCGGCGTGGAGAACCGGGCGTTGACCGCCCAGAGCCAGCCCCCTGCGAGGGTCGCGGTCGACGGGAAGTCGAGTGATGGGTCGCTGCGCGCGCCCTGCCACTTCGCGGTCCAGCCGCTTCCGCCCGGTCGCAGCACAAGGACCGACACCTCGTTCAGCCCGCTGCCGCGGACGTTGTAGAGGACATCGCCGTCGACGAGCAGCCCGTCGCCGGAGGTGACGCCCGGGCCGCCGGTGACGGGGATCGACCTCGTCACGCCGGTGGCGGGGGCGACCTGCCACAGGCCGCCGAACTGGCTGTTGTTGAGCACGATGTCGCCGTCGGGCAGGAGGCGAATCCCGTTGGCGTTGATGAAGGTTCCGTTGCCGGCTGGCCAGGCTCCGGAGAGGGCCACGAACGAGGGAGCCCCGGCTGAGTTCGTCGTGTGGTCGTGTGGAATGACGGTGAGCCGGTCGACGAACGAGTCGGTGACCCACACGGCGTCCTCGGTGACGACGAGGTCGTTGAGGAAGCCCGAGCCGGGGACGACGACGTCGTGCATGACGGCACCAGACGTGTCATCGACGCACCAGACGTGGCCGACCGTGACCGGCCCGGTCGTGACGCCGCCGACGGCCCAGACCACCCGGCACTGCCGGTCCCAGAACAGGCCGCGCAGCGACCGGCCGGAAGCGCCGGGGAGCAGGGTCGCGAGCCCGCCCGCGATGAGGTCGCCCGTGACGATCCGGCCGTCGGCCAGGGAGCCGACGTAGAACGTCGTGCCCGGTCCGGACGTGATGCCCTCAGGCCGGTAGCCGACCGGCAGGTCGACGGTCTCGGGCGCCGGTGACTGGCGCCTCGAGGAGGCCGACGCCGCTGAAGGGGCGCTGATGGCGATGGCCGCCGAGGCGGCCGCTGTCGTGAGTACGGTCCTGCGCGAAGGGTGTGGAGCGTGAGTGTCCATGCTCCACTCTGCGCACGCGCCGGCCGCTCAGTCGACCCCTGTCGGGCGCACCGCAGCCGTATGCCGCCCACCTGGGTGAGCGGCATACGGCTGGGTTTGACTGTGGTTCAGGATGACTCGTGCTTGCCGCGGGTCAGCGGAAGAGGTCCAGCTTGTTGTACTTGTCGGCGAGAAGGTAGTAGACGGTCACGCGGTTCTTCGTGCGGTCGCCCTTGAGCGTCTGGCCGACGTCGGCCAGGGCCGCATCGAGATCGGCGTCGCAGTCGGTCAGGCCGAGCTTCTTCTTCATGAAGCTCTCGCGGACGCGGTCGAGCTCCGAGCGATCCGTGAACGACACCAGCGACGAGTCACGCTTCTGCAGGGCGATGCCGCAGTGCTTCACGATCCCCGCGATCGCTGCGTCGTCGGCGTCAGGCGCGTAGATCTTGACGTCTGCTGCCCAGTCTTCTGCCATGTCTCTTGCCTCTCCAAGTGTGAGATTGATGGTCACAACAGGTGCGACGCTAACGACTGATCGTGCCGCTGCGGAAGAGCGACTCACGGCCGCAGCGGGTCGGTTTCCGCGCGCCCGCTCGAGGCGACGAGGGCATCGCCGAGCGCCGTCCGCCAGTAGAGGACCTCGCGCCCGGACCTGCGGCGCAGCACGGTCCCGGAGTCGAGCAGGACCTTGAGGTGGTCGCCCACCGAGCCGAGCGGCATACCCGTCGTCGCCACCAGTGCCGAGGTGCTCGCCGGCGCGGACAGAGCCCGCAGCAGGCGTGCCCGGGGCGCTCCAACCAGCCGGTCGAGGCCCCCAGCAGCCTGGCCGTCCACCTGCGCGAGAGCACCCGTGACCGGGTAGTAGACGGCATACCGGTGCGGGATGTCCCACCCGACCCAGCGGGCACGGTGGTGGACCGGCACGAAGAAGAGGTCGGCGTCGTCGGCGAGGGTCCGCGACGGCAGGTCGTAGTTGTTGATCCGCAGCTGTCCGTCGCCGAGCCACTCGCGGTCACGGCCGAGGTCGCGCAGGACGGCTGCCCAGCCGTGGCTGGCGAGGCGCGTCGTGCGGGCGACGATGTCGGCGCGCAGGATCCGCTCACGGCGGGCCCAGTCGGTCGCGATGGTGTGCACCCAGACCCAGTCGAGCAGCTCGGCGGCGGCGTCCGCCGTGCCGGGCCGGGTCAGGACACGAGGCAGCGCCGCCTCGGGCGAGCTCTCGCGCAGGAGGGCGCGGATGCGACGGTCGCCGAGGCGCCGGACGTCCTCGAGCTCGTCCGGGAACGTCATCCGGTCGCCGGTCGGGGGCAGGCACAGCCAGTCGGAGATCCACCCCGGACGCCATGAGTGGTCGAGCACCGCTCGGCGCACCGGATGCGCCTCGAGCATCGCCTCGAACGCCTCCCGGTGCGTCGCGGCGAATGCGCGGCCGGCCGGGTCGGAGGGCCGCACCAGGTCGTTGAGGGCCCCGACGGTCTCGATGCGTGGTGACACGACGAACCTGCTCCGCGCGAGCAGGTCGGCCGAGATCCGCCAGGTCCCCATCTTTCGCCTCCAGCCGAAAGATTAGGCACTGTCGTCGGCTGTGGCCATAGTGGAGCCGGTGAAGACGTACCGCCAGCTGTTCGCCGTCGGCGAGTTCCGGGTGCTGTTCCTCTCCCAGTGCCTCACCCTCGCCGCGCACTCGGTCGCGTCCCTCGCGCTCGGCACCATCACGTACCAGGCCACGGGATCGCCGATCCTCACGGCGCTGAGCATGTTCGGCGGCCCGCTCGTCCGGCTCCTCGGGACCGCGTTCCTCGGTGCGATCGCCGACATCATCCGGCCGCGCACGGCACTGCTCGTCGTGGCGCTCGCCGGCCTCACCGCCGACCTGCTCCAGGCGATCCCGGGTATGCCGTGGGGCTGGCGGTTCGCGCTCCTGGCGATCCCCTGGCTCGTCATGTCCGCGACGGGCGGGTCGATGATCGCGCTGATGTCCGACATCCTGCCGCCCGACGCGTTCATCCTCGGGCGCTCGACCATCAACATCGCCGTCGGAGTCATGCAGATCGTCGGCTACGGCCTCGGCGGGATCCTGCTGCTGCGTTTCACGACCACCCAGCTGTTCCTCGGCGCAGCCGTCGCGAGCCTCGTCACCCTTGTCATGGTGCGGTTCGGGCTGCGCGACCACCCGCCTCGGGTCACCGGGGCGAAGGTCGTCGGACGCACGCGCGAGGTGAACCGCCGCCTCCTCGGGTCGCGGCTGCTCCGCCCGGTCTTCCTCACCCTCTGGGTGCCCAACGGCCTCGTCGTCGGGTGTGAGGCGCTCTTCGTGCCGTATGCCGGCGAGCGGGCCGGGTACCTCTTCGCGGCCGCAGCCTCCGGGATGCTCATCGGCGACATCGTGGTCGGCCGGTTCGTCAGCGAGCCGGTCCGTGAGCGGCTCATCGAGCCGCTGCGGGTGCTCCTCGCGGTGCCCTACCTCGGCTTCCTCCTTGTGCCATCGCTGCCGGTCGCGATGGCGCTCGGCTTCGTGGCCTCGGCCGGGTTCGCCGCGAGCCTCCCGCTGCAGGAGCGGCTCGTGCAGCACACGTCCGGAGAGGTGCGCGGGCAGGTGTTCGGGCTCAACAGCACGGGGCTCATGGTCGGCCAGGCCGTCGGGGCCTTCGTCGGTGGCGTCGTCGCCCAGCTGCTCGGGCCGACCCACGAGGACGTCGCGCTCGCGATGACGGTCATGGCGGCCCTGTCGCTCGTGACGACGGTGGCCCTGACGCCCGGTCTGCGCCGCTCGCGGCCCACGGTCTTCGCAGGCGCGGGGGGCTAGAGCTCGCTGCTCTCGGCGATCCGCTTGATGGTCGCCAGGCGGCGGTCCCAGTCGGCGGCGAGGGCCGACATCCAGCGGGCGGTGACGTTCAGCGCATCGGGCCGGACGGCATACAGCACCTCGCGCCCGACCTTGCCCCGCGAGACCAGTCCCGCGGACTCGAGCACCGCCAGGTGCTTGACGATGGCCTGCCGAGACACCGGCAGGCGCTCGGCGAGCGTCGTCGCCGTGACCTCACCCAGGGCCGCCAGCAGGTCGAGCAGCTGCCTCCGGGTGGGGTCGGCGAGGGCGACGAGGACGCCGTCGACCGCATCCGCCGGGTCGGATGGGTGGTCCGTCACACGGAGGCTCGTTCGGCCCGGGCGACGAGGTCGTCGATGACCTGCTTCCAGCCGCCGGTGTTGTCCGCGTGGGCCTTGGCGCCCACCTGCTCGCCGCCGACCAGCGCTGCGAACCCGCTCTCCACGACCTTGAGCCGGGTCTGGTCCCCCTCGGACGCGAGCGTGAACTCGATGAGGGTGCTGTTGTCGTCGCGGACCGGCTCGCCCGGGAAAGCGCTGGCCCACCGGTAGGCGAGGTAGGTCTGCGGCTCGACCTTGACGACCTCGACCGGGAAGTTGCCGTACTCGGGGTGGTTGACGACGACGGACTGGCCCTCGGCCGCCACGACGGTGTCATCAGCGGACTGCGGTGCCTTGTCGTACACCCAGAAACCGGGTGCGGCGACGAGCGACCAGACGCGCTCCAGCGGGGCGGATATGAGGGTCTCGCGTTCGATCCTGTCCTCGGTCATGAGGGTCTCCTTCTACGTGGCTCATGGGGTCAACGTGCAACTCAATGGTTGCACGTTGATCCGGAACCTGCAACCCCTCAGTTGCACATGGCCGATGATCTCATGCCGTCAGGGCACCAGGCCGCGTTGCCGGGCGATCGCCGCGGCCTCCGTGCGGCTCGAGGCGCCGAGCTTGGCCAGCACGTTGGACACGTGGACGCTGACGGTCTTGGTCGAGATGTAGAGCTGCTTGCCGGCCTGGCCGTTGGTGAGTCCTCGCGCGACCAGCTGGAGCACCTCGAGCTCGCGCGGCGTGAGGTCGACGGCCGCGGCGGCGCCCGGACCCGGTTGCACCGAGTCGAGCTCCGCGAGCAGGGGCTTCGCCTCGAGCCGGACGGCGACCTCACGGGCCCGCTCGGCCGCCGCGCGCGATCCCGCGGTGTCGCCGGCGGCCCGTAGCGCGGACGCCAGGCGCGCTCCGGACCGCGCGCTCTCGAAGACGTGGCCGTAGCGGTCGAAAGCCGCCACGCTGGCACGCCAGGCTTCGACGAGCTCGCTCGCCTCCGGCGGGTCGTCGAGGTCGGCCGTATGCCGCAGGCGCAGCAGCTCCGCGTCCAGCCGGGCGATCCACGCCCATGTCTCCCGGCTGGTGTCCTCGAGGGACTCGGCCGCGGCCCGCTCGAACTTGGGCCGGCTGGCCTTCTCGACCGCAGGACGCAGGATCCCGATCTCGTGCGCGCGGTCGGCGAGCGTCCCGACGAGGCGCACGAGCCGGCCCCGGAGAGCGGGGTCGACGCGCGGCGCCCACGTCGCGGCCTGTCCGGCCACGAGCGCCGCGATGCGCACGATCGCGTGGTACTCGCCCCAGGCGCGGTCCAGGGTGGCGACCGCCGCCTCGACGAGGTCGAGGGTCGCTTCCATGTCCCCGGTGTCGCCGAGCAGGTCGATGCCCGGCATGACCGTCAGCACCACACAGAGCCCGTCGACGTGCCACCACAGCCGCAGCTCGCCGAAGACGTCGCGGTTGACCGGCTCGCCGCGCCCGGCCTGCACATGCAGCATCGCGGCCGTGAAGATGGACCGGCCGGGCTGCGGCGCCGGCCGCCCGCCCAGGTCGAGCCGCCGCACCGCGCCGTCCCAGTCGCCCAGCTCGTAGGCCGTGAGGCCGCCGAGGTAGCGGCACTCCTGACCCCACGGCGCCCATTCACGGTGCATTCGCCGGGCGACCTCGGCGCCCGCGTCGTACTGTGCGAGGGCGCCCGGAAGGTCGCCGCGACGGTGCCGGATCGCCGCGAGCTGGTGCAGGACTCGCAACAGCAACGGGTCGTCCCGGTCGATGTCGGCGACGATGCCGCGCAGGTGCTCCTCGACCGAGTCGAGGTCCTCGTTGGCCTCGAGCACCCTGGCCAGGATCGTGCGAAGCTCGGCGAGCGAACCACCGAGCCCGAGGCGCTCGGCCAGGATCGAGACCTCGTTGCCGACGACGGCGGCCTCGACGAAGGCGCCGTTGTCGACGAGCGCCTGCACCCGGGCCACGAGAACTCGCACCCGCAGCTCGTCGGCCTCCTCACCGATGAGGGAGACCGCCTCGTCGGTCAGGGCGATGGAGTCGACCGGGAGGTCGAGGATGCGGGACCGGCTGACGAGCGTGGCCAGCAGGTCGGCTCGCGCTCCGGGCGCCTGAGCGGTGCCGGGGTGGTCGAGGCGGTCACGGAGCAGGTCCATGGCCCGGACCGGCTCGCCCGCGACCATCGCCGCCGCCGACGCTCGAAGCGTCACCTCGTCGCGCTCGGGGTCGTTCTCGTCGAGCCAGGTCAGCGCCCGCTCGAAATGCATCAGTGCGTCCTGAGGCCCGCCGACCGCCATCGCCGCCTCGGCAGCGGCGCGGCTCGCCCGCACCGCGGTGGGCAGGTCGCCGATGGCGGCGGCATGACGCGCGAGCTCGGACGAGGAGGCCAGCTCGGGGTGCTCGGACAGCACTGCGGCATACGCCCGGTGGAGCCTCAGCCGCTCGCCGGGCAGCAGGCTGTCGGCGACGGTCTCGCCGAGCAGGGCGTGACGGAAGGTGTACGCGGGCGGCCAGCGGGTCTCGAGGACGTGATGCTCGACCGCGGACGCGAGAGCGGCCTCGAGCGTCTCGTCGGGCAGGCCGGTGACGCGGGAGAGCAGCTCGTGCCCGATGTACTGGCCGCCCTTGAGCGCGATGGCTCGCAGCACGCGCTGCGAGGTGTCGTCGAGCTGCTCGACGCGGGAGCGGAGCACCCGGCTCAGGCCGCCGGTGACGGTCTGGCCCGACGCGGCGCTCGCGACGAGCTCCTCGGCGAAGAACGGGTTGCCCTCGGCCCGCCGCGCGATCTCGTCGGTGGTGTGGGTGTCGGTCGGTGCGCCTTCGATGCCCGACACCAGCTCGCGAACCGCGGCGTCGGTGAGCGGGGCGAGGTCGACGTGCTCGAGACCGGCGATGCGGGCCCAGATGGCCAGCGTCTCGTGCAGCGGGTGGCGCCGGTACAGGTCGTCGGAGCGGTAGGTGACGACGAGTCCGACGGTGGTCGTGAATCCCCGGGTCAGCAGCAGCGTGAGCAGGTCCCTGGAGGAGTGGTCGGCCCAGTGCACGTCCTCGACGACGACGAGTGTCGGGACGGCGGCACCGAGGGTCGTCAGGAGCGCGTGCACGGCTTCGGCGACCTGGCCGGGGTCGGTGGAACGCCCGGCGGCGTCGGCGTCATGCAGTTCGGGCCGTCCGGGCAGCAGGTGCCCGAGGCTCGGGTGGGACTCCAGCACCTTCTCGACGACCTCGGGGTGCGCCGCGTCGATCGCGCCGAGGAGCTCGACGAAGGGGAGGTACGCCAGGCTGCTGCCGGCCTGGCCGACGCAGTGGCCCACGGCGGTGAACCAGCCGGCGCCGTCGGCGTCGGCGAGCGTCTGGCCGATGAGCCGTGACTTGCCGATGCCGGCATCTCCGGACAGCACGACGACGCCACCGGCGTCGGCACCCGTCGGGGTGCGCAGGCCGATGGCGTCGGCGAGTCGGGCGAGATCAGGGTCCCTGCCGATGAGGGCGCCGGTGCTGAGCGGCATACGCGAAATCATCGCGTACGGCGCCGACATCAGCAGGGACATATTTTCGGGATGGACCGGGCGGGCGGCCGACATGGCGGACGCTCACCGGGGCCGGTTCGGGCTGAGCTCCTCCCGAGCGGCGCGTGACATGGTGCGCCGGATCACTTCCAGAGACGAGTTGCGGGGACCGCGGCGCCCACGGCGGGCGTAGCGGGCGTCCATCTCAGCCTGGACGGCTCGGAAGTCGAGGTAGTTGCTGTTCATGACCGTTCCTTCGTGAGGGCTGCTCTGACTCCTCAAGGTTCGGTTCCTGAGGTAGCGCCCCACATCGGACGAGGTCCCTATTTCGTGCTCCCGTGACTACCTCAGACGGGCACCGGGCGGCTGCGCGGGGGCCTGAGGTAGGTGCCTCAGCCCAGCGCGAGGCTCGCGGCGACGGCGAACATCACGAGAGCGATGAGGACGTCGAGGACACGCCAGGTCACCGGGCGGGCGAAGAGGGGGGCGAGCAGGCGCGCCCCGTAGCCGAGGCCGCTGAACCACAGCACGCTCGCGGTGATCGCGCCGGCCACGAACCACCATCGGCCCGACGCACCGTGCTGGTTGGCAAGGCTGCCGATGAGCAGGACGGTGTCGAGGTAGACGTGCGGGTTGAGCCAGGTCAGGGCGAGCACCGTGGCCAGCACGCCGCCGCGCGACGGCGTCGCGGCGCTCCCCTCGAGCACTCGCGGGCGTCGCGCGCTCCAGAGGCAGGTGATGCCGTAGCCGACGAGGTATGCCGCCCCCAGCCACCGCGCCCAGCTGAGCAGTCCCGGGTGAGCCGTGACGAGGGCTCCGACGCCGAGCACCCCGGCGACCACGAGGACCGCGTCCGAGAGGGCGCACACCGTCACGACCATCCCGACGTGGTGGCGGCTCAGGCCGGTGCGCAGGACGTAGGCGTTCTGCGCACCGATGGCGACGATGAGCGAGGCCATGGTGAGGAAGCCGGGAAGGAGCGAGGTCACCACACGACGGTAGGGCGGGCGCCCGCGATAAGGGAAGCGAAGGTTCCTACAGCATCGTTAGCATCGCTTCATGCGGCTCGACAGCGAACAGCTCGCCACGCTCCTGACCATCGTCGAGGCCGGGACCTTCGACGGCGCCGCCAGGGCGCTTCACCTGACGCCATCGGCGGTCAGCCAGCGAATCCGGGCGCTCGAGGCGGAGGTCGGCCAGGTCGTCGTCGTCCGCACCACACCGTGCCGGGCCACGACCGCCGGGGAGGCTCTCGTCCGGCTCGCCCGGCAGCAGCAGCTCCTCGCAGCCGAGGCCGTGGCGCAGCTGGCTCCCGATCCGAGTGCACGGGTGGACCTGCCGGTCGCGGTCAACGCCGACTCGATGGCGACCTGGTTCCCCGCAGTGCTGGCCGAGTGCGCGACCTGGGACGAGGTGACCCTTCGGCTGCACGTCGAGGACCAGGACCACACGGCGCGGCTGCTCCGCTCGGGCGAGGTTCTCGGCGCGGTGACGTCGGACCCGGGGCCGGTGCAGGGCTGCTCCACCGAACCGCTCGTGACGATGCGCTACCTGCCCGCGGCGACGCCGGAGCTGCTGGCGCGGCATACGACGCGTCGCGGGATCGACTGGGCTGCAATGCCGCTCGTCCGCTTCAACGACAAGGACGACCTCCAGCAGCGGATCCTCGACCGACACCGCGTGACGGTGACCCCACCCACCCACACGGTCCCCGACGCGACGGGTTTCGTCGCTGCCGTCCGCGCGGGGCTCGGCTGGGGCGTGCTGCTGCCGACGCAGCTCGCACCCGCCGAGGAGCGGGGCGAGGTGGTCCGGATCGGCATGCGCGACCGTGTCGACGTGCCGCTCTACTTCCAGCGCTGGCGGCTTCAGTCGGCGCACCTCGACCGCCTCGGCGACATCGTGAGGCGCGCGGCCGCCTCCGGGCACCCGCCGACCCGGGCGGTCAGGAGCCCGCGCGAGCCCGCCAGGCGGCATACCCTCCGATGACATCGGTCGCGCGGTGGATGCCGAGGTCCTGCAGGGACGCTGCCGCGAGGCTCGAGGTGTAGCCCTCCTGGCACAGCACGATGACCTGGAGGTCATGGTCGGCTGTGGGGAGCGCCGCGGCGCTCGTCGGGTCGAACCGCCACTCCAGGACGTTGCGCTCGACGACGGTCGCGATCGGCAGCTCTCCCTCGTGCGCCCGCTGTGCCGCCGGGCGGATGTCCACGATCACGGCGCCGTCGCCGTATGCCGCCTCGGCCTCCTCCGGGGTGAGGCGCCGCAGGCGCGCTCTGGCCTCGGCAAGCACGTCGTCGATCGTGCGGTGCGGGGTCGGGGTCGCCTCGCTCACCAGTCGACCCCGACCTTCGACTCCTCGACGAGCTCGAGCACGCCGTCGACGTCGTGATAGCTCCTCATCGCCGTGAGCTTCGGGGCGTAGACGTGCAGGCTCACCGCCGGGTCCGGACCGTGGTTGGTGACGCGGTGCAGGTGGCGTGTCCCGAAGGTGCGCTGGTCACCCGTCGTCAGCCTGATGCCAGGGCCGGTCGCGCGTCGCACGTCGTCGAGGTCGACGGCGGTGCGGTATCCCGCGACCTCCTCCGTGAGCACGCCCTGGATCACGACGAACGAGCCGGCGCTGCCGCCGTGGTCGTGCCACGGGGTGCCCTGCCCGGGCAGCCAGGTCAGCAGCCACGCCTCGTGGTCGGCGTCGGCGAGCAGGCGGGCGTAGTAGCGGGTGACGGGGTCGAAGTCGACCAACCCCTGCCACAGGGAACGCTGTCGTGACAGGTTTCTCGCGGTCTCGGCGAGCATGACCGGGGTGCGGGATGCGCCGCGGGACATGGGAGTTCCTTTCGTCAAAGGGGGAGCAATGGCGGCAGCGAGCGCCTGGCACGCCAGTGGTGCGTCAGGCAGGGCGCGGGTGAGGCAGTGGTGCCCGGTGTCTCAGACTGACCGGGTGTGGGAGCGCGCGGCGGCAGTCCGCGTCAGCGGCAACGACAACATGCCTCGGTCGCGACGGACATCGCGCGCGACGTGCTCTCGGTGGCCAGGGTCGTCGACCGGCCGGCGTCCAACCGAGAAACATAAGTCTTTGTTGCCATAAACCTAACCGTAACTTATGGATTTCGCGCTCGCAACAGTGCGGGCAGGGGTCCGCCGAGGTTGCGATTAGGTAAGGCTTACCTATCTAATGAGGCGCGTGACTCTCGCGCCGACCACACCCGCCTCGCCGGACACGCCCCTGCGTCCGCGACTGCCGTGGTTCGACGTCCTCGACCGCGACCCCGAGCGCCGCGCGCTCGCCCTGCCCGGCGGGCGTGAGGTCACCCGCGGCGAGCTGCGCGACCTGGTCGACGCGGCGGCCGCCGAGCTCGCCGGTGCCCGCCGTCTCGTCATGGTGGAGGGGGCGAACCGGCTCGAGGCCGTCGTCGCGTATCTCGCTGCACTTCGCCAGGGCCACGCCGTCCTGCTCGTCGACGGCGGCAACCGCCAGGCCGGCGTCGCGCTGCGCACGGCCTACGACCCCGACATCGAGATCGCGGCGGACGGCCGGGTCCTCGTCCACCGGAGCGAGCCCGCGGTCGACCTGCACCCCGACCTGGCTCTCCTGCTCAGCACCAGCGGGTCCACCGGGTCGCCAAAGCTCGTGCGCCTCTCCTGGGCCAACCTCGCGGCCAACGCCGCGCAGATCGCCGACCTCCTCGAGATCCGCGAGTCCGACTGTGCCGCAACGTCGCTGCCGATGCACTACTGCTACGGCCTCTCGGTCCTGCACAGCCATCTGGCCCGCGGGGCGAGCCTTGCACTGACCGACCTCTCCGTCGTCGACGAGTGCTTCTGGGACCTCGTCTCCGACGTCGGTGCCACGTCCTTCGCGGGCGTGCCCTGGACCTTCGAGATGCTCGACCGGGCCGGGTTCGCCGACCGTGACCTGCCGAGCCTGCGGTATGTGACGCAGGCGGGTGGGCGGCTCGACCCGGACCGGGTCGTCCGCTGGGCCGAGCTGGGGCAGGCCCGGGGGTGGGACTTCCACGTCATGTACGGCCAGACCGAGGCGACGGCCCGGATGGCCCACCTCCCACCGGACCTGGCCGCCACGCGGCCCAGCGCGATCGGGCGACCCGTCGCCGGTGCCGAGCTGGTGGTCAAGGACGGCGAGCTGGTCTTCACCGGGCCCAACGTCATGCTCGGCTACGCGACCAAGCCCGCCGACCTCGCGCTGGGACGCACCGTCCACCGGCTCCGGACGGGTGACCTGGGCCGGCTCGCCGAGGACGGCCTCTTCGAGGTGACCGGGCGCACCAGCCGCTACGCGAAGGTGCTCGGGCACCGCGTCGACCTCGACCGGGTCGAGGCATCGCTGCGAGCACGCGGACGTGACGTCAGGGTCGCCGGCCGGGAGGGCCTCATCGCCGTGTCGGCCCGTGCCGACTCCCGACGGGGTGTGGGAGGCCGGCGCCTGGGAGGCCGGGGGCTCGATGCCGGGGCCCTCCGGCGCGCGACGGCCACCGCCGCGAACGCGCCCCTCGGTGCCGTCACCGTCGTCCAGGTCGACGACCATCCCGTGCTGCCGACCGGAAAGGTCGACCACTCGGCGATCGTCGCGCTCGCCGAGTCCACCGCAGCCGTGACCGTCGCGTCCGCGCCGGAGCCGAGCTCCGTCGCGACGATGTATGCCGCCACCCTCCACCGCGCGTCCGTGCGGCCTGGGTCCACCTTCGCGTCGCTGGGCGGAGACTCCCTGTCCTACGTCGAGGTGTCGCTGCGCCTGGAGGCCCTCATCGGCTGCCTTCCGCGGTCGTGGCACGTGACACCGGTGGCGGAGCTACAGGCACTCGCCGACGCCGAGGTTGCGCGCCGTGACCACGCGGCGACCGCGCGTTCATCCCGGACGGTCGAGACGGCATACCGGCGCAGAGCGCACGCTCCACGAAGCGACGCAGCGGCTCCGGTCGACGGGGTGACCGAGACCCGGCTCCGGCGCTGGTCGCGCCCGCGGACGGTGGAGACCTCGGTGTGGCTCAGGGCGGTCGCGATCCTGCTCATCGTCGGCACGCATGCCGACCTCTTCTCGCTCCAGGGCACGGCCCACGCGCTGCTCGTGCTCGTGGGCTTCAACGTGGTGCGCTTCGCGTTCGCCGCGCCGGGTCGCCGCGGGCGCATCAGAGCGCTCGGGCGGGGGACACTGCGGGTCGTGCTACCGACCCTGGCGGTGATCGTGCCGGCTCACGTCGTGTGGGGCTACTACGAGACGCGCAACCTGTTCCTCGCCAACTGGGTGTTCGGTGACGCGCGGCTCGGGCCGCCCTGGCGCTTCTGGTTCATCGAGGCTCTCGTGTTCGCCCTCCTCGTCGCGATGCTGCTGACCGCACTGCCGGCCTTCGCGCGCCTCGAGCGGCGCTGGCCGTTCGGGGTGCCGGTCGCCCTCCTGCTGGCGGCCTTCACGTTCCGGCTCGACCTGTTCCAGCTGCCGGTACCGAGGATGCAGGGCTCGGCCGTGGTCGTCCTCTTCCTCTTCTTCCTCGGGTGGGCCATCGCGCGGGTGGAGACGCGCCGCCAGCGGTGGCTGGTCACCGTGGCTGCCGTGGGGATGGTCGGGACGTTCTCCGGCAACCCGGCCCGCGATGCGTTGACCCTGGCCAGCGTGCTCGCGCTGATCTGGCTGCCCACGACGAGGATGCCGAGCGGGCTGGTTCCCGCCACCCAGGTGCTGGCCGCGAGCTCGCTGTTCGTCTACGTCATCCACTGGCAGGTGCTCGAGCAGCTGTGGGGACGGCCGGTCGCGGCGTTCGCCGGTTCGCTCGCGGCCGGGGTCGCGTACTGGTTCCTGTGGACCAAGGTGGCCACGCCGCTCGTGGCGGCAATTCGGTCACGTCTGACCGGAATGAGGGCGGCGGCTGTCGGTCCCGCGACCTAGGTTCGTCGGGTGACACTCGACGCCCGCGACCCCAAGGACACCGCGACCGGCACCGTGACCGACACCGTGACCGACAGCGCAAGCGACATCGCCACCGGCATCGCGACCTCACGCGACGGCGCGCCCGCGCGTCTACCGGGCATGACGCGCTCCTTCGACATCCATGACACTGCCCCGACGCCGGATGCGGCAGCGCCACCTGAGGGGAGGGAGCCCGCTCGCCGCCGGTCACGCGGGCTCGTGGTCGGCGCGGTGGCCGTCACCCTGCTGCTCTGGGCCTCGGCGTTCGTCGCGATCAGGCACCTGGGCCACAACGTCCCGCCGGGCGCCCTCTCGCTCGGCCGCCTGCTCATCGCGTCCGTCGCCCTCGGGGTCTTCGTGTTCCGCCGCCCGCGTCGGTGGCCGTCGCGGCGCGACTGGCCGCTGCTGCTGCTCTGCGGCGTGGCCTGGTTCGGGATCTACAACCTCGCGCTCAACGAGGCCGAGCGGCGCATCGACGCCGGCACCTCGGCGCTCATCGTCCAGATCGGCCCCATCATCGTCGCCCTGCTTGCGACAGTGTTCCTCGGAGAGGCCATGACGCGGTGGCTCGTCATCGGGATGGTGGTCGGGTTCGCGGGCGTGGTCGTCATCGCGCAGGGCTTCTCGTCCGGCGGCTCCGGAGACCCCGTGGGGGTGTGGCTCGCGGTGCTCGCGGCGGTGACGTATGCCGTGGGCGTCCTCGCGCAGAAGCCGCTGCTCGGCCGGTTGCCCGGGCTCGAGGTGACCTGGCTGGCGTGCATCATCGGGGCGGTCGTGTGCCTGCCCTGGGCCGGCGACCTCGTCGACGTCGTGCGCACGAGCGAGCCGAGCTCGCTGCTCTGGATCGCCTACCTCGGCATCTTCCCGACGGCCATCGCCTTCTCGACGTGGGCCTACTCGCTCGCTCGAAGCGACGCCGGGAAGCTGACGCTGACGACGTTCCTCGTGCCGTTCATCGCCACGCTCATCGCGTGGGCGCTGCTCGACGAGGTGCCGCCGCCGCTGACGTTCGCCGGTGGTGCGCTGTGCATCCTCGGTGTGCTGCTCACCCGGCGGAGGTCTCGTGCCAAGGCCGGGTGAGCAGGCGGGGCGTGGCGCGTCACTTGGTGGGTGGCGCGTCGTGCAGGACCCGCGGGAGGTCCCGGTCGGACTCCACGTCGCTGCCGAAGGGCGCGTGCGGGAGGGAGTAGGTGCGGCGGTGGTGCGGGCTGAGGGCCGCGATGATGGCCGCGATCATGAGGATGAAGAAGATGATGTCCATGGCAGAAAGTCTGCGCTCGTCACGATGCAGCCACGAGTGGCAGAACTGACGATGTTCGACAAGATCCCGCCAACGTGGGCATACTGACGGGATGTTGCACACCATCGCCGCCATCGTCGAGGAGCCCGTCGCCCCGTTCGAGCTGGCCGTGCTCTGCGAGGTCTTCGGGATCGACCGCACCGACGACGGCGTCCCACCGTTCGACTTCCGGGTGTGCGCGGCCGAGCCGGAGCGGGTGCTGCGGACGAAGACCGGCATGGGCATCGTCGCGACGCACTCGCTGGAGGCGGCGCGCGATGCCGACCTCATCGCCATCCCGGGTGGTTCGGTCGACGGGCCGTTCCGCCCCGAGGTGCTCGAGATCCTGCGCGAGGCCGTCGACCGGGGGGCGCGGGTCCTGTCGGTGTGCAGCGGCGCGTTCTGGCTGGCGGAGGCCGGTCTGCTCGACGGGCGCGACTGTGCGACGCACTGGCGGTATGCCGGGCTCCTGGAGGACCGCTACCCGAAGGCATGCGTCGACCTCGACGTGCTCTACGTCGAGGACGGACCGATCCTCACCAGCGCAGGCACCGCGGCCGGCATCGACGCGTGCCTCCACATCGTGCGCGAGGAGCTCGGCTCGGAGGTCGCCACCCGGATTGCGCGACGCATGGTCGTGCCCCCGCATCGGTCAGGTGGGCAGCGGCAGTATGTCGAGACGCCACTGCCGGCCGAGCAGTGCGACAGCCTCCAGGACGTCCTCGACTGGGTCTCGGAGCACCTCGACGAAGAGCACTCGGTGCCCTCGCTGGCGCTGCGATCGAACATGTCCGAGCGCACCTTCGCCCGCCGGTTCGCCTCGGAGGTCGGCACCACACCGCACAAGTGGCTGACCGGCCAGCGCGTGCTGCGCGCACGGTACCTGCTCGAGTCGACTGACCTCGACATCGAGCGGATCGCGCGCGAGAGCGGGTTCGCGACGGCGGCCGTGCTGCGCCACCACTTCCAGCGGCAGATCGGGCTGCCGCCGGTGCAGTACCGCCGAGCGTTCGCTCGGCAGCCGGTGGCCTGACCGGCTCAACGACGCTCCAGCACCTCCAGTGGATCGAGCCGCGTCGCGCGCCAGGCCGGGTAGGCGCCGCCGAGGACGAGCATGAGGGCTGCTCCGGCGACCAGCCGCGGCGTCACCTCCCACCGCAGCAGGACCAACGGCGTGCCGAAAGACCTCTGACCGAACGACTCGACGATCGGCCCGGTGCCGAGGGCGACGAGCACCGCCGCGCCAAAACCGGCGACCAGCACCAGCGCGATGTCGCTGAGCACGAGGACCGCGATGTCCTGCCGCCGCGCGCCGACGGCTCGGGCCAGCCCGAGGAACCACATCCGGTCCCGGAGCACGATGAGCTCTGCCACGAGGATGCCGAGCCCGCCGATCAGCAGGACACCCCATCCGATGAGGAGGTATACCAGCGCGATCCCGTCAGACGCGGTCCGCACCTGCGATCCCGAGTCAACTCGGCTGACGGTGACGGCGCTCTCGTCAGGGATCCCTGCGCGCCCCGCGTCGTCGCTCAGCGCGCCGCGCAGGTCCGTGAGGATCTCGTCGCCCATGTCCTCCACGCGCCCTGTCGTGATGACGACGATGCTGCGGGTAGGTGCCGTGGAGGTCAGGCCGACGAGGTGTTCGTAGGCCGGCGCGAGCACGAGGCCCGCGCCGAAGGTCCGGGCCTCCTCGTCGGTGGTGCCTCGCAGCGCGGTACGCGGGACCGTCAGGCCGGCCAGGCACAGGTCTGCCTGTGTGGGGGAGCTGATCGCGTCGAGCACTTTCGCAACGCCATCCGCATCGCGGATCACGAAGGTGGCGAGGTCGCCGAGGGTGTCGAAGGGCGGGCACTCTGGCCGCACGGGTGGGAGGGCGTCTATGACGACCATCGGCGCTGAGGTGAGACCGCCGACGGCTCGACCGACCTTGTCGACGAGCTCACGCCTCGAGAGGCCGAGCTGTGGCGCCGGCTCGATCCGGTAGGTGCCGGCGGCTCCGAGGTCGCTGTCGATGGCGTCGTGGAGGCTTTCCGAGGAGGCGCGCGACAGCTCGGCGACCGTGAGGAACACCAGGACGCCGATGGCGATGAGCACCGTCAGGAGGGTGAACCTCAGCTTTGCATGCCAGTTGGAGGCGAGGGCCATGCGGCCCAGGCGAGTGAGGGACCAGCGTGGCCTCATGGTGTGCACAGCTCGCCGCCTGAGAGGTGCAGCTGTCGCGAGGCGCGGGCCGCGATCCCTGCGTCATGTGTCACCACGACCACCGCCGTGCCCAGAAGGGCAGGCAGCGAGAAGATCTGGTCGCCGATGACCTCGGCTGTCCGCTCGTCGAGGTTGCCCGTGGGCTCGTCGGCGATGAGGAGTCGAGGCTCGGGAAACAACGCGCGAGCTATCGCGACCCGTTGCTGTTGACCGCCGGACATCTCGGTGGGACGTCGCGAGGCGAGCTCGCCGATCTCCAGACAGTCGAGGAGAAAGGCGGCGCGTGAGCGTGCATCTCTCCGTGACGCACGTCCGCCGAAGTACCACGGCAGCATGACGTTCTCCGCCGCCGTCATCGCGGGGTCCAGGTGGAAGCTCTGGAAGACCGTCCCGACGAAATGTGCCCGCAGGCGAGCGAGCTGTGTGTCACCAAGGGACGCTGTGGGCCTGCCCGACACCGTCACCCGGCCCGAGGTCGGCCGCCTCAGGAGCGCGATCACCGAGACAAGGGTCGACTTGCCCGAGCCCGACCGGCCCACGATCGCCGTCGATGATGCTGCGGGCACTGTCAGGGACAGGGAGCGAAGAGCCCAGGAGGTGTCGTGGCGAGTGTCGAACTCGACGCTCACCTCGTCCAGCACAGCGGCGGCCGGCTGGTTGGTCATGAAGGCGGAGGTAGCACGATGTCGCCGGGCTTCACGCCTGAGACGATGACGCGTCGCACCCCGTCGGTCGCGCCCACGACGACCGGCCGCTCGACCCACGCCGTGTCGCGCTTGACCCGGACGACGTAGTTGTCTCCGCCGTGGTCGAGGCCGACGTAGATGGAGGGGAGGGCGACCACTCCTTTGAGCTCGGGCGACGTCAGGGTGAGCGTCACTGGCAGCCCGGGGACCGACTCGACGTCATCCGGCAGCCGGCAGTGCACCGTGCTTCGACTGCCTTCGCCGGAGGCTGTCGGGTCGGGCTTGGATGACTCGACCCAGACGGCCCTACACGGAGCGCGCCGCTGGCCGAGCACCGTTTCCACGCTGACCTCGCCGACGAAGGTGAGTCCCCGGTAGCGCAGCTCCTGGAGCGGGGCGAGGGCCACGGTCGCATCCAGGCCGAGGCTGCGGATGCCTGGCTGGCCGTCAGGGAGCTTCGAGAAGGTTCCACGAACCCCGGCTCGGACGGTGCCTTGACGTGCCTCGAGAGCCTGGAGACGGGACGAGGCCACCGTCCCGCGCGCGGCTGCCCCTTCGAGCTCGTGCAGCACGGCCGGCGCGACCCGAAAGAGACCCACAGCGTCGCCCGGCGCCACCTGCTGGCCGGGTCGAGCGGAGGCGATCAGCGACAGTCCGGTCGGGACGTCGATCCCTACCTCGGACGAGGCCTGCGTGGCGCCCTCCAGGCGGTACACCACCCGGAAGGCGCTCCACGTGACGGCGAGTCCGTCGAGGCTGCTGCTCGAGTCACGCTGGGTGGGCGGCGGCTGTGGCGACCTGTCGCCGGCTGTGCACGCAGCCAGCATGATGCACAACGTCGTGGCGACAAGCACCGCGAATGGAGGGGCCGACCTCCCCAGCCTCACCCCTTGCCCCTGACGACGTCTGCGATCGTCGGACCATTGGCGTCACCCGTCCGGGCGGGGATCCAGGCGCCGCAACCTGAGTTGCTCGTGAGCTCCTCACGCAGCAACGTGATGTCGCCGCTGGTGGCCTCTTTGACGAACTGGGCGATGTCGCTGTCCATGTCGCGCGCGGTGGGAGCTGGGTGGTCGGGTTGTGGCTGGCGCGGAAACGTCGGCGCCACGCCACCGCGGATCCATTCTTGGTAGACAGCGAGTGCGCTGCGACACGCAACGAAGTTGCGAACCATGTTCTGATAGCGAGCACTCGCGGTCTCCGCATCGTCGCCTTGAACACGTGACCGAGCAGCGGGTGAGGCCAGCACCTCCAGCACGACGCCTCGGTCCAGGCCTGCGAACACCGGGTCGTCAGCGGACATCTCGCCCTCCCGGGACGGCGAGCAGCTCGCGGCCAGTAGTGCTGTGAGCAGGACCCATCCCAGCACCCGAACGGGGCGACCAACCCTAGAGCCTTCCGCCATCGGTCAGACGTTGGTCCAGGCCGTGTACGACATCGTCGAGTTGCCGTCGCCGGGCCAACCACCGTTGCAGTTGGTCGATGAGACGACGTGCGTCTTGAAGGTGTAGTTCGACGGCCTGACGCCCGCCCAGGCGACCGTTCCACCGTTGGTGACGGCCTTTGCGCTCAGGCTGTTGCCGGTGGAGGCGGTGGCCCAGACGTACGAGTTGATCGAAGGTGAGGTCGAGCTCTGCTTGAACGTGACGCCAGTCGGGGTCGCGGTCGACTGGTTCAGAGTCACCAGGTTCGACGTGATCGTCACGTCACAGCTGACCGTGGTCGTCCGGGATGCGCTCGCTGCGGACGCGTGTCCCACAGCAACGGTGAGCGCGAGCGCTCCTGAGACTGCCACAGCGGTCAGCGTCCTCGTCGAGATCCTCACAACGTCTCCTCTCGTGGGTGCGGGCCCTTGGCCCATCGCGGGTCGAACCTACGACGCCTTTGGCGACTACGCAAGAAACTCCCGCGTTCAGTACAGCGGCGGCGTTAAACGACGCTAGCTATAAATGGCCGAATTGCCGCTACCGCGACAACTCGCCGCTATGGCAGTCCTGGGTCGCCCACCCATCCCGTCGAGTGGGCGCTCCGTCACAGGGGCACGGCCACGGGTCATGGGGCGGGTGGGACCGAGCGCCCACTCGACGGGGGGTGGGTGTGGCGGGGTGTGGGTGTGGCGGGGTCGGGGCGGGTCGCACCCCTCTGGTCGAGTGGGCGCTCCGTCACAGGGACACGGCCACGGGTCATGGGGCGGGTGGGATCGAGCGCCCACTCGACGAGGGGGTGGGTGTGGCGGGGTCTTGGCGGGTCACACCCCTCTGGTCGCGTGGGCGCTCCGTCACAGGGGCACGGCCACGCGTCATGGGGCGGGTGGGACCGAGCGCCCACTCGACGGGGGGTGGGTGTGGCGGGGTCGGGGCGGGTCGCACCCTTCTGGTCGAGTGGGCGCTCCGTCACAACAGCATGGCCACCCGTCTAGCGTTTTCGCTAGCCTCCGCGATACTCCCCCAGCGATCCCGAGGTCACCTCGTCACGCGGGCGGCGCGGTAGCGGGCGAGTGCCTCGCGACGCTCGGCGTCGTGGTCGACGACCCGCTCGGGGTACCCCCGCGCGTACCCGTCCGGATGCCTCCACGGCTCGTGCACGGCCGGACCGGGCAGGTGGGCGAGCTCGGGCACCCAGCGACGCACGTAGTCGCCGTCCGGGTCGAAGGCCCGGCCTTGCGCCACCGGATTGAACACGCGGAAGTAGGGAGCCGCGTCCGTGCCGGTGCCCGCGACCCACTGCCACCCGTGGTTGTTCGACGCGAGGTCCCCGTCGACCAGGCGGTCCAGGAAGTGCCGAGCGCCGACCGGCCACCACACGTGAAGGTCCTTGGTGAGGAAGCTCGCCGTGACCATCCGGAGGCGGTTGTGCATCCACCCCTCGGAGCCGAGCTGACGCATGCCGGCGTCGACGAAGGGGTACCCGGTGCGACCGCTGCGCCACGCGTCGACCAGCCGAGCGACGTCCGGGCCGGTGTCGTAAGGGAGCCGTGACAGGTCGGATCGCCAGTCGTGCCAAGCGGACTCGGGTCGGTGCCAGAGCACGTCGGCGTAGAACTCGCGCCACACCAGCTCGGTCACGAACCGTCGAGCGCCGGGCGACCGCGCATCCGGGTGGGTGTCGATATCGGCGAGGAGGGTACGGGGGTGGAGCTCGCCGCACTTGAGTGGCACTGAGAGACGACTCGTCGAGTCGAGGTCAGGCCGGTCGCGCTCCCGGTCGTATGCCGTCAGTCCGGTCTCGAGGAACGCCCGCCACCGCTTCAGCGCGTACGCCTCGCCGACCCCATCGCGCGGTTCCAGCTCGAGCGCATCGAACTCGACCCGACCCCGGAACCACGACACACGTCCCGGGCGTGGGGCCGGCGCCGGCCTGCCGTGCTCACGCCAGGCCCGAGCGAAGGGTGTGAAGACCCGGAAGGGTGTCCCGCCGCGCGTGACGACCGTCCCCGGCCCGACGGCATACGGGGTGCCTGTTGTGACGAGCCGGCCGCCTTGTGCCGCAAGCAACGTGGCGACGGCTTCGTCCCGTCGTCGTCCGTAGGGCGTCGTCTCGCGCGTGACGTGGACCTCGGTGGCGCCGACCTCGGCGGCCAGCCGCGGCACCACCTCGCAGGGGTCACCTCTGCGGACGACCAAGGCACCGCCGAGGTCCTTGCCCAGTGCGGCGACGGAGGCGATCAGCCGTCGAGACCTGGGACTCGGGCGGTCCAGCAGCCTCGGGTCCAGCACGAACAGTGGCAGGACAGCCTCGGCGGCTTCGGCGGCCGCCAGCAGGGCCGGGTGGTCTCCGAGCCGCAGGTCGCGCCGGAACCACAGGATCGCGACGCGGCGTCCTGGGGTCGTCGTCCCTTCGCTCACCGGCCGGGGGCCGTCTCTCGCGGCCGCTCGAGGCGGAGCTGGGCGACGTCGAGGTAGCCAGAGGCGAACCCGGCCTCCGAGTACGCCAGGTAGAGCTCCCACATGCGGCGGAACGTCTCGTCGAAGCCGAGGGCGCGCACCTGCGGCCACCCTTCGGCGAAAGCCTCGCGCCAGCGCCGCAGGGTCGTGGCGTAGTCCCGGCCGAAGGCGTTGGCCGAGGTCACCCTCAGCGTGGTGTGGGCGGCCGTCACGTCGTCGATCGCCCGCCGGCTGGGGATGAGCCCGCCGGGGAAGATGTGCTTCTGGATCCACCCGTAGGACCCGCGCGTCGCGAGGTACCGCTCGTGCGACATGAGGATCGACTGGATCGAGACGACCCCCCCGGGGGCGAGGCGCTCGTCGAGCACGGCGAAGTAGGTCGGCCAGAACTCCTCGCCCACCGCCTCCAGCATCTCGACGCTGACGATCGCGTCGTAGCGGCCCTGCACCTCGCGGTAGTCCTGCACCCGGACGTCGACGAGGCCGCTGAGGCCTGCCGTTGCGACCCTGTGCCGGGCGAAGGCCGCCTGCTCGGTGGAGAGGGTCACCGTCGTCACGCTCGCACCTCGCCCCGCGGCCTCGACCGCAAGCTCCCCCCAGCCGGTGCCGATCTCGAGCAGCTGGGTGCCCGCGGTGACCCCCGCGGTGTCGAGGATGGCCCGGACCTTCCGGCGCTGGGCCGTGGCCAGTGCCTGGTCGCTGACCGGAGGCGCCCCGGGCGTGCGGTCGAACATAGCCGAGCTGTAGGTCATCGTCTCGTCGAGGAACGTTGCGAAGAGGTCGTTCGAGAGGTCGTAGTGCGCCTCGATGTTGCGTCGCGAACCGGAGGGTGAGTTGCGCTGGGAGTCGGGAATGGCGCGGTCGGCCACGGAGCGCAGGGCCAGCAGCCACGGCGGCAGCGCGGTCGTCACCCGCTCGGCGAAGGGCAGCAGGACGTCGGCCAGGTCCGTGCCCTCGCCCGCGCGCCAGTCGCCGGCCATGTATCCCTCCGCGATGCCGATCTTCGGCGAGTGCGCGACCCGCTCGAAAAACATTGCAGGACGGACGATCTCGAGCAGGGGGCGGCCAGCGGTGCGCGAGCCGCCGCCGAGCAGCGTGCCGTCCGGGAGGGCGATGTCGACCGGCACCCGACGGGCAGCCACCGTCACGAGGTGGCGCGCGATGGCCGCGCGCAGGCAGAAGTGCCGCAGCGAAGGCCGTCTGAGGCAGATCGGCCGGGCGAGCTTCGACGGGACGGTGGTCATCGGACAGCCTCCTTCGGGTGGCTGGGGCGCGGCACCACCGGAAGCCGACGCAGCCACAGCCGTATGCCGTGCACCCGGATCAGCGCCGTGACGCGCTGGGTCATCGGGCCGTGGCGTCGCACGAGCCGCAGCAGGTTTCGGGGTGTGGCGGGCAGCGGCCGGCCGTAGGTGCTTGCGGTGAGCACGCGCCGCCCGTCCCGGTCGAGTCGCACCCACACGCCGACCGTGTGTTCGTCGAGGACGAGGCGGACGGCATACGTCCCGGTGACGTCGTTGAACGGGGAGACGTAGAAGGCCTTCTCGACGGTTGCGGCGCCGGAGGCGTCCACCTCGAGGAGGTACGCGTGGCGCTCGCCGTACGTGTTGTGCACCTCGAAGACCGCGGCGACGAGCGTGCCGCCGGGACGGAGGCACCAGAAGACCGTCAGCGGGTCGAAGGTGTAGCCGAGCACACGAGCGTTGGCGAGCATCAGCACACGGTCGCTGGGAGCGAGGGCGACGCCGCGGCGCAGCAGGAAGCGCTCGAGGTCGCCGCGGATGCCGCCGCCCAGCCGACCGCCGTCGAGATGGTCGCGCGGGCTGAACCTGGCGAACGCGCTTGTGGGCCAGCGGAACCGCGGGAGATCGTCGACGTCTACGAGCCACTGGTAGTGGTGGTCGGTGAACCGGTGGCGGACCGGCGTGGCACGCGCATGCGTCACGGTGCCCTCGACGAGCGCCGGGAGGGGCGGTGGTGTGTAGGACGTGCTCACCAGCGCACCCCGAACGATGCGGCGGCCTCGACGCCCGAACGGCAGCCGTCTTCGTGGAACCCCCAGCCCAGATAGGCGCCGGCGAACGCCAGTCGGTTCCCGCCCGCGACGCGCAGCCGGGCTGCCGCCTCCACCGCAGCCCGTGTGAAGACCGGGTGCTCGTACGTCATTCGCGCGGTGACCGTCGACTCGTCGACCTGCCCGTCGGGGTTGAGCGTGACGAGGTGGTTGTCGGTGTCGTCTAGGGTGTGCAGCCGGTTCATCCAGTACGTCACGGCGACGTCGCGCGAGGGCGCGTCGCAGGTGCTCAGGCGGACGTTCCACGAAGCCCTCGCACGGCGTGCCCGGGGCAGGACCGACGTGTCGCGATGCAGCCAGGTCGCGTTGCGGGAGTAGGAGACTGCTCCCAGATCGCGCTTCTCCTCGGGCGTCGCGTCGGCCAGCAGGTCGAGCGCCTGGTCGGCATGGGTCGCGACCACCACGCGGTCGAACGTCGTCGCGCGCCCGGGCCAGGAGGCGCCGTCGACCATGAGGTCGACACCGTCGTCGTGGCGGGTGAGGGCGGTGACCCTGCTGACGGTGCGCACCGCGGGGAGCCGGGCTGCCAGGCGATCGACGTATGTCGCGGAGCCCCCCGTGACCGTGCGCCACTGAGGCGACCCGCCGACCGAGAGCATGCCGTGGTGGGCCAGGAAGGTGAACAGGTGCCGCGCCGGGTAGGCGGACGCGTCGAGCTCGCCGCACGACCATACGCATGACACCAGCGGGATTGCGAAGTGTCGTACGAAGAAGCGCGAGAAGCCCTGTTCCGCAAGGAAATCGCCCCAACTCGGATCAGCGCCGTCGTGGTCCTTCAGGAGGCGGCGAGCCACCCGGTGGAAGCGTGGCACCTCCCGGAGGAGCCGAGCGAAGCGCGGGTCGGCCAGCCGGCGGGGCTGGGCGAGGATCCCGCCGAGACCGCGCCCACCGGCATACGACAGGCCGCAGCCGTCGCAGGTGATGCTCATGCTCATCTCGGTGGGCTGGGTCGGCACGTCCAGCTCCCGGAACAACCGGAGCAGGTGTGGGTAGGTGCGCTCGTTGTGGACGATGAACCCGCTGTCGATGCGCAGCGGGCCGCCGGCGCCGGCGACCGTGTGAGTGTGGGCGTGGCCACCGAGGCGCGGCTCCGCCTCGAAGAGCGTGACGTCGTGGCTCGGGGCGAGGACGTAGGCGGCGGTGAGCCCCGAGATCCCGCCGCCGACGACAGCCGCGGTCGGGCGCCGGCCGTACCGCGTTCGGGTCTGGCGTGTCACCCGGGCCTCCCATCCATGGCGTCGTACTGTGCGTGTCCAACCTTTGTCCAACGCTAGGAGCGTGTCTAATGTCTGTCAAAGGTTGCGTCAAGGGTTTGGCCGCCCGCCGGGGCCTGCGCGTGACACGATGACCTGAGGCCGAATGCCTACCGTGAGGAGCGGGTCGAGCGGGTGTACACCATCAAGCGCGCCGCGGAGCTGACGGGCATCAGCGTGCCCACGCTGCGGGCGTGGGAGCGCCGCTACGGCATCGTCCACCCGCAGCGCTCCGAGGGCGGGTACCGCCTCTACGCCACCGAGGATGTGCGAGCCCTTGCGATCATGAACTCCCTTGTCAATGAAGGCTGGTCGGCGCGCGAGGCCGCGACCGAGACCCTGCGGCAGCTTTCGGTGCACGAGCATCAGGATGGTGGTCTCGAGGCGGCCCGCCGCCGGGCCACGGATCGCTCGCTTGGTGGACGCCCGTCGACGCGTCACCCCACGCCGCTCGTGCATCGCTCAGAGGACGCGGAGGCGTTTGTCCGGGCGGCCGAACGGCTCGACGCCGCTTCTGCCACAGCGGTTCTCGATGCTCGCTTCGCGCTCGGGACGTTCGAGCACGTCGTCGACGACTGGCTGCTGCCGACCCTCAAGCTCGTCGGCGAGGAGTGGGCGCGCGGGCGCCTCACCGTCGCGGGCGAGCACCTCGTGTCGTATGCCGTCCAGCGCCGTCTCGCAGCCGCGTACGAGGCGGCTTCCGGCCGCACCGACGGGCCCACGCTGCTCATCGGACTCCCGCCTGGAGCGCGTCACGAGCTGGGGCTGCTAGCCTTCGCAGTGGCCGCCCGCCGAGCCGGCTTCACCACTGTCTACGTCGGCGCCGACCTGCCGGCCACCGACTGGATCCGAGCGGTCGAGCGGCGCCACGCCGCAGGGGTCGTCATGGCCGTGCCACGCGAGAGCGACGTCCCCGGGGCCCGCGCGATCGTCGGGGCCATCGCCACCAGCCATCCCGAGATCGTCATCGGGCTCGGGGGCAGCCAGCAGAGCGCCGTCGACCCCGGCATCCACCTCGGACACTCGATCGCCGTCGCGGTCGGCGAGATGTCGCGACGACTGCGGGTGCCCGCGTGAGGGTCCTCGTCCTCGGCGGCACCGGCGAGGCGCGAGCGGTCGCTGCCGCCCTCGACGCGCGAGGTGACCATGTCGTGTCGAGCCTCGCGGGCCGCGTGAGCGCCCCGGCGCTTCCGGTGGGCGAGGTCCGCACCGGAGGGTTCGGCGGTGTCGAAGCGCTCGCGGAATACATTGGGCGCGAAGGCTTTTCGGCGATCATCGACGCGACACACCCGTTCGCTGCGCGCATCACAGCCAACGCGGTCAGTGCCAGCGCGCTCGCAAGAGTGCCCTTGGTCCGGCTCCAGCGGCCCGGCTGGGAGCGTCATCCACGAGCGGGCTCGTTCGTGTGGGTCGACGACGTCGACCGCGCCCGCGAAGCGGCCGAGGCACACGGCATACGGCCCTTCCTCACGACCGGCCGCCAGCAGCTCGAGGCGTTCGCGGGGTGGGACGACCGGTACGTGCTGGCCCGCGTGGTCGACCCGCCGGAGTGGACCGTCCCGGCAACCTGGGAGGTGCTGCGCGCCCGCGGGCCCTACGAGTACGTCGCTGAGCGCGAGCTGCTCATGAGCCGGCGTGTCGACGTGCTGCTCACCAAGGACTCCGGCGGCGCCCTCACCGAGGCGAAGCTCGCCGCTGCCACAGACCTCGATGTCACGGTCGTCGTCGTCCGGCGTCCTCCGGTGCCGAGCGGTGTGCGTGTGGTCGAGTCCGTTGCGGACGCGGTCGCGGCCATCGGCGACGTTTGAGCAGCGCGCAGCGGGACGGCGACAGTACCTTCGTCGCGTGACGACACCGCAGTCGACAGGCCCGCCGACGGGCGGCCCAGCGGGACCCACCCGCTGGGAGCGGCTGCTGCCCGGGGTCGCCGTGCTCCGGCGTTATGAGCGGTCCTGGCTCCGCGGCGACGTGCTCGGCGGCATCACCGTGTCGGCCTACCTCGTCCCGCAGGTGCTGGCCTACGCGGAGGTCGCGGGGCTTCCTGCCGTCGCGGGCCTGTGGGCGGTCGGGCCGGGCCTGCTCGTGTACGCCTTCCTCGGTTCGTCGCGGCTCCTGTCGGTCGGGCCCGAGTCGACCACCGCCCTGATGACCGCAGCGGGCGTCGGCGCTCTCGTCACCGCGGCCGGGGGCATGGCCATGCGGCAAGAGGTCGCCGCCCTGCTCGCCATCGCCGTCGGGCTCGTATGCCTCGCCGGCTTCCTGCTCCGTCTCGGCTTCCTTGCCGACCTGCTCTCCAAGCCCGTCCTCGTGGGCTACATGGCCGGCATCGCGGCCCTCATGATCGTCAGTCAGCTCGGCAAGGTCACCGGGCTCACGGTCCAAGGAGAGTCGTTCGTCCAGGAGGTGCGGTACTTCCTCACGCACCTGGAATATGTCGAGGTGCCGACCCTGGTGCTCGGACTCGCCGTCGTGGCAGCGTTGCTCGTGTTCCAACGCGCGGCTCCGCACTGGCCAGGACCGCTCATCGTGATGCTGGCGGCCACGCTCGTCGTGCACGTCCTCGGGCTCGACGAGTCCGAAGGGATCGACGTCGTCGGGCCCGTCCCGCAGGGGCTGCCGAGCATCCACGTCCCGCATCTCGAGGGCGTCGACGTGTGGCAGCTGCTCCCCGCTGCACTTGGTGTCGCCGTCGTCGCATACTCCGACAACGTCCTGACCGGCCGGGCGTTCGGGGCCCGACGTCACGAGGCCATCGACAGCGACCAGGAGTTCCTCGCACTCGGCGCGGCGAACGTCGGCGCCGGACTGGTGCAGGGCTTCCCGATCAGCTCGAGCGGTAGCCGCACGGTCATCGCCGACAGCCTGGGCAGCCGGACCCAGCTGCACTCGCTCGTGTCGCTCGTGCTGGTGATCGCGACGCTGCTCTGGCTCGGGCCCCTCATCGCCCTGTTCCCCGCGGCCGCCCTCGGCGGTGTCGTCGTGTTCGCGGCGCTGCGTCTGGTCGACGTCGCCGAGCTGCGGCGGATCGCGCGCTTCCGGCGGAGCGAGCTGGTGCTCTCCGTTGCCACCACGGCTTCGGTGCTCCTCGTCGGGGTGCTCCCCGGCATCGGCGTCGCGATCGGCCTGTCGCTGCTCGACCTGCTGCGTCGGATCGTCCACCCGCACGACGGCGTGCTCGGGTACGTGCCGAACGTCGCAGGGATGCACGACATCGACGACTACCCGGATGCCGTGCAGGTGCCCGGCCTCATCGTCTACCGGTACGACTCGCCGCTGTTCTTCGCGAACTCCGACGACTTCGTCACGCGCGCCCTCCGAGCTGCCGACGCCGCGCAGGGGCGAGGCGCGGTGGAGTGGTTCCTGCTCAACGCCGAGGCGAACACGGAGGTCGACCTGACCGCGGTCGATGCGCTGGGCACGCTGCGGAACGCTCTGGCGGACAGGGGGATTCGGTTCGCGATGGCGCGAGTCAAAGAAGACATGAGGGTGCCGCTGGACGCCGCCGGCTTCATCGACAAGGTGGGGGCGGACCTGATCTTCCCGACCCTGCCGACAGCCGTTGCCGCATACGCCGCGTGGTACCGCCGTGAGCACGGCGCCCCTCCGCCCGGACTCCAGGTCCCGCCGGTCAGCGGGTGAGCGCGGGTAGGTGACCGACCGCACAGCCTGGCCGAGGCGCCGGCCCGTCCTCTGGCTGCCGCTTGGACTCCTCCACGCCGGCTTGCACGTGCGCGTCGCTGCGCTGGGCTGAGCCACGCAGCCGAACGGCATACAGCGAGAGGCCGATTGCGCGCCGCGGTTCCACGTACTGTGTGCAGCAACGTCAATGCACGGAGGGAGCCCAGCCATGTCTTTCGAGGCCCGCTCGGACACCACTGCCGAGGACGGCGCGGCGGCCCGCAAGGTCGTCGCAGGCTACTTCCTGTCTCTCGATGGGGTGGCAGAGGCTCCCGACACGTTCCTCACCGCCTGGGATGACGAGACGGATGCCAGCGGCGCCGATCTCATCGCCACCCAGGACGCCGTCATCCTCGGCCGCCGCAGCTACGACGAATGGGCTGGGTTCTGGCCGAGCAGCGAGATCCAGCCCTTCGCGTCCTTCATCAACGCCGTCCCGAAATATGTCGCAACGTCGAGACCGCTCGACGTCGAGTGGGCCAACTCGCACGTGATCGACGGCGAGCTGGTCGACTTCGTGCGGCACCTCAAGGCTCAGCCGGGCGGCGACATCGGCATCCACGCCAGTATCTCCGTCACGCAGGCGCTGCTTGCTGCCGACATCGTCGACGAGCTCAGGCTCGTTGTCGCGCCGACGATCGTCGGGAGTGGAAAGAGACTGTTCGACGGCTTGCCTGCCATCCGGCTCGAGACGATCCGGTGCACCGCCTCGCCGAGTGGCCACCTTCTCGTGGACTACCGCGTGGTGCGCTAGATGGGACATCGTGCCGGGTGTATGCCGCGTGGTCACCGTCCGTCCTCACCGTCGAGTGGCCGCGTGGTCCCACCTGTCACATGACGGGTGGGTGGCCGGTGTGGCGGGAGTGACGGGGCGCCCACTCGACCAGGGGAGAGGCAGTGCCGCTGGGCGCGACCAGGACGCGTCGATATGCCGTCTCGCTCCGTCGAGTGGCCGCGTGGTCCCTCCTGTCACGTGGCCTGTGTGGCGGGAGTGACGGGGCGCCCACTCGACCAGGAGAGAGGCAGTGCCGCTGGGCGCGACCGGGACGCGTCGGTATGCCGTCTCGCTTCGTCGAGTGGCCGCGTGGTCCCACCTGTCACGTGGCCTGTGTGGCGGGAGTGACGGGGCGCCCACTCGACCAGGAGAGAGGCAGTGCCGCTGGGCGCGACCAGGACGCGTCGGTATGCCGTCTCGCTTCGTCGAGTGGCCGCGTGGTCCCACCTGTCACATGACGGGTGGGTGGCCTGTGTGGCGGGAGTGACGGGGCGCCCACTCGACCAGGGGAGAGGCAGTGCCGCTGGGGGCGACCGGGACGCGTCGGTATGCCGTCTCGCTCCGTCGAGTGGCCGCGTGGTCCCTCCTGTCACGTGACGGGTGGGTGGCCTGTGTGGCGGGAGTGACGGGGCGCCCACTCGACCAGGGAGAGGCAGTGCCGCTGGGGGGCAGGGGCCCGCTGGTCAGCGGGTGAGCGCGGGCGCTGTCAGGGCGATGGCTCCGGCCACGAGCACGGCGGGGATCCAGGGCCGCATCCGGCTCCGGAGCGCCAGGAAGGCGGCGCCGAGGATGCTGACCGGTCCGGCCGGGAACGGCAACAGCACTCCCGCGAGCACGAGGAGGATGAACACGTTCCTCGGGCCGGCCGCGGCGCGGTTGGCGGGAGCGGTGGTGACGGCGCTGGCTGCCGTTGCGGCGGTCGCTGTGGTGGCAGCGGAAGCCGTGGCGGCAGGTGAGTCTCCGGTGGTTGCGGGCACGAGCCCACAGCATGCCCTACTCCGCACTGCTTCGCCTCACGGGAGACGACCCTGTCCACACAATGGACAAGGTGTCCACATTGCGGACCCGGGGTGGCGGGGTCAGACAGGTCGTGCAGCGCGGCGGACCAGTGCGGCGCCGCCGACCGCGCAGACGAGGGCCCCCGTAGACACGAATCGTGCCAGACGCGTGGCGGCGCGGATGTCCGCGCTCGTCGCCGCAGGGCCCGTACCGAGCGTCCCGCGGTCTTCGGACCTACCGTCATAGACGTTCGTGCCGCCGAGGGTCACGCCCAGCACGCCGGCGAATGCGGACTCGACCACACCGCCGTTGGGGCTGGGATGCGCAGGCGCGTCGCGACGAACTGCGTTCCACCCCTCGCGTGTCCGGCTCGGTCCTCGCGTCCACCCTGCAGCCAGTGCCAACCCAGCTGTGACGCGGGCCGGCACCCAGTTCGCGACGTCGTCGAGTCGTGCGGCGGCCCAGCCGAACTCGGCGTAGCGCGGCGAACGGTGGCCGACCATCGCGTCCAACGTGTTGACGGCCCGATAGCCGAGAAGCCCTGGGATCCCCAGGAGACCGCCCCACAGCAGAGGTGCGACGACCGCGTCGGAGGTGTTCTCTGCGACCGACTCGATGCAGGCGCGGGCCACGCCGTCGGCGTCCAGGGAGCCGGTGTCTCGGCCCACCAGGTTGCGCACCTGCACCCGCGCGGCCGCGAGGTCGCCCGCAGCCAGCTGCGCGTCGACCGCCTCGGCCTCGCGGGTCAGCGAACGACCACCCAGCACCGCCCAGGTCGCCGCCGCGGTCAGCAGAGTGTGAGCAACGCCGTGGCGGCGCGTCGCCCGCTCGGCGAGCACCCCGAGTCCGGAGGCCGCACCGACCAGCAGCGCGACGTGCGCGACGCCGGGGGCGCGTCGAGCGGCATAGGTGCGTCTCTCGAGCGTCGTTGCGGCGGAGCCGAACCCGGCCACGGGATGCCAGCGACGCGGGTCACCGACCACCTGGTCGGCAGCCCAGCCGAGAGCCAGCCCGAGGGCCCGACTCATGCGAGCAGGTCGAGCGCGGCCACCGCGCCGACGACTACCACTGCTGGAGCTCCCAGACCCTCGCGCTGCGCCATCTCCGCGATGTCCGCAAGCCTGGCTCGCACGCTGCGCATGCTCGGCAGACCCGCATCCGCGATGACCGCCGCTGGGGTGTCAGGCGAAAGCCCTTCTCGGACAAGGGTGTCCGCAAGCATTGTGAGGGTCGCGACGCCCATCAGCACGACTATCGTTGTGTTGCTTCGGGCGACGGAGCCCCAGTCGACCGTGCCGCGAGGGTCTCCCGGCGGCACATGGCCACTGACCACGGTGAAGCCCTGGGACAGCGCGCGGTGCGTCACGGGGATGCCGGCCAGGGCCGGCCCCGCGATGCTGGAAGACACCCCGGGGATGACGACCACGGGGATGCCCTCGGCAGCACATGCCTCGGCCTCTTCACCTCCGCGGCCGAACACGAAGCTGTCGCCACCCTTGAGCCGCACCACATTGCGGCCCGCGAGGGCCTGCTCGACCAGCACCGCGTTGATCCGCTCCTGCGGAGTGAAGTCACCGCGTGGGATCTTGCCCACGTCGATGATGGAGGCGTCGCGCCGTGCCTCGTGGAGCGCGCTCACCGGGGCGAGCCGGTCGTGGACGATAACGTCGGCCGCGCGGATCGCCTCGCGACCCGCGACCGTGAGCAGACCCGGGTCGCCGAGCCCGCCACCGACGAGGGTGACCGTCCCCGTCGCGACCGCCTCGTCGCGCCCGTCGCCGGGAGGCGTCGCCACCGGCGCGAATGCCGCATGGTGCCTTGGGGATTCGGATCCCCTGGCGCCAGCGCGGATGACGACGTCGAACGCGGTCTCGTCCACGTCGGTGGCGAACGCGACGATGCCCCGGTCGGCGAGGTCGCGCACGGAGGTGGGCAGGTCGCTGACGTCGGCTCCGTCGGGGAGCGAGACGGTGACGGCAGCGCCGTCCCGCACCAGGGCGTCGATCGTCGCGACGGTGCGGGTGTCCGCGCCGGTCAGCAGGACCGACCGTCCGGAGAAGGTCAGGTCAAGCGACATGCTGCGACCTCCCGAGGTCCGCCAACGCGCCGGCGACGGCACGTGACGTGACGCGGTCCCGCACGGCGAGGCGGATCCACGCGGGCCCGAGGCCCGGAAAGGTCTCCCCGCGCCGGACCGCGAACCCGCGGCGTCCCAGTGCCTCACGCACCGAGCCAGGTCCCAAGGCGGAGGTGTCGACCAGGACGAAAGGCGCCCGAGACGAAGCAACCGGTCGGAGTCCGATGGCCTCGAGCTCGGCGACGAGGACCTCCCGGTCGGCCGCCAGCTCGCGGGCCGCGGCAGCCGCCTCGGCCAGAGCCGCCTCGCCGAGGCAGGCGACCGTCGCGGCCAGTGCGGGCGTGGAGACCGACCAGGGGGGCTGAACTGCGCGCAGCCGTGCCACGAGGGAGGCGTCCCCCACGACGTAGCCCGCCCGCAGCCCGGCCAGGCCCCACGTCTTGGTCAGCGACCTGACCACGAGCATCCCCGACAGGTCCCTGCCCATGACCGACTCAGGCTCGCCCGGCACGGAGTCCATGAACGCCTCGTCGACGACGACGACCCGACCCGGCCGCCGCAGCGACTCGATGGTGTCGGCCTCGTGCAGGACCCCGGTGGGGTTCGTCGGGTTGCCGACGACGACAAGGTCAGCGTCCTCGTCGGCCCCGCCGGGCCCGAAGGCCCACGCGTCCAGTGCGAAGCCGGAGCCCGGCGTGAGGATGTGCCGCTGAACGGCCCGACCGGCGGCCCGCAACGAGGCCTCTGGCTCGGTGAACTGCGGGTGGACCACGGTCGAGCGGTCGCCGGGCACCCCCCGGGCGATCAGGGTGAACGCCTCCGCGGCGCCGGATGTCGGCAGGACCTGCTCCGTCGCGACGCCGTGGCGGCGGGCGATGGCCTCCGTCGCCGCGGCAGCGTCCGGGTATCTGGCCAGGTCGGCGACCGACCTGCGGACCACCTCGGCGAGCCACGGAGGGGGCGCAGCGAGCCGGACGTTGACGGCGAGGTCGACGAGCCCAGGCGCGATGTCGCGGTCGCCGTGGTGGAGCAGGTCGACGTCCATCAGTCCGGGCCGTCCGCACCGGCAGCAGCGAGGGCTGCGACCTCCGGAGAGCGCGAGAGAACCTCGTGCTCGTGCACCGCCGCCGCGAACCGTGCTGCGAGCTGCGGATGCCCCGCCCAGTGGGTGTGCAGGTACGAGGCGTGCAGGGTCGGCCAGCCGGTGAAGGCGGGGTCGAGGGCAAACCCGTCCGCGTGGCCGTCGAGCAGCCACGCGGACGCCGAGTGCTCCCCGTCGTCGAACGTCACCGCGGTGCGGTGGAACTCGTGGCCGGTCACACGGGTCCCTGCGGCAGCCAGGATGGAGTTTCCGGGAGCGACGGCGGTGCGGTAGCCGAGGGTGAGACGCGAACCCATGGCTGCGGCCGCGGGGATGGCGCCCACCATCGCCGACCCGTCGACGGAGTCGCAGAGGTAGAGCATCCCGGCGCACTCGGCGACGGTCGGCACCCCCGCTTGGATGGCGCGCCGGATCGACTGGCGCAGGGAGTGGTTCGCGGCCAGATCCTCGGCGTGGACCTCGGGGAAGCCGCCGCCGAGATAGATGCCCGCAGTGCCCTCCGGGAGGCGCGGGTCACGCAGGGGGTCGAAGACCGTGGGAGCCAGCCCGGCGGCATACATCAGCTCCTCGGTCTCCGCGTAGCGGAAGGTGAAAGCGCGCCCGCCGGCGACCGCGACGACCGGCCGTATGCTGTCGGGCCGGGCGGCGCGGCCGAGTGCGGCCGACGGGTCCCAGGGCTCGCCGGCGAGGTCCGGCGCGGACCGCGCGATCGCCAGCACACCATCGAGGTCGATGTGCGTTGCCACTCGTGCGGCGAGCACCTCGAGGGCCTGGGCGGACTCGTCGCGCTCAGCCGCTGGGACCAGCCCGAGGTGCCGCGACGGCGCCTCGATCTCCGCGTCGCGCGGGAGCACTCCGAGCACCGGCACGCCCGTCGCGTCGAGCGCCGACCACACCTCGCGCATGTGCCGGCCGGAGGCCGCCTTGTTGAGGATGACTCCGCTGACCCGGGTGGTCGGGTCGAACGTCGCCAACCCGTGCACGATGGCCGCGGCGGTGCGGGCCATCTGGCTGACGTCGAGGACCACGACGACAGGGCTGCGGGTCAGCGTCGCTACGTGGGCCGTCGAGGCGAAGCCGTCTCCGCCGATCCTCCCGTCGAACAGACCCATGACGCCCTCGATGACGGCGACGTCCGTGTGCCCGTGAGCGCTCGCTCCGTGCAGCAGGAGCGGCCCGACGAGGCTCTCGGAGGTGAGGAAGGGGTCGAGGTTGCGTCCGGGACGCCCGGTGGCCAGCGAGTGGTAGCCGGGGTCGATGAAGTCTGGCCCGACCTTGAAGCCGGACACCCCGAGCCCTCGGTCGCGCAGGGCGGCCATGAGTCCGGTTGCGACAGTGGTCTTTCCGTGGCCCGACGCGGGTGCGGAAATGACGACTCTCGGAAGCTTGGTGCTCATTGGTTGGTTCACCATTCGATCCCTCGCTGGCCCTTTTGGCCGGCGTCGAAGGGATGCTTCACCTTGGTCATCTCGGTCACGAGGTCGGCGGCCTCGAGCACACCGTCGGGGCATCGCCGCCCGGTGATGACGACATGCTGGTGACCCGGCCGGTCGGTGAGAGTCTGCACCACGTCGTCGACGTCCACCCACCCCCATGCCATCGGGTAGGTGAACTCGTCCAGCACGTAGAGCGTGTGGGTCTCCGCGTGGAGGCGCCGCTTGATCTCCGCCCAGCCCTCGCGGGCGGCGTCGGCGTGGTCGTCGTCGGTGCCGTCCTTGCGCGACCAGGACCAGCCGGAGCCCATCTTGTGCCACTCCATCGGGCCGCCACGGCCGGTGTCGCTGTGCAGGTCGGCGAGGGCTTCGACCGCGCTCTGCTCGCCGATCCGCCACTTCGCGCTCTTGACGAACTGGAACACCCCGACCGACCAGCCCTGGTTCCACCCACGCAGCGCGAGACCGAAGGCCGCGGTCGACTTGCCCTTGCCGTCGCCCGTGTGGACGATCACGAGGGGCCGGTTTCGGCGCTGTCGAGTGGTCAGTCCGTCCTCTGGGACGGCGGTGGGCTGCCCGCGCATCAGGCGACCTTCCTCGTGGCTTTCCTCGTGGCTGTGGCCGTGTCTCGGCGGGCCCTCGCGACGTCGACGATCGCCGACGCAGCCAGCTCGCCAACCGGAACGTACTCGGCCCCGAGCTCTTGTGCGAGCCGGGTCGCCAGGGCGAGACGGAACCGTCCCGACTCGCAGTCGACGACCACCGAGTCGACGCCCTCGTGGCGCAGCTGGACGGCCACCCGAAGGGCCCGTGGCAGCGCGTCAGAACCCGCGGTCGCGCGGCCGTCCGTGACCACGACGAGCAGCGCGCGCCGCCTCGGGTCGCGCAGCCGCTCGATGCGCAGCGTGTCGTATGCCGTGAGCAACCCTTCCGCGAGCGGCGTCCGTCCGCCGTGGGCCAGGTTCTCCAGCCGCCTGGCGGCGACGTCGACCGAGCTCGTCGGCGGCAGGACGAGGTCGGCGGAGTCTCCACGGAAGGTCACCAGGCCGACCTTGTCTCGGCGCTGGTAGGCATCGAGCAGCAGCGAGAGTGCCGCCCCCTTGACGGCCTCCATGCGTCGGCGAGCGGCCATCGAGCCGGACGCGTCGACGCAGAGCAGGACGAGGTTCGACTCCCGGCCCTGCAGAACGGATCGCCTCAGGTGCTCCGGCCGGATCACCAGCCGGTCGGCTCGCACCGGTTGGTCGGGAGCGGCTGCGCGGATCGTGGCGGGGAGGTGCACGGGCCCATCGGTCCTGGCCGAGGCGCCGAGGCGGCGGCCGACTCTCGTCACGGCGGCCGACCGCCGTCCGGGATCACCTGCGCCCAGGCCCTTGATGGTGAGCAGCCTTGCGCCATAAGGCTCTTCGGGTGGGCTGACCCTGGTCGCAGGGGCCGCGCGGTCAGAGGCCTTGGGGTCGCGCGCTGACCCTCGCTCCGGACCTGCGTGGGCACGGGCCTCGTCGGTGGGTGTGTCGACCGGCGACTCGGCCCCGTCATGAGCGGGCCGCTCGGGGGGCGTGTCGCGCGGCGTGCCGCGGGGCGTGTCGAGGGCTGGGCCCGTCTCGCTGTCCGGACCGTCGTCTCGACCGGGGTCGGGCTGGGGGTCGGGATCGGGTTCCGGCCCGTCGTCGCCCAGCACCGCGTCCAGGAGGTCTTCGTCGAGGCCGGGAGAGTCGAACGGGTTGCGCCGCCGGCGATGGGGCAGCGCGAGCCGCGCGGCCGCGCGGACATCCGCACGGGTCACGGCCAGGCGGCCGGACCAGGCGGCATGGGCGACCGCAGCACGCGCCGTGACGATGTCCGCCCGGAGCCCGTCAACCTCGAAGGCCGCGCACACCCGGGCGATCCGGGTCAGCTCGGCGTCCGGGAGGACAACCTCGGCCAGGCTGCTGCGCGCTCGGACGATCCGCTCGCGCAGCTCGGACTGGGCGGAGCCATACCGCAACGCGAACCCCGCCGGATCGGCGTCGAAGGCCAGGCGCCGGCGCACGACCTCCGCCCGCAGGTCCGGATCTCGCGGGGCCACGACCTCGACCGTCAGCCCGAAGCGGTCGAGCAGCTGTGGACGGAGCTCACCCTCCTCGGGGTTCATCGTGCCGACGAGCACGATCCTGGCGGCGTGGGACACCGAGACGCCGTCGCGCTCGACGGTGTTGCGGCCCATCGCGGCCGCGTCAAGGAGCAGGTCGACGAGGTGGTCGTGCAGCAGGTTGACCTCGTCGACGTAGAGCATGCCGCGGTTGGCGGCGGCGAGCAGGCCGGGCTGGTACGCCGTCTCACGGTGCGTCAGCGCCCGTTCGAGGTCGAGCGACCCGACCACCCGGTCCTCCGTCGCCCCGATGGGCAGCTCCACGAGCCGGGCGGGCCGGGCACTGACCTCGCCGAGCGGGTCGTGCGGCCCGTCGGGGCAGTGGTCAGCGCGCCCAGGGAGGCCGCCGACGGCATACGCCTCGCCTTCGGGCACCGCGGCGGGCGCGCAGCCGAACCGGCATCCGGCCACGACGGTCTGTGGGGGCAGCACCGCGGCGAGGCCCCGCACCATCGTCGACTTCGCGGTGCCCTTCTCGCCGCGGACGAGCACCCCGCCGACCTCGGGTGACACCGCAGTGAGCACGAGCGCGAGCGCCAGGTCGTCCGACCCGACGACGGCGGTGAACGGGAAGGACATGGGGTCGGTCGAGCCGTCGTACATCGTCGAGTGCCTCCTGCGGGTGCCTCGCCCGCGTGGTTGACCGGTCCCGTCCGGCGGACGGGACCAACGGCGGGAGATGCCCTGGCTGGCACGGGCCGACGGGCGTGCTGTCGGGCGTGCATCACAGTGGCGGGACCGCTCCGGACTCTCACCGGATTCCTCTCCCCGTCGCCACAGCGCAGTCTGCCAGACCCCTCGACCCGGACACCCCGCTAGGGTCGCGGACGTGATCGAGGTGGTCGGGGTCGGCGCGTCCGGTCTGGGTTCTCTCGGCCCCGACGAGCGTCGGCTCGTGGACGGGGCCGAGGTCGTCGTGGGCGGCGAGCGGCATCTGGCGATGCTCGACGGGACGCCTCTGGTCGAGCGCATCGTGTGGCCGTCCCCGCTTCGTGCGGGGCTCGACTCGCTGCTGCCCCGGCTGCTCGGGCGGCGCGCGGTCGTGCTCGCGAGCGGCGACCCTCTGGTGTCCGGTGTGGGGGCGACCCTGCTCGAGGCGTGGGGTGCTGAGCTTGTCCGCATCCATCCCAACGTCTCCTCGGTCGCGCTGGCGCGCGCCCGAATGGGTTGGGCGGCAGAGGAGTCGGACGCCGTGAGCCTGGTGGGACGCGACGTGGACCGGCTCCGTCGAGACCTGTCTCCGCGGGCGAAGGTCGTGGTGCTCACCTCGGGCGACGACAGTCCTTCCCGCATCGCCCGGCTCCTCGTCGAGGAGGGGTATGCCGCCAGCCGCCTCACGGTCCTCGGCGACCTCGGCGCTGCGGATGAGTCACGAACCGAGTGCGTGGCCGCGTCGTGGGACGACCGTCCCGTCCCTCGGCTGCACGTCGTGTGCATCGAGTGCCGCCCGGACCCCGCATCGTCACCGCGGTCCCTGGCGCCGGGTCTCGACGACACGGCATACGAGAACGACGGGCAGCTGACGAAACGGCTCGTACGCGCCGCAGCCCTCGCACACCTCGCACCGCAGCCGGGGGACCTCATGTGGGACCTGGGCGCGGGCTCCGGCTCGGTCGGCATCGAGTTCGCCCGTCTGCACCCGCGCAGCGTCGTGCACTCGGTGGAGCGCGATCCCGAGCGCGCGGAGCGGATCCGGCGCAATGCCAGGCGACTCGGCGTGCCCGGGCTCGTCGTCCACGAGGGAGCATCGGTGGACCTGGTGAGCGGACTCCCGGCGCCGGACGCCGTCTTCGTCGGCGGGGGCGCGACCGCGGACCTGATCGACCGCTGCTGGGCAGCGCTGGTCCCCGGCGGACGCCTCGTCGTGCACGCAGTGACGGTCGAGACGGAGCGGGTGGTGCACGACGCGCGTGCGAGGCTCGGCGGTCGAATGTCCCGGGTCGCGATCGAGGACCTGGAGCCCCTGGGCTCGCTCAACGGCTGGCGACCCGCCCGGGCGGTGACCCAGTGGTCCGTGGAAAAGACTGTGCCACAAGCGATTCGGCAGGAGCTCTCGTGACGATCCACTTCATCGGAGCAGGCCCTGGCGCCGCCGACCTGCTCACCCTGCGGGCGGTCGGTCTCATGGAACGGTCCGAGGTGTGTCTCTATGCCGGGACCTACATCGGGCCCGAGGTGCTCGCTCACTGCGGCCCAGGCGCGACGCTCGTCGACACGCAGCACCTCCACCTCGACGCGATCGTCGAGCACTGCATCCGGGCCCACGAGATGGGGCACGACGTGGCTCGACTCTGCTCCGGAGACCCCTCCATCTACTCCGCGATCGCGGAACAGACCCGGCGGCTGGACCGGGCCGGGGTGCCGTGGGACGTGACCCCAGGCGTGCCCGCGTATGCGGCCGCGGCAGCCCTCGTGGGCCGTGAGCTGACCGTCCCTGAGGTCGCCCAGTCGGTGGTTCTCACCCGCGCGCACCGTGACTCGACACAGATGCCCGCGACCGAGGCACTCGCCGAGTTCGCCCGCACGAGAGCCACGCTCGTGCTCCACCTCGCCATCCGGCATACCCGGCGGCTCGCGGGCGAGCTCGTCAGCGACTACGGCGCCGACTGCCCCGTGGTCGTCGTCGCGAACGCGGAGCAGCCTGGCCAGCTCGTCCTGCACGGCACGCTGGCGGACATCGCCGATCAGGTCGAGGCCGCGCGGCTCCGGCAGGCGGCGGTGATCCTCGTCGGCCGGGCGCTCGGCGCGAGGGAGTCGGACGACTTCGTCGAGTCTCACCTCTACGGCACCCGGGTGGCCGGGCGGCCATGACCTGTGTCAGGATGCGGCTGCCGCAGTGCACGGGAAGTCGGTGTGAGTCCGACGTGGTCCTCGCCACTGTGACCAGGGAGCAAGTCCCCACCATCGCCACTGGTGACCGCAGGTTCGTAGCCGGGTCGCTGGGAAGGCTGGGGAGGCGCGGCGATCTGGAAGCCAGGAGACCGGCTGCGGCGTGATCTGTCCACGAGGCATGGAAAGAAAGGGTCAGTCCGCCATGGCCAACGTTTCGTCGTCCGCTGTCGCCCCCGTCGCCACCGTCGCCACCGCGCGCGTCCGCGTCCCCCTGTGGGCGTGGGCGCTGCTCGCGTTCGCGGTGTTCACGCTGTACTTCCTCTCGCAGGAGAACGGGGCGCTGCTCAGCGCACCTGCTGCGCAGATGCTCCACGAGCTGACCCACGACGCCCGTCACGCCCTCGGCGTGCCCTGCCACTGACGTCGTGGTCGGCTTCGGAGCGATCCTGCGGCGCGGGGTCGCCGCAGGTGCTGCAGCCGGTCTGGCCGCGGCACTCGTCATTTGGCTCGTCGTCGAGCCAGTCATCCGCAAGGCGCTCGCGATCGAGGACGCCCGAGAGACCAACCACCTCGGAGGGGGGCGGTCGGCGCCGCTCGCGCTGCCGGTCCATACCGGTGGCGAGCCGCTGGTCTCACGTTCCGCCCAGGTCGTCGGGGGCGCGCTGACGTCCGTCATCGTCGGCATCGCCTTCGGAGTGATCTTCGCGATCGTCTTCGTCAAGGTGCGTGAGCGCCTCGGCGGCACAACGGACTTCGCAAAGTCGGTCGTCCTCGCTGGGGTGGGCTTCGGCGCCGTGAGCCTGTTGCCCGCGCTGAAGATGCCCGCAAACCCACCGGCCGTCGGCGACCCGGCCACCGTCGGCCGCCGCACGATGCTGTATGCCGTCGTCCTCCTGCTCGGAGTCGCCGCCGTCCTGCTCGTGGCAGCGCTCGACCGGTGGCTGGCAGCGCATGAGGTCGCGCCGTCACTCCGCTGGGCGGCCGACATCGCAGCCGGCGTCGTCGCTGTCGCACTGGTCTTCGCGCTCGTGCCGGGCTCGCCCGACGCGATCCCGAGCGACGTCCCCGCGGCGCTGATCTGGGAGTTCCGCCTCGCCTCGCTGGCGCAGCTCGCGGTCATGTGGCTGGTCCTCGGCGTGAGCTTCGGGCTCCTCATGGAGCGGGCCGCGGTCACCCGGAGCGCGGTCGCACCGGCGCCGGCGTGACGGCATACCGGCAGGGCGAGCCGGCCCCGGCGGGCTGCATCATCCGGGTCTGCCGCGACTGCTGTTGCGGCACCGCGCGCAAGCACCCGGGTGTCGACCACGACCGCCTCCTGGCGGGGCTCGAGGTCGGCACCCGGGGCACCGCGCGGGTGCTGCGAAGCGCGTGCCTGCTCGCCTGTGACCAGTCGAACGTCGTCGTGGTGACGCCGTCGCCGGAGGGCAGGCGGCGCGGCGCCCGGCCGGTCTGGGTCGGTGGTGTGCTCGACGACGCGGCCGTCGACGACGTGGTGGCCTGGGTGCGCTCCGGCGGCCCAGGCGTCTCGCCGCTACCACCCCGCCTCGAGGGCCGAGCCTTCGCGCCCAGCGGGCTCTCGCTCACCTACGCGCACGTCGGCTGACGGTCAGCTCGCGAGCTGGGCGCGGGCGAGCGCCACGAGCTCGTCGTTGGTGTTCGCGTGTCCTGCGATGCCCCATGCTCCGTCGTAGGTCTCGGTCAGCAGCACCCAGGTGCGGTCCGCGAGCGTGGGGTCGCCGGCCGCCTCTGACACGACGTCGGTCAGGCGTCGCACCGCGGCGAGCTGCTTGTCGCGGTCGAGCGCGCCCGCGTTGGTGAGCACCTGGACCCGGACGTAGTCGTCGTGGCCGTCGACGTTCGCCAGGGTCACCTCGTGCACGAACGCAGCGGTGTTCTCCTTGAACAGGGCGATCGGCGGCACCCCTTCGACCTCCATCAGGGTCGCGGCGAGCTTGCTGGCCAGGGCGGTCGGGTCGCCGAAGCGACCTGGCCTGGCGTAGACGTCGATCATCGGCATGATGCGCTCCTTCAGTGAACTATGGTGGTCTGCATAGTAGACAAGGAACTATGGTGATGTACATAGTTCGTCCCGGGAGGTGCGGACATGGCGAAGGGCGAGGTCAGGGCGCGGATGGTCTCGGGGGCGGTGCGACTGCTCGCCGAGCATGGCCCGGCGGGCGCGTCCTTCGGTGACGTCCTGGAGGCCACCGGCGCGCCGCGCGGCTCGACCTACCATCACTTCCCCGGCGGGAAGCGGGAGCTGTACGTCGCGGCCCTCGACCTCGCGAGCGACCGTGCACGCGACGTGCTCGAGGAGGTGCGGGGGCAGCCCGCGGAGGCGGTCGTCAGCCGGTTCTTCGCCATGTGGCGCAGCCTCCTCACCGCCACCGACCTGCGTGCCGGATGTGCCGTGCTCGCGGTCGCCGTCGGAGGCGATGACGATGAGACGGTCACCCACGCGGGCGTGGTCTTCAGCGCGTGGCGCCGGCACCTGGAGTCCCTGCTGGCAGAAGGCGGACTGACTGCCGAGCGCGCCACGGCCCTTGCCGCACTGGCGATCTCGTCGGCAGAGGGGGCAGTGGCACTCGCCCGCGCAGAGCGCAGCCTAGAGCCGTTCGACCTCGTCGCCCGGCAGGTGACGGCGCTGGCGGCCGGGAGCGTCTGAACCGGCCGGCGTCACGAAGCGGGGCGTCCAGACCTGACCCGACCGGGTGACCCGGGTGCTGGTCGCTCCGACGATGACCAGGCACTTCATGTCGATGCTCCCAGGGTCGAGGTCGCCCAGGGTCGTCACCGTGACGGACTCCTCCGGGCGTCCGACGTCCCGGCCGACCACGACGACGGTGTCTGCACGGCGGACCTCGAGGAGCGCCTCGCGGGCACGCGCGACCTGGTGGGTGCGGCTGCGTGAGGCCGGGTTGTAGAGCGCGATGACCAGGTCCGAAGCCGCCGCGGCCCGGAGCCGTCGCTCGATGACGTCCCAGGGCTTGAGCCGGTCGGACAGCGACATGACCGCGTAGTCGGCGCCTAGTGGCGCACCCGCGCGGGCGGCGACGGCCTGCGCCGCCGTGAGGCCCGGCAGGACGCGCACCCGCACGTCGGAGTAGCCGCGCGTCTCTGCGGCCTCGAACACCGCGGAGGCCATCCCGAAGACCCCGGCGTCGCCGCCGGAGACGACGGCGACGCGCTCGCCCGTGCGAGCGAGCTCGAGCGCGAACAGCGCCCGGTCCACCTCCACCGTGTTGCCCGACGCGTGCCGCGTCAGCCCGGTCCGCTGAGGCACCCGGTTGACGTAGGGCGCGTAGCCGACCACGTGGTCGACGTCCGCAAGAGCGGCAGACACCTCCGGCGTGAGCCACCGGTCGGGGCCTGGGCCCAGCCCCACCACGACGACCTCCGAGGAGGTGGGCCGGTGGTCGAGGACCGTATGCCGTGTGGCGGGGCCGGGCGGGTCGGACGCCCGGGCGGACCCGGCCGCACGACCCGCCGCATCGGCCCGCAGGTCGCGACCCGGCACGACGACCATCGACATGTACGGCACGGTCGCAGCGTCGACCTCCGCGACAGGCAGGACGCGTTCGGCCTCCGAGCTCGCCCGCTCGACGTAGCGCGCGTCGTCGAGCCGTCCTGCCTGACGCAGCGCCTCGCGCACTCCCTCGAACGTGCGACCGAGCTTCATGACGACAGCGGCCTGGGTGTCCGCGAGCCGTCGCGCGAGCTCCGGGACGGGCAGGGTCCCGGGCAGGATCGTCAGGACATCCTCGTGACGGCACAGCCCCGTCGCAACGGCCGCGGCCGACCCGCTGACCGATGTCACGCCGGGCACGACCGCGGTGTCGTAGCGGTCCGCGAGCCGGTCGTGAAGGTACATGAAGGTGCCGTAGAAGAGTGGGTCGCCTTCGGCGAGGACGACCACGTTGCGACCTGAGTTCAGATGGGCCGCAAGGCGATCGGCGGACTCGTCGTAGAAGTCCGACATGAGCCCGTGGTAGCCGAGGGGGTGGTTGGTCTCACCGGTGGTGACCGGGTAGGCGAGCAGCTCCTCGACGACGCCTTCCCGGAGGTACGACGAGGCGATGCGCCTAGCGATGGAGTCACCGCGGGGGCCGCTGTGGAAGGCCACGACGTCGGCCTCGCCGATGAGGCGAGCCGCCTTGACGGTCACCAGCTCCGGGTCGCCGGGCCCGACACCGACCCCGCGAAGCCAGCCGGGACGGACTGTGGCAGAAGGCATCCTGTTCACAGCTCCTCCTCGCGCGCGAGCGCGTTCACCGCGGACGCCGCCAGCGCGGACCCGCCGCGGCGACCGTGGACGACGAGCCAGGGAATGCCGAAGGGGTTCTCGGTCAGCGCGACCTTCGACTCGGCCGATCCGACGAACCCGACGGGGATCCCGATGACCGCGGCGGGTCGCGGGCCGCCGTCGGCGACCAGCTCGAGGAGGTGGAAGAGGGCGGTCGGCGCGTTGCCGATCGCGACGACAGCACCGTCGATCCGGTCACCCCACAGGGACACGGCTGCAGCGGATCGCGTTGTGCCCCAGAGCTTTGCCAGTGCGGGGACGCTCTCGTCGCGCAGCATGCAGACGACGTTGTTGTCGCGCGGCAGGCGAGCGCGGGTGATGCCCGACGCGATCATGTGCGCGTCGGTGAAGATGGGCGCGCCCGCCGCGAGGGCGGTCCGAGCCGCCGAGACCAGGGAGGGGTGGACGGCGATGTGGTCCGGGAGGTCGACGTCGCCGCTGGCGTGCACCATCCGCACCGCGACGACCCGGGCATCGTCGGGCAGGTGGTCCAGGCGCGCCTCCGCCCGGATCGTCGCGAACGACCGGCGGTAGATCTCCTGGCCGTCGTCCTCGTAGTCGTACCGCTTGCGGGGCCGCGTCGGCGCGGTCATGGGGCCTCCTGGTCCATCAGGGTGAGGGCCGCCTCGAGGCTCGTCGGCGACAGCAGGTCGACGTATGCCGTTCGCGGCGTCCCGCATCGCCGCTCGCACCCGCTCACGTGGACCGGCACCTGCCCGGCAGGCAGCACGGAGGCGAGCTCGGCGGCGAAGGAGTGCGTGTCCAGAGAGGACCGTGCACAGCCGGGCAGGCCGGTGCAGGCGTGCAGGCGCTGCCATGGCGAACCCGGCCTGGTGACGAGGCCTGCCTCCGCGAGCGCGGTCGCCGACGTCGCGGCATTCTCGACCACGAGCGAACGCCAAGGGGTGACCACGACCCGTTCGGTGACGGCATACAGCGCGTCGACGTGGCGGCGGGTCAGCAGCCCGAGCGGGACCCCGACGACGATGTGGTCCCCGACCGGTCCGATCGGCCTCGGGGCGGGGTCGGGCAGCACGACCGGACCGGCCGTCGGCGGCGGGCCGATCGGACCAGCCAGCTCGGACACGTGCCACACGCTTTGGCCCGGCACGCGGTCGAGGAACTCATGGGCGAGGGCGACGATGCGCGGCACGGCGCTGGCCATGGACGAGTCCCAGCCGGGCGACCGGCCGCCGGCCAGGACGATGCATCGCCCCGGTCCGGTGGCCAGCACGCCGAGGTCGAAGGGCTCACCGATGACGTCGCCTCTGCCGTCGTCGAGCACGAACAGGAACCGGCCCGGCAGGGTGGCGAGCCGCGGGTCGGCGCACAGCGCGGCGTCCAGCGCGCGGGCGACGGGACGAAGGTCACAGTGCCCGAGGTCGTCGAGACCCGACAGCGGTGACGCGACGACGTTGCGGACCAGCTCGTGGGTCGGCGACGGGACGAGCCCGGTGGCGCGGAGTCGGTCACGCAGCCTCGGGTCGAGGGGGGACGGCAGGCCGCGCAGCTGCAGGGCTCCACGCGAGGTGAGCTGGATCGACGGATCATCTTGTGTCGCAACAATATCCAGCAGCTCGGCCAGCACCGTGACCGGCACCGGCTGAGCCGCGGGACGAAGGCGGACGATCGACCCGTCAGCGGCCGCGAAGGGTCGCGACACGGCAGGGCAGGCGTCCGGGGTCTGCCTCTCGCGGGCTGCGGCACTCACGCGGGGATAGTAGACAACCCCGATCCACCGCTGGGCCGGGCGGGTGTCAGTGGGCCGGCCTACCGTGGGCTGCATGACTGACCCAACGTCTCCGTCGGCCTCGCGCGAGAAGGCCGCAACCCTCCGAGCCCTTCATGTCCCGGGCACGCCGCTCGTGCTGCCCAACGCGTGGGATGCCGCGTCGGCGCGACTGGTGCAGGAGGCCGGCTTCCGAGCGGTGGCCACGAGCAGCGTCGCGACCTCGGCAGTCCTCGGGTGGGCCGACGGCGAGGCGACACCGGTCGAGGAGGTGCTCGCCGCGAGCGCTCGCCTCGCCCGTGCCGTGGACGTCCCCGTGACAGTCGACTTCGAGCGCGGGTACCGGCTCCCGCCCGACGAGCTCGTCGAGCGCCTCACCGGGACCGGTGTGGTCGGCGTCAACCTCGAGGACTCGGACCCCGCGACGGGCGAGCTGGTCGACGCCGATGTGCAGGCCGGGTTCCTGGCCGCGGTCCGCGCCGCGGCCGAGGCACAGGGTGCCGACCTCGTGGTCAACGCGCGCACCGACTCCTTCATCCGCGGCCAGGGCACGCTCGACGAGCAGGTCCGGGCGTCGATCGACCGGGGACGGCGCTACCTCGAGGCCGGTGCCGACTGTGTCTACCCGATCGCCACCGACGACCCGAAAGCGATCCGAGCCCTCGTCGAGGGGATCCCTGGTCCGGTGAACATCGGCTTCGGCTCGGGCCGGCTGACCCTTGCCGAGCTGGCGGCGTTCGGCGTTGCCCGCGTCAGCTTCGGCCCGAGGCTGCAGCGGCATCTCTATGCCCGGCTCGCTTCGGTCATGCTTCCGGCGCTCGCCTCGGGCGCCGACCCGTTCGCCATGTGACCAGGCGCATCCCAGCCTCGGGCGCGGCAGGCAGCGCCACCCGCTAGGCTGCGGCCAGCGTTGTCGACCAGGAACCCGGTGCGAGTCCGGGACGGTCCCGCCACTGTGAGCCCGACCCGCAGCACGGGGAAGGGTGAGTCAGGAACTGCCGGCGACGTCTCGTATCCGACCGACCGCGGGGCGTGGACACCCCGCCGAGGAGACCCGTGGCGCGCATTCTGCTGCTCAGCACGTCCGACACCGACCTGCTCGGAGCTCGGGCCAGCGGTGCCCCCTACTCGTGGGCCAACCCCACCCGAGTCGACGGCTTGGCGCTCGCAGACCTGCTTGCCGCGAGCGACCTCGTGGTGTTCCGGTTCCTCGGCTCGGCGCAGGCTCTGCCACCCGCCTTCGACCAGGCGCGCGAGAGCGGCCTCCCGCTCGTCGTGCTCGGAGGGGAGCGGGCCCCGGACGCCGCGCTGATGGCCCACTCCACCGTCCCGCAGGGCGTGGCCGCCGAAGCTCATCGCTACCTCGCCGAAGGCGGGCCCGCCAACGTCCGCGGCCTGCATGCCTTCCTCGCCGACACCGTCCTGCTCACCGGAGATGTCTTCGAACCGCCCGAGCCGCAACCGCTCTGGGGCCTGCTCGCCCGCCCGGCCCCGGCGGACCCAGGGGCTCCCAAGGTCGGGATCCTTTACTACCGCGCCCAGCACACCGCCGGGAACACCGCCTACGTCGAGGCTCTCGCTGACGCGGTCGATGCCGCGGGAGGGATCGGGACCCCGATCCACGTCACGTCGCTGCGCGACGCGCCGGCCGAACTCCTTGCTCACCTGACGGCATACGACGCCCTGGTGACGACCGTCCTGGCGGCGGGCGGAACGCGGCCCGCGGAGGCCGGTGCCGGGGGCGACGACGACGCCTGGGACGTTCAGGCGCTCGCAGCGCTCGACGTGCCGATCATCCAGGGCCTGTGCCTCACGTGGAGCAGGGAGCGGTGGGAGTCGAGCGACGAGGGCATGAGCCCGCTCGACGTCGCGACTCAGGTGGCGGTGCCCGAGTTCGACGGCAGGATCATCGGAACCGCCTTCTCCTTCAAGGAGACCGACGCCGACGGCCTCCCGCACTACGTGCCCGACCCGGAGCGGTGCGGTCGTCTCGCGACGCTCGCGGTCAACCACGCCCGCCTGCGCCGCACCCCGTCCAGCGAGCGACGTGTCGCGATCGTCCTGTCGGCCTACCCCTCGAAGCACTCGCGGATCGGCAACGCCGTCGGGCTCGATACGCCCGTCTCCGTGATCCGGCTGCTGCGCGCCATGCGTGACGCGGGATACGACCTCGGCGCACCTGGCGAGATCCCGGGCACCGGTCCGCTCGACCCGGTCGACGGAGAGTCGGCCGACACGACCGCCGGCAACGCGCTCATCCACGCGCTCATCGAGGCGGGGGGCCAGGACGAGGACTGGCTCACCCAGGAGCAGCTCTCCGGCCAGCCCGTGCGCATCCGCGCCGACCGCTACCGCGAGCACTTCGAGACTCTCCCCGAGCGGCTGCGGGAGGCGGTCGTCCACCACTGGGGCGAGGCTCCCGGCGACGTCTTCGTCGACCGTCACGGCGACCCGGACGGCGAGATCGTCGCGGCGAGCCTGCGCGCGGGCAACGTCGTGATCCTCATCCAGCCGCCTCGCGGTTTCGGCGAGAACCCGATCGCCATCTACCACGACCCGGACCTCCCGCCCACGCATCACTACCTCGCCGTATATGACTGGCTGGCAAGGGATTTCGGGGCACACGCGATCGTCCACATGGGCAAGCACGGCAACCTCGAGTGGCTGCCGGGTAAGACCCTCGCCCTGTCCCCGTCGTGCGGTCCCGACGCGACGGGCGGCTCGGTCCCGCTCGTCTACCCGTTCCTCGTCAACGACCCCGGGGAGGGGAGCCAGGCCAAGCGGCGTGCTCACGCGACGATCGTCGACCACCTGGTGCCACCCATGGCCCGTGCCGAGTCCTACGGCGACATCGCGCGGCTCGAACAGCTGCTCGACGAGTACGGCAATGTCTCGGTGATGGACCCCGCGAAGGCGCCTGCCCTTCGCGCCGAGATCTGGGCACTCGTGCACGCGGCAGCGCTCCACCACGACCTGGGGCTCACCGATCGGCCGGACGACGATGCCTTCGACGAGTTCGTCATGCACGTCGACGGCTGGCTGTGCGAGGTCAAGGACGTCCAGATCCGCGACGGCCTGCACATCCTCGGAGAGGCGCCCACCGGGGAGACCTTGGACAACCTCGTGCTCACGGTCCTGCGAGCCAGCCAGGTCTTCGCCGGCACTGCCGGCGCCGTGCCCGGGCTACGGACCGCGCTCGGCCTCAGTGAGGGGGAGGCCGGACGCACGACCGCGGATCGGATCGAGGCGCAGGCGAGCGCGCTCGTCGCCGCTCTTGCGGCCAGGGGGTGGGACGCTGCCGCGGTGCCGTCAGTCGTGCGGGACGTGCTGGGTGACCCCGACGACGGCGTATGCCGCTCGCTCACCTTCGCGTGCGAGGAGGTCGTCCCACGTCTGAGGGCCACGAGCGGCGAGATCGACGCGGTGCTGCACGCCCTGGACGGCGGGTACGTCCCGGCCGGACCGTCCGGCTCGCCGTTGCGTGGGCTCGTCAACGTGCTGCCGACCGGACGCAACTTCTATTCGGTCGACCCGAAGGCCATCCCGTCCCGGCTTGCCTGGGAGACAGGGCAGTCCATGGCCGAGTCGCTCTTGGAGCGCCACCGTGCCGACACGGGCGAGTGGCCTCGGTCGGTCGGCCTGTCCGTGTGGGGCACCTCTGCCATGCGGACGTCCGGCGACGACATCGCCGAGGTGCTGGCCCTCATCGGCGTCCGTCCGCGCTGGGACGAGATGTCCCGCAGGGTCGTCGGGCTCGATCCTGTCCCGCTGGCCGAGCTCGGTCGCCCGCGTATCGACGTGACCGTGCGCATCTCCGGCTTCTTCCGAGACGCCTTCCCGCATGTCATCGCCATGCTCGACGACGCCGTGGCCCTCGTCGCCGACCTCGACGAGAGCGCCGAGGACAACTTCGTCCGGGCCAACGTCCAGTCCGACCTGGCCGACCACGGTGACGGACGACGGGCCACCACGAGGATCTTCGGCTCCAAGCCCGGGTCGTACGGCGCCGGCATCCTCCCGCTCGTCGAGGCAGGGACCTGGCGCTCCGACCAGGATCTTGCGGAGGTGTACGCGACGTGGGGTGGCTTCGCCTACGGGCGGGGACTGGACGGCATACCCGCTCGCGGGGACATGGAGCGCGCCTACCGGCGCATCGACGTCGCCGCCAAGAACGTCGACACTCGAGAGCACGACATCGCCGACAGCGACGACTACTTCCAGTACCACGGCGGAATGGTCGCCACCGTCCGAGCACTGACCGGACGCGAGCCGCGGGCGTACGTCGGCGACTCCACGATGCCCGATGCCGTGCGCACCCGCAGCCTCACGGAGGAGACCGCTCGCGTCTTTCGGTCTCGCGTCGTGAACCCGCGATGGGTCGCGGCGATGCGCCGGCACGGGTACAAGGGTGCCTTCGAGCTGGCGGCCACCGTCGACTACCTCTTCGGCTTCGACGCGACCGCCGGGGTCGTCACCGACTGGATGTACGAGCAGATCGCACAGACCTACGTGCTCGACAAGGAGAACCGCGACTTCCTCCAGCACGCCAACCCGTGGGCGCTGCAGGGCATGGTCGAGCGGCTTCACGAGGCGGTCGACCGCGGCCTCTGGGCCGAGCCGGGCGCCCAGCTGCTCGCCGATCTCCAGCAGGTGTACCTCGATGTCGAAGGCGAGCTCGAGGGCTGACCGTTCTCAGTCGCGCGGCGTCCAGCACTCGCCGAGCTGGTCGCAAGGCGTCGAGACCGCTGTCGGTCGGAGACCCAAGCATGCCGAGAGGCCTGGCATCGGCTCAACGCCATCGGGACTGTTGCGCCGTCCACGAGTACCTTTCGCGAAGGCGGGCCAGGCCCGGACCGAAGTCGGCCTCCAGCTCCTCCCCCCGCGCTCGGAGCATCTCCAGCTTGTACAGGTCGTGGGCGATGAGCTCGGTGATGGGTACGACCAGGCCTTGATGGCTCGTCCAGGCGGCCCGGCTCTGCGCGCCGCTGGAGATGATGCCGGCGATGATCTCCCGGTTGTCGGCGCTGACCACCAGCCAGCGTCCGCCGAGGCCGGTGGTGACTTCGTCAGTTGACGGATGAGGGTGTACCTCGGCGAACGGGTAGCGAACCTCGCCGTACGTGACTGCGATGACTTCGACCCCGCGCTCCGATGCGGCGAGCAGGTCGTCTTGAAGCTCTCCCGAGTCGGGTGCCCAGATCTCGACCATGATGCGGGTCGTCGCCGCGCGGATGAGCTGCTTGGTGCGTTCAAGGATCTCTACCCGGCCCTGCAGGTCCCAGATTGCGGAGTTGCCGCCGACCTGCTGGGCGTAGCTGCTCATGGCGGACTCGGCGGCATCGAGCTGTTGTGACGCTCGGGCCCTCAGACGTTGGACAAGCTCCTGGGGCGGGATGGCGCCGTACAGGTTCTTGTCGCCCCGAGCGACGTGGACGGCACCTTTACTGAGCAGCGAGTCGAGGACCTCGTAGATCTTCGAGCGTGGCACCCCGGATCTCTTGGACACGGCATACCCCGAGACGGGGGCTTCTTCCAGCAGGGCCAGGTAGGCGCGAGCCTCCCATTCGGTGAGCCCGACCGCCTGGAGGTGCCGCACGACGTCTGCTTCCATCATGTTTCCCTTCATTTGCTGACGTCTGTTTGTGCTCAGGAGCGTCCGCGCGCCGGTGAGTGGGTTGACGTGGCGGGTGCCGTGTTGGCACAGTAGAACGTAACCACCTAAGTAGTGACTATCATCCGCTACCTATCGGGTAGCGTCAAGAGGGCGGGGTCCGTGTCCGATGCCTACCGTTGATGCTCGCGGGGACGGCCCGGCGGCTGTTGCGCATTTTCGCTCGGGAGCTCACGTTCCACGGCCGCCTGTCGGTGCCACCGCAACGCTCGGCCCGACGGGAACCAGTAGCGAGGCAGCCGCGCGCTTCTTTGCCGAGTCGACAGGAGACCCGGGGGCGAACCCGATTCGGCTCTTCCCCAGCTATGAACTGGCCAGCGCGGCCGTGCTCTCCGGGGAGGCTGAGCGTCTGCTGGTGGCCAACGCCTACTCGGAAGTGAATACCTTCTACATGGATTCCCGCCTTGACCTGGAGCAGGCATTCGTGTTCGAGACCCCGGTGTACGGGCTCGCGGCACGTTCGGATGCTCCGCTCCCGCTGTCATGCCGTATCGCGACCCACCCGGCGCCGCGCGCACTTATCGGGCAGTTGTTGCCTCCGGGATACCAGGTGTCCGAGGTCATCCTTGCGACCTCGACCAGCGCCGCGGCGGCGCGGGCCGCGGCCGGGGAGTTCGACCTCGCGCTCACCACGGCGCCAGCAGCGCGTCGACACGAGTTGTGCTTCATCTCACGCACTCGACCGATACGGATGCTCTGGTCGGTCTTCGGTCGTGCCGCGGCGACGGGCGCGGACCCGAGATGAGTCCCGCGATCGACACCGCGGCGCCGTTCCCGACCGCGCGCACGATACGGGCCGGCGCCGCGGGACCCGTGGCCAGTGTCGTGGCTGCCGCGGCGGTCCTTTCCAGTTCGTACACGCTCACCAAGGTGGCGCTCCGGGAAGTCCCGCCTTTGACCGTGGGACTCGTTCGCTTCACCGTCGCGGCCGCAGTTCTGGCCGTCTGGGTACGTCTGACTCGCGGACACGAGGCGCCCACGCGGGCTGACCGTCTCCGCCTGGCCCTGGGTGGATTGCTCGGGATCACCTGCTACTTCAGCATCGAGAATGTCGGCGTCGACCTGGCCACACCGACCGATGCTGCGCTGCTCGTCGCGTGCTATCCCGCACTGACGGTGTGCGTGGAATCCCTGGTCCACCGACGGCTTCCTCGTCGCGGCACCGTCTTCGGCATCGGCCTGGCACTGGTCGGTGTCACCATCATCGTCGGATACAGCCCCGGCACTCACTCCGCCAGACTCGTCGGCGATGTCATGCTGATCCTCAGTGGGCTCGTGTGGGCGTTGTACAGCTTCTGCACCCGCGATGTCGCCAGCCGCTACACCACATCCACTGTCATCTATCACCAGACCACTGCCGGAGCGCTCGGGTTCGTGCCGCTGGCGGCGCTCGAGATTCCTCGGTGGCGGGTCCCAGCCGGCCCCGGCGCGACACTCACATCGCTCGCAGCCCTGGCTCTGGGCTGCTCGCTGGTCGGGCTCGTTCTCTACGCGCGGGGCCTACGACGGCTACAGCCCAGTACCGCTGTGAACCTGCTCAACCTGGTCCCAGTCTTCGGGCTTGGCATTGCATTGCTCGTCCTTCACGAGCGTCCAAGCGCCGCACAGGTTCTCGGTGGGCTCATCGTCATCGCAGGTGTGACGCAGAGCACGCGAAACGACCACTCGTTGGATGATCCGCAAGGAGCCAGAACACCATCATGAAGCCACCCATGAAACTAGCCGTCGTCGTCGACTCGTCGCTGCCCAGTGGACTGGCCGCCAACACGGCGGCCGTCCTGACGTTGACTGTGGGACATCGTGTCCCGGAGCTTGTCGGCCCGGATCTCAAGGACGCGGATGGGTGCACTCATCTCGGAATCACGACCACGCCCATCCCGATCCTCACGGCATCCACCGAACACCTGAAGGCAATCTGCGGGCTAGCCAGGGAGGACTTGCATGACCTTTTGGTCGTCGGCTTCTCTGACTGCGCACAACGCACGCGCACATACGACGACTACGCCGAGGCGCTCGAGTCGTCCAGCAGTGAGGAGCTCACGTACCTCGGGGCGGCGCTGTACGGACCACGCAAGAAGGTGGTCAGTCTCACAGGCACCCTCCGGCTTCTGCGATGACGACGGCGTCGGCTCACGACGTGCACATGTGCCTTGTCCCGGCCGGGACTCTCCGTCAAGGCTCGATGCACTCGCCTGACGAACAGCCGATTCGCGAGGTGTACCTGGATGCATTCCAGATCGATCGCGACCCGGTCAGCAACCGTCAGTTCGCCGAGTTCATCGCTGATGGCGGCTACACGACCGCACCGCTATGGACGCCAGCGGGCTGGGAGTTCGTCCAGGCCAACCGGATCACCGCTCCTACGTACTGGGAGGATCCGCTATGGGCCACCGATCCGGATGTGCCCGTGACCGGGGTCAGCTGGTGGGAGGCACTCGCGTTTGCGCGATGGGGTGACAAGACGCTGCCCAGTGAAGCGCAATGGGAGTTCGCGTGCAGAGGACCTGCGGGTCGAACATATCCCTGGGGCGAGCAGCTCCCAACCCTTGATCGCGCCAATTACGCCCCTGACTGCGAACCCACCGAGCGGCGCCCCACTCGTCCGGATGCCCACCCCACCAACGTCTCTCCATGCGGTTGTCGTGACATGGTCGGGAACCTCGCCGAGTGGTGCCTTGACAATTACGCAGTTGGCTATGTCGGCCGTCCCGATCGGAATCCTTTGCACCTGGTTGACGAATATCAGCCACATGTGGTCCGCGGAGGGTCAGGGCTGCATGATGCGGACTATCTGCGCGGCTCGGCGCGGGACAACTACCACCCCGGTCTGCGAGACAATCTCATCGGATTCCGCTGTCTCCGGCCCCTCCAGGAGGCACACGGATGACGACAACGACTGCACGCCAACGGTCCCGAAAGCCGTCGTCGCTCCGCTACTACCAGGACGGGCCACCAGCGCACGTTGACCGCAACGCGTGGCGGCTGCGGATCGTCGGGCTAGGAATGCCAAGCACCGTGTTGAGCTACGACGAGTTCCAAGAGCTCCCACGAGTGCATGAGAATCGGCGCTATGTGTGTGTCTGCAACTGGAGCACCCGGGAGGCTTGGAGTGGGGTCCTGCTCGCGGACGCTCTTCGCGGATGCGGGTGGGACGGGAATTCAGAGGGGCTCTACCTGAGGCAGACAAGCATCGGCTCCCCCGACAAGGGGGTCTACGAGTCGACCATACCGCTGCGGCCTGCACTGGCACGGCGTGCACTGCTCATCGACAGCCTCAATGGGGCACCGCTCCCGCTCGAGCGCGGCTATCCGCTTCGGTTGATCGACTTCGGCCTCTATGCCTACAAGAGCGTCAAGGGCCTCCAAAAGCTTGAGATCACTCCCGACTTCGAGCTCGGGGAATGGGAGCGCCGGGCGGGCTATGCCATCGGCGGGGAGATTCTGCCCAAGCGCTACCGGCTCTGCGACCTGGACATGCACCACTTCATCAGCAGCTCCGGCGAAGTCACCGACATCTGACGTAGGACCGAGGGACTCGCTCGGGGCGGATCGATGGCCGGGCGTTCCCTGTCCCGGCTCCCTCGCCGCTCGACCGCTCAGTCCCGCATGGCCCAGCGCTCGCCGAGCTCGGCGTCGGTCGGCGGGGGCCCGGGGAGGTCCCGCGGGGCGGCCGCCTCGCCCTGCAGCCCGCGAGCGCGGATCGCGGCCAGCGTCAAGGCGAGGTAGCGACGGCGCAGCACGACGGTCCGCTCGGGGTTGGACACCCGCACGGCGGTCGCCTGCTCCAGCACCATGCCCACGTCGTTGAACACGAACCCGGCTCGGAGGGCGCCCGCCTCGTCGGCGCGCCGGAAGACCTCCGCCCCGAGGGCGGTGGCGCGGGCCGCCTTGGCGCCGAGCTCCGGCGTCGGGCGGAACGTCCCGGCAAGGCGCACGGTGAGGGCGTGGACGTCCTCGTCGACGACCTCGGTGACGAAGCCGGCGAAGGCCTGCCACGGATCTCCGTCGGCGGCGAGCGCCCGCTCGGCTGCAGCGGCATACCGGTCCAGCCCCTCCGCGCACAGGCTGGCGACGAGGGCCTCCTTGTTGGCGTAGCGCCGATAGAGCGCGCTGATGCCGACGCCCGCCTCGGCAGCCACGGCGGCGATCGGCGCGGAGGGGTCGCGCAGGAAGACCGTGCGGGCAGCGTCGAGGATCGCCGTGTCGTTGCGGGCCGCCTGCGCCTTGCGGCCGGAGAGGCCAGAGGGGGCCAAGGGGCCTGAGGGGCCGGTTGATGCCGTCGCCATGGATCCCATCCTAGGGGTTGTGCGGAATGAAGCGTTCCGCTACTGTGGAACGGAACAGTTCATTCCGTTCGAACAGGAGAGCATCATGAGCACCGAGATCCGCCCCTTCCGCGTCGAGGTCCCGCAGGCCGACCTCGACGACGTCGGCGACCGGCTGGCGCGCGCTCGCTGGACCGACGAGATCGCCGGCGCCGAGGATGCGTACGGCGTCCCGGTCTCGCGCGTCCGTGAGCTCGCCGAGCACTGGCGAACCGCCTTCGACTGGCGGGCGCTCGAGGCCCGCCTCAACGCGTACCCGCAGTTCACCACGACGATCGACGGCCAGACGATCTACTTCATCCACGTCCGTTCCGAGCAGGACGACGCCACGCCGCTGATCCTCACGCACGGGTGGCCCGGCTCCGTGGTCGAGTATCTCGACGTCATCGAGCCCCTCACGGCAGCGGGTTTCCACGTGGTCATCCCGTCCATGCCGGGCTACGGTTTCTCCGGCCCCACGACCGAGACCGGCTGGGACAACATCCGGATCGCCAGGGCCTGGGTCGAGCTCATGCGCCGGCTCGGCTACGAGCGCTACGGCGCGGTCGGCAACGACGCCGGCTCGATGATCTCCCCCGAGGTGGGTCGGCTGGACCCGGAGCACTGCATCGGCATCCACGTGACCCAGCTCTTCTCGTTCCCGACCGGCGACCCCGCCGAGCTGGTCGACCTCACGCCGGACGAGCAGGCTGCCATGGCCAAGCTCCAGTGGTTCTGGGAGACCATGGGCGCCTTCAACCTGCTCCACAGCCAGTCTCCGCAGACGATCGCGCACGCCCTGGCCGACTCGCCGGTCGCACTGCTCGCCTGGAACAGCCAGCTGATGCTCGACCAGGACGACGACTTCGTCGTCGCGAACGTCGCGACGTACTGGTTCACGGGCACCGCTGGGTCGGCGATCAGGCTCTACCGGGAGAACCAGCTGGCCCAGCACCGGCCGGAGGGCCCCACGACGCTGCCGGTCGGGCTCTCGTCCTACTCCAACGACTTCCAGTCGATCCGCCGGTTCGCCGAGCGGGACCATGCAGACATCCGGATGTGGAACGTCCGGGAGGGCGGCGGCCACTACGCCGCCCACGACGACACCAAGGTCCTCGTCGGCGACGTCATCGACTTCTACAGCAGCCTCTGACCCGACGGGAGCCAGGCCGGCAGGAGCGCTGTGTGCAGGCCTCGGGGTCAGGACCCCGAGACCTGCACACGGTCCCGTGAGGCGAGCTGGGCGCGGTCGGCCGCGTCGGTGATCCGCACGACCACGGCATACCAGAGGACGTAGGCCGCAACCGCGACCCCGAGGCGCCACCAGGCCACATCGACGTCGGCGACGGCTCGAAGGAGGGGCGTCCCTGTCTCGCCCAGCCCCCGCGGGCTCCACAGCCGCGTGTCGGCCATCAACACCCAGACCGCCGCCCAGGCCCACAGCGCGAATGGCTGGTCCCGCCAGGAAGTTCGGGGCCGCAGCGCGCGGTCGAGGCGGTTGATGCGCACGACGGGCAGGATCCACGCGACGATCGGCAGGACCCACATGACCCAGAAGCCCAGGTCGGGGACGACGCGAGTCAGAGCGCCGCGGCGCACGAGCGCGTACTGCAGCCGCACGAGCCAGATGCAGGCGAACACACCCGCCACGACGAAGGTCGCCACGCCTGCGTTCGCCCACCACCGCTCGAGGTCGTTGGCGGGCAAGGCGAGGACGGACCCGCCGTCAGCCGCAGCTGCCCGCTCGGCGTCGAGGGCCGCGGCGTTGCCGGCGCGCACCCCTATCGGGACGAGTGACAGGCCGCCGAAGAACAACGCCAAGCGTGCCGGGCCGCGCGGGTCGGGCACGGGGTGGTCGACGAGCCGGCCGACGGCGGCGTTCGGTTCGGTCGGCGACGGCGCTCCCTGCACGCCGCGATGCTAGGCCATCCTGGATGCCCGTGGCGGCCAGGGAGGGGTCGACCCGGTCGCTCAGCGAGTCTGGTCCGGGTGCCGGAGCAGGTAGGTGTCCATGACCCAGCCGTGGCGCTCACGTGACTCCCGGCGCACCCGCCGGACCTCGTCGATGACGTCGGCGAGCCGGCCCGAGACGAGCACCTCATGGGCCGACCCGAGGTAGGCGCCCCAGAAGAGCTCGAGGTCCGGGTGCGTGCCCACCAGCCCGGCGCACGCGAGCCCTGCGTCGAGCATGACGACGACGTCGCCGAGCGCGGGGTCGTACTCCTCGACCAGGCGCCGGCCCGTCGTGATGTGGATGGAGGCGCCGATCCGGTTGAGCGGGATTCTGTGCCGCGCCGCGAGCAGCTGGGGGGCGCTGACGCCTGCGATGACGTCGTGCTCCACGGCATACCGCTCGCGCAGCGCATCGACGACGCGGATCGTCGAGTCGTAGAAGGCCGGGTCGCCCCAGACGAGGAAGCCCACGGTCTCCTCGCCGTCGGCGAGCCCGTCGATGACCTCCGCGTATGCCGTGACGCGCGCTGAGTGCCAGTCGCGCACGCCCTGCCCGTATGCCGTCTCGTCACGCTCGGCGTCCGGCCCCCGGCGCGGGTCGGGCACCTCGACGACGCGGTAGGGGTGGTCTGGTGGGATGAAGGCGTCGCAGATGGCCTGGCGTGCGGCGACGAGGTCGGATGCCCGGCCGCCCTTGTCCGCGACGAGGAAGACGTCGACGGTGCGCAGGGCCCGGATGGCCTCGCCGGTGAGGTGGTCGGGGTCGCCCATCCCGATCCCGATCACTCGAACTCGCTTGATCACGAAGCGCGCCCGGCGCGGGTCAGGGACACCAGGGCGTCGATGTCGACGTGCTCATCGAGGGCGTCCGCCAGGGTGTCGAGCATGTGCTCCCGTCGCGCTGCGAAGCCCGGCGCGGTGGGGTCGGCCCGCCACTGCGAACCAGCGGCGGCCGCCACCTCGGCCAGCCAGGCGCGGCGGAATCCGTCGCTCTCGAAGGCGCCGTGCCACATCGTGCCCCACACCTGACCGCACTGCCAGCCGTCGAGGAAGGGCTCGGCGTGGTGGCCGTCCAGACGGCGGGCGATGCCGTGGTGGATCTCGTAGGCACCGTCGACCTGGTGGTCGCGCCACGCCCCGCTCGGCCGGGCCAGGACCTTCGACTCGCCGAACTCGACGGTCGTCGGCAGCAGCCCGAGACCCGGAACCTCGCCGACGCGCCCCTCGACGTCGTCTGCGATCCGTTGGGCGAGCATCTGGTAGCCGCCGCAGATGCCGAGCACAGGGCGGCCCGCCTCAGCGCGCCGGCTCACGACCGCGGCCAGGCCGCGCTCGCGCAGCCATTCGAGATCGCTTGCGGTGGAACGGGATCCGGGCAGCACGACCACGTCGGCGGCCTCGACGACGGCCGGGTCGACGGTCACGAGCAGGTCGACGCCCGGCTCGACGGCCAGCGCGTCGACGTCGGTGGCGTTGGAGATCCGGGGCAGCCGCACGACGGCCACCTTGAGCCGGTCGCGGGCGGTCGCGGACAGCGCTGTCGAGGCCCGCCAGTGACCGACCTCGAGCGTGTCCTCGCTGTCGAGCCAGACGTCGAGGAGCCACGGGACCACCCCGAGGAAGGGCACGCCCGTCCGCCGGGTGATCTCGTCGAGACCCGGCTCCAGCACGCTGACGTCGCCTCGGAACTTGTTGATGACGAACGCCTTGAGCAGCGACCGGTCGGCCTCGTCGAGCAGCGCCCAGGTGCCGTAGAGGGACGCCAGGATGCCGCCTCGGTCGATGTCGCCGATGACGACGACCGGCAGCCCGAACGCGCGGGCCAGGCCGAGGTTGACGTAGTCCCCGGCCCGCAGGTTGATCTCGGCCGGAGACCCGGCGCCCTCGCACACCACGAGGTCATAGCCGGCCTCGAGCTCGCGGTAGGCCGCGAAGGCGGCCTCGGCCAGGTGAGCCCGCCCGACGGCATACTCTCCGGCCTCGAGGGTGCCCGCGGGGTGCCCGCGGACGACGACGAAGGCGCGCCGGTCGGTGCCCGGCTTGAGCAGGACGGGGTTCATCGCCGTCGTCGGCACGACGCGGGCGGCCTGGGCCTGGAGGTACTGCGCCCGGCCGATCTCGCCGCCGTCGGCGCAGACCATCGAGTTGTTCGACATGTTCTGCGCCTTGAACGGCGCTACCGTCAGCCCGCGGCGCACGAGTGCCCGGCAGAGGCCGGCGACGACGACCGACTTGCCGGCGTCGGAGGACGTCCCCGCGACGAGCAGGCCGGAGGGTGCGGTCGTGGACACCGGGCCATCCTGCCGGATCGCTCGCCGACGGGACCCACCGCCCACGGCCATGGAGATGCGGTAGGAGCTGCCGGGTCCGGGGGTGATCACCCCCGGACCCCGCAGAGCCGGCTCACTCCGGGTCGCCCTCGGCGAGCAGCCGGTAGAGCTTGCGCCGGGTCTCGGTGAGGATCTCCGTGGCCTCGGCCCGCTGCTGCGACGTGCCTGTGGTGACGATCTGCCACATGGCGCTCATCACCTGGCCGACGATCGGCATCGGGTTGGACTCGGAGCTGTCGTCCGGGCGGGTCGCGTGGGCCCAGGGGCCGTCGCCGCCCTCGTCCGCCTCGTCGAAGGCCCGCCACGTGGCAGCCATCTCCTCGGCGTTCTCCTCGACGTAACGGCGCCCGGCATCGGTGAGGCGCAGCATCCGCCGGCCCTCGACGTCGCGGCCCTCGACGAGGCCTTCGTCCTCGAGCTGCTGGACGGTCGGGTAGACCGAGCCGGGGCTCGGCTTCCACGCGCCCTTGGTGCGCTCGGAGATCTGCTGGATCAGCTGGTAGCCGTTCATCTCGTCGCCCGCGAGGACGTCGAGGATGGCGGCGCGGACGTCACCGCGCCGGGCGCGGGGCCCGCGGCGGTTGAACTCGGGCCCGAAGGCCGGGCCGCCGAAGTGGCGCACGATGTCCTGCACCCACGGTGGGGGACCGGGCTTCCCACGGCCCCCGGGGCCGCCCCAGCCGCGGGCGTCGCCCCAGCCGCCGCCCCAGCCACCGCCCCAGCCACCGCCCCACTTGGGGTCCCAGCCTGACTCGTGTCTGGTGTGTCTGTGTCCGTACATGGGTTTCTCCTTGTTCCGCGCGACTCACGAACAGTCGCGATACGGTCACGATATATCGTGAGTGTTCGGCTTGCAAGAGCCTGGGAGTATCTGGGTACGTCCATGACCGTGCGCGCCAGGCCGCCGATCGGCTGCTATCGCAACATCTAGTGAATTCCCTAGATGGCAGCAGATTGGTGAATGTGCAGGTCAGGGCCGCGAGGATTTATCACATCGTTCATTGAGCTATGCCCCAGGTTTGGCTACCGTGCTCGCGGGGGCGTGGCATTTCGCCCGAAGGAGGCTGTACGCGTGGCGACCAACCAGGGGAGAGGCTTAGTGCCCACGACGGGCACCGATGCCGGACGGGCCGCGGCAGCGATCGGCAGGAGACCCTCGATGAGCAGCATGCCGACGGCACCGATGAGCGAGAAGCGGACGGTTCGCATCCAGTGGGCACCGTCCGCGGCGCCGCGGATCCGGCGCGAGCTCGTCGCGGACCTGCTCGCGCGCCAGGTGCCGGCCCAGGTCATCGATGAGGCCGAGATCGTCGTGAGCGAGCTCGTCGCCAACGCCATCCGCCATGCCAAGCCGCTGACCGACGGCGCGATCCGCGTGCATTGGAAGGTCAAGAACAACGTCGTCGAGGTCGAGGTCTCGGACGGCGGTGGGTCGACCGTTCCGCGCCCGTCGCCGCCGACCACGTGGGGTCCCGGGGGACGCGGCCTGCGGATCGTGCGCTCGCTGGCCCACGAGTGGGGCGTCATCGAGGACCCGAACGGCCGCACCGTCTGGGCCTCCCTGGGCGGTCCGTCGCGCCGCCGCTCGCACTGACCGGCCCGGCGCAGGCCTCCATGCCCGGCGAGCCACCGCCCCGCCCACGGCCCGAGCCGCTGCCCGACCCCGCGCTCGTCGTGCTCGTCGGCGCGGCCGGCTCCGGCAAGTCGACCTGGGCCGCCGGGCGGTACCGCGCCACGGAGATCGTCTCGTCCGACGCGCTGCGCAGCGTGGTGGGCAGCGGCGAGCACGACCTCGACGCCTCCGTCGACGCGTTCTCGCTGCTCGAGCAGGTCGTCGCTGCCCGTCTGGGCCGTGAGCTGACCACGGTCGTCGACACGCTCGGGACCGATGCGGCCCGCCGTGCCGGATGGCTGGCCGCCGCTCGCTCTGCGGGCCTGCCCGCGGTCGTCGTCGTGCTCGACACCCCTGCCGCGGTATGCCGCTCCCGCAACGCCGCCCGTGACCGCCCGGTCCCAGCGCGGGTGTTGACGTCACAGCTCGCCTCGGTGGCTGCGACCCGCGCCCAGCTCGACTCCGAAAGCTGGGACCTGGTGCACACGGTCCGCCCCGCCGCCGGTGACCCCGCCCCCGACCCCGCCGCCCCCGAGCCGGGCCGGCTGCCGGGGCGCGGGGGTGGGGGGCTGCGCGAGGGCGTGGTGCTCCAGGTGTCACGGTTCCCGGTCGAGGGCGACCTCATGGCCTGGCTGCGCTCGGTCGCTGTCGCAGCGGAGGAGGCCGGGTTCGCCGGCCTCGCCCTGATGGACCACCTGATCCAGATCCCGCAGGTCGGCCGGGCCTGGGACCCGATTCCGGAGCCCTGGGTCACCCTCGGTGCGCTGGCCGCCGTGACGACTCGCCTCCAGCTCGGGACCCTCGTCTCGCCCGTGACCTTCCGCGCCCCGGGGATCACGGCCAAGGCGGCCGCGACCCTGTCGGCGCTCTCCGGTGGCCGGGTCTTCGTCGGGCTTGGGGCCGGATGGTGGGAGCGTGAGCACGCGGCATACGGGCTGGAGCTCCCCACCCCCGCGCTGCGCCTCGACGCGCTCGAGCGGGGGATCGAGACCATGAAGGCGCTGTGGGCGCCGGGCACCAAGCCGTATGCCGGGCGGCGCGTCTCGCTGCCCGAGACGACCCTCTACCCGCGGCCGGTGGGCGACATCCCGGTCATCGTGGGCGGCGGAGGCGAGCGGACGCTCCGGATCGCGGCCCGGCTCGCCGACGGCTGCAACCTCCCGTCGGACGAGGCGGGCCTGGCCAAGGTCGAGCGCTACCTCGCTCTGGCCCACGAGGCCGACCGCGATGTCGGCGAGCTGCATGTCACCGTCCTCGACCTGCCTCTCGTGGGGCACGACCGCGACGACGTCTGGGCGCGGGTCGAGAGACATCGGGGACGGGTGTCCGCGGCCACATTCGCGAAACGGCACCACGCCGGCACCCCGTCCGAGCACGCCGCGAGGCTGCGTGAGCTGGCCAGGCTCGGCGTCACCACGGTGTTCGTCTCGCCTGTCGACCTCGCCGGACCCGCCGACGTCCACGCCCTGGCGCCCCTCGCCGCCGCTTTCGCGACTGGATGAGCGGGGTCGCGGCGGACCCGCAGCTCGCCCCGCGGCATACGTGGTCCCTGAGGGTCTCCCGGGCGTCTAAGGTTGCGCGCATGGGTAAGGCTTCACGTCGACCGCGCGGCCAGCGCGCAGACCGCACCACACGTCCCGTCCCGGCTCCGTTCGTGGCGCGCCCCTTCGAGGGGCTGCCCAACGAGACCGACTGGGTCGCGATGCGTGAGATCGTCCCGGCCGCGACGGCCACCGTCCGGTTCGCGTCCGGCAAGGCCCCTGACGGCGGGCCCGAAGAGGTGACGATCGCCACGGTCCTGCCGCTCGCATGGCCGGGGCTGCACCGCGACAACGGCGAGGTGCTCGTGGGCATCCAGTCCGGCAACGCCAGCGGCGACACCAGCAGGGACATCGCGCAGGCGATCGGCCTCGCGGTCGCCGCCGAGCCCGGCTCGCCCGTCGCGACGCTCCCGGTGTCCACCGAGGACACCCCGCGCCTGCAGGACCTGCTCGACGCCAACTCCCCCCTGGACATGCAGGTCCACGACGGCTTCGACTTCTGGGTCGCTGAGGCCGAGCTCGACGCCGACGGCGAGGAGTCCCTGCGACGCGCCAACGAGTCCGCCATCCCGACCGTGAAGCTCGACTCGGCTCCGTCAGCCTTCTGGTGCCGCATCGGTGACCGCACCTACGTCCGCTGGGTGCTGCCGTTCGACGAGGACATCGCGACCAACGCGCTCGCCCGGCTGCACGCGGCCGGCGAGAGCCACCTCGGTGAGGACGGCCGCCTCCTCGGCTGCTTCCGGTCCAGCGGCCTGCTCATCCCCGTCTGGGAGGTCAGCCCCGACGCGGACGCCGCGGACTTCGAGGACGCTCTCGCCCAGATGAAGCAGCGCATCGACGACGCGGCAGCCTCCACCGAGCCCCTCAACGCCGCCGAGCGCGGCGCCCGGGCCGGGCTCACCAACCGCCAGGTCACCCTGCGCTGACGGCCGGCCCTCGATGACGACGACCTCCGCGCTGCCAGTCGCCGTCATCATCCCGGCGAAGGACGAGTCGGCGCGCATCGCAGAGACCATCCGCGGCGTCCGGACGATCCCGGGCGTCGTGACGGTCGTGGTCGTCGACGACGGCTCGACGGACGGCACGGGCAACATCGCGGCTCGCGAGGGCGCAGAGGTCGTGCGTCACCCGCGCAACCACGGCAAGGCCGACGCCATGATGAGCGGCCTCGGCCGGGTCAACGGCCTGCGCCGAGTCGGCCGGCTCGACGGCCGCGCGTCGGTCCTGTTCGTCGATGCCGACCTCGAGGCCTCCGCGCAGGCCGTCGGCGCGCTCGTGGCGCCCGTGGCGCGCGGCGAGGCCGACCTCGCGGTGGCCACGCTTCCCGAGCAGGCCGAGTCCGGTGGCGGTCACGGTCTCGTCGTCGGCCTCGCGCGCCGGGGCATCGAGGAGCTCACCGGCTGGAGCCCCGCGCAGCCGCTGTCCGGGATGCGGTGCCTGTCGCCGGCCGCGATCGCCGCGGCCACACCCTTCGCGCGAGGCTGGGGAGTCGAGGTCGGCATGACGATCGACGTCCTCGACGCAGGCCTGACCATCATCGAGGTGCCGTGCGACCTGCACCACCGGGTCACCGGCACCGACTGGCGATCGCAGGTGCATCGCGCCGGGCAGTACCGCGACGTCGCCCTCGCGATCGGCGTGCGCAAGCTGCGACGCCGCCTCGGCCCCGGCTGAGCCGAGGGTTCGGCGCGCGGAGCGAGCCCTTGTAACGGGCAGTCCGGGTTACGAGACCGGGCCGCGGCGCCGTTGTGGTGGGCGGCGGCATACCTCCGGGGCCTACAAGCGCGCCCCGGCCCCCAAGTGGAGGGGTATGCCGGCCCGTGACACCCACAAGCGCGCCCCGGCCCCCAAGTGGAGGGGTATGCCGGCCCGTGACCACCCACAAGCGCGCCCCGGCCCCCAAGTGGAGGGGTAGGCGGGGGACGTCAGGGCGCCGAACACGGGCGAGCGGAGCGAGCCCAGAGTTACAAGTGGTGGCGGTCGCGGCGCCGGCGGACCGGCGCTTTTCGGGCCTCGATCGACAGGAAGTGCATCACCGCGGACACGACGAGCGGCATCGTGAACAGCGCCGCCACCGGCGGGATCGCGGCTCCCGAGTCGTTGGTGAGGAACCCGATGACAGCCATGATGATGACCGAGTAGAGACCGCGGTGCAGCAGCGGGGCCTCCTCGAGCAGGCGCCGCAGTGAGTCGGTGTGCATGATGCCGGGACGCACCACGATGATCACGGCGATGACCGTCAGCACCGTGACCACCGCGAGCAGCACCGGCAGATGCATGGCGAGGTCGACGTTCGCGAGGAGCTTGCGTGACATGACGTCCCACGCGCCGCCGTCGATCACCGTCTGAAGGAACCGGCCAGGGTGCGACCGCTCCGCCTCCGGGCGGCGCCAGTCGAGGTAGGACACGAGCCCGACGACGAGCCCGGCCGCGAGGAGCACGAGGACCACGCTGCGCAGCGTCGTCCGCCAGCCCAGGACGCCGAGCAGCAGGAAGCCGAGCGCGGGCACGAGAGCGATCGGGCCACCGAAGTCGGCGCCCCAGGCCGGCAGCACGTCGACCGCCAGGGCGACGCCCCCGACGACGATGACTGCGACGACGGCCAGGCGCGGCGCGTCGCGGCGGACGAGGGCATGCGCCAGGGAGGCGCACAGCAGCAGGACGGCGGCGGCATACAGGGCGAAGGCGACGTTCCCCATGCCGTAGAAGCGGCCTCCGACGAGCGGCTGCAGGCCGAAGATCGACGAGATCTGCAGGTGTGAGCCGGTGAGCAGGTCGATACCTATGACGCTAGCCGTGATCGCCGACATCGTCGCGAGCGGCCCCAGTGCGGACGAGCTCCACGGCCCGTGCAGGCACACGGCGGCGAGCAGGCAGCTGATGGCGAAGACGAGCGCCAGCAACATCGCCACATTGACGCTCGTCATGGTGGACCACCGCCACCACGGCACGAGGTTGGCCAGGAAGGTCGCGGCCGGCATACCGGCGGCCACCAGACCCACGAGGCGCACCATCCGGAGCACGCGCTGCCGCGTGAGCCGGGCGTTCCAGGGGCGCGAGCGGCGCAGGACGACCCACAGCACGAAGAACGCCAGTGCCGTGCCGGAGAGCCAGATGATGAGGAACGGCGCGACGACGCGATGCATCGCGTCCGCCTTGTTGTCGATGTCCGTGAGCACGGTCAGCTTGCTCGCGGCGGTCGCCTCGCTGTTGTTCGGCGACGGCACGACGGAAAGGGCGCGGCCACCGATGGCCGTGACCGGCGTGACCCCGCCGCGCTGCAGTGTCGTGGCGGTGATGTCGGACAGCTGCGCGACGCCGGTGGTGCGGGTGGACGCCGAGGCCAGCAGGCCGGGGCCGTAGTGGGGGCCGCTCGCGGTGAGCAGGCGGAGCCGCTCCTGCTGGTCCCGGTCGGCCAGGCCCGTGACGATGAGGTCGGCGCCGTTGGGCATCGCGTCCATGACGAGCTGGATGCGGCGCTCGATGCCGTTGATCTTCTCGAGCTGCCGGGTCGGGTTGGGGTCGGTCTGGTCGATCCCACCGACGTCGACGATCGTCACCGGGCACTGAGCCAGGTCGTCGACGAGAGTGGTCGCCTGGAACGGCGCGTACTTGGCCACCTTGCCGTCGGAGGTGGCCGCGGCCAGCCCGGCGCCGGGCCCGACCGCCTGGATGCACGTCTTGTCGGCGGCGAAGCTGTCGCCGAGGTTGCCGAGGCGAGCGCGGTACTCGGCGTCGCGGGAGGCGCGCAGGATGTCGCCGTAGCCGGTCACCTGCCAGCCGGACTTCGCGTCACCGGTGACTGTAGGCAGCGGGGTGCACACGGGGCGTGCGGAGGCCGACTCGGGTCCGGCCGCCTCGCCCGCAGACACCGTCGACCAGCCGTCGGTCGGGCACGTCGTCAGGTGCAGGCTCTTGACCGACACCGACGCGGCCGACCCGTCCCGCAGCAGGCCCCAGAGCACCGGGGTGTCCTTGCTCGACACGTCGTCCCACGAGAGTCCTCCCAGGCCGACGACCACCAGCGAGTCGCCCGGCTTGGGCTCGGTCGTCGGCGGCACCGGAACCTCGGTTCGCTTGACGTAGGCGAGTGACAGTGCGGCCACCAATATCACGAGGAGGACGACGAGCGTCTTGACGGGGTGGCGGCGAATCACGGGGGACAGAGTACGCATGAGAACTGTATGCATCGGCCGAGGTCACAGGCTGGAATCCAGGAACCCTTCGGCTCCCCCCGAGGCTACCCTTGCCGATCGTGGACGACACGACGCTGAGGATCGTGGCCATCTCGGCCGCGGCCGTCGCGCTGCTCGCCCTGCTCCTGGCCGTCGGGGCGCAGATCCGCCTCGCCCGGGTGCGCCGCGACTTCGCCGCCTTCTCCGGTGACGGCACCACCGACATCGCCCGGGTGGCGGCCACCCAGAACCACCGGATCGACCGCCTGACCGCCGAGGTGACCACGCTGCAGGACCAGGTCGCCGGGGCGCGCGAGGACGTCCGGCAGAGCCTGCGCAACGTCGCCGTCGTGCGCTACGACGCCTTCAGCGACATCGGCGGCCGCCTGTCCTTCTCGGCGGCGATCGTCGACGACCTCGGCGACGGGCTGGTGCTCAGCTCGATCCACGCGCGCGGAGAGTCGCGCACGTACGCCAAGGGCATCGTCGGCGGGAAGTCGAGCGTCACGCTCACTCCCGAGGAGCAGCAGGCGCTCACGTCAGCGGCAACAGACCACCCAGGCCTCCCAGGCAACCAGCACCGTTCGAAGGACGCGTCGTGACACCGCCGCCCCGCACCCCTGACGAGCTCCACCGCTTCGGCTACCTCGGACCACGAGGCACCTTCACCCAGATGGCGCTCGACGCCTGGGACGCAGCCGAGGGCCGGGAGCACATCCCGTTCGGCTCCGTGGACGCTGCGCTGGCCGCGCTCCGGGTCGGCGAGATCGACGCCGCCATGGTGCCGATCGAGAACTCCGTCGAGGGCGGCGTCTCCGCCACCCTCGACTCCCTCGCCACCGGCGACCCGCTCGTGGTCATCGGCGAGGTCCTCGTGCCGATCACGTTCGTGCTGTGCGCGCGGCCCGGCACCGAGCTCGCGCAGGTCCGCACCGTCGGCACCCACTCGCACGCGTGGGCCCAGGTCCGCAGCTGGATGGGCACGAACCTGCCTGACGCGGTCTACGTCCCCACGCTCTCGACCGCGGCGAGCGCGGCGGCGCTCGGCGCCCCCGGCGACGTGATGTTCGACGCCGGCGTGTGCGCGCCGGTCGCGGCATACAGCGAGGGCCTGGCGGTCCTGGCCGACGACATCGGAGACAACCGGTCTGCGGTCACGCGGTTCGTGCTCGTGTCGCGCCCGGGCACCCTGCCCGAGCCGACCGGCGCCGACAAGACCACGGTCGTGCTGTTCCAGAAGGAGGACCACGCGGGCGGCCTGCTCGAGCTGCTCGAGCAGTTCGCGGTCCGCGGGGTCAACATGACGCGACTCGAGTCGCGCCCCACGGGCGCGGCGATGGGGTCGTACTGCTTCTCGATCGATTTCGAGGGCCATGTGCAGGACGCCCGGGTCGGCGAGACGCTGATGGGGCTGCGCCGGGTGTGTGCGCAGGTGCGCTTCCTCGGGTCCTACCCGCGCGCCGACGGTGGCCGTCCGGACCCGCGGCCCGGCACGTCCGACCGCGACTTCGACTCGGCGAAGGACTGGCTCGACTCCCTCAGGGCCTGAACCGCACCCCGGCCACGGGCGGGCGGAAGGGGCGTCGGCTGCTGCCTGCCGACGCCCCCGCGGGCCTTGGGCGGACCCCTTGACCGCCTTCGCCCCCGCCAGGTCACCGGGCCTGCTGCCCCTCCGCAGCGCCCCTGTCAGCCCGGTGACCACGTTCCCCCTGCCCGGACAGAGACGGGATCGTCACGCCTGATACATCCCGGACGGAAAAGTTTCGAATGCCCGATGTATCAAAAAGCGCCCCCGGTGTACTGACGCGATGTAAGGGTTAGTGGTCCAGTTCAACAGCGTCGTCCAGCAGGGTCTCTGCTGCTTCGAGGAGGTCGGTCATGCCGTCGCAGGGCACCAGTCGCAACGGGGGACGTCAGAAGAGGAAGAACCCGGTCTCGCAGCTGGCAGGACCTCGGCCCGTGCGTGCCCTGAACCCCACCACGGCCTGGCGTCCGACCGGGTCGCCGACGCCTCGGCCCACCCTGTACGTCGCTGACCGGCTGCTGCTCAAGGGTTTCCCGCTCGGGGTTCGGTCGACTCGGCTCAGCGACCTCGAGGCCGCTCTGGAACGGATCGGCTACACGTCGGCCATGACGGAGTCCAGCGAGGCCCGTGCGCGGTCCGTGCTGCAGAGCCGGCCCCGCAGCGCCGATGGCCCTGACACCCCGGACATCCGCGAGGACCTCTGGGTCAGCAGCATCGAGGTGCGCTCGGCGCAGGTCGCGCCCTCGCCCGTGGACGCGTGGACGGTGCTCCAGCAGCTGCGCTCGGGCGGGGAGAGCATCGCCGCCGACGTCAGCCTGGAGCACGTGCTGCGGCCCTGCCCGTTCTGGGACGGCATCGGCTTCTGGGACGGCATCGGCTTCTGGGACGGCATCGGCTTCTGGGATGGCATCGGGTTCTGGGACGGCATCGGCTCCGGAGGTCCGGGTGAGTACGCCCGCCCCGGACGCGGCGGCCGTATGCCGGTGAGCGTCGTCATCGAGGACCCGGCGCTGCGCGCCCGGTCCCTCGACCGGCGCCCCGTGGTGGCGATCCTCGACACTCCCGTGGCGGCCCACCCGTGGTTCCCCTACGCCGGCCCCAGCGCGACCGGGACCGCGCCGACCGCCCCGCGGCTGCGGCGATACCGTGTCGAGGGCACCGACCTCGTCGAGGACGAGACCGGCAACCCGACGGCGGTGACCGCACCCAGCGCCCAGACGGGATCCCGCGCCAAGCTCGAGGGCCACGGCACCTTCATCGCCGGGCTCGTCCGCCAGGGCTGCCCGGAGGCCGACATCCTGTCGATCCCGGTGATGGACAACGACGGCCTCGCCGAAGAGAGCGACGTCCTCAACGCGCTGCTGGCGCTGTTCAGGCGCCACGCCCACGCGCAGGACAACGACATCCCCGAGGACGTCGTCGACGTCCTGTCCCTGTCACTGGGCTACTACGCCGAGGACGACTCCTTCACGACCGGCCCGGTCGCTGCGGTGCTGTCGCGCTTCGCCGAGCGTGGCGTGCTCGTGGTCGCCGGCGTCGGCAACGACGCGACGACGAACCCCTTCGTTCCCGCTGCGCTGGCGGCCAGGCTGGGCAGGACGGCCCGACCCGGTGCGGCGCCCCCGCTGTCCAGCGTCGGGGCCGACAATCCCGGCCGCCACACCGTGGCCCTCTTCTCCAACGACCTGCGGGTCGTCAGCGCGTCCCGGCCGGGCGTCGCGCTGGTCAGCACCTTCCCACCCATCGACGGCGCGGGCAACGCCTCGGTCGCGCTCCCCCGCCGCGCCGGACAGGTGCGTGCCACGATGGACCCCGACGACTACCGCAGCGGCTTCGCGGTCTGGAGCGGCACGAGCTTTGCCACGCCGGTCCTGGCCGGCGAGCTCGCGTCGGCACTCATCGCGGAGGGCGGCCTGGCCGACATCGGGGACGAGGCGATGACCGGGCGCGCCGTGAACGCCCTTCGCAACACCCTCAAGGAGACGCGATGAGTCCGACACCGACCGCGTCAGACGGACTCGGCACGCTCGCCGGGAAGGCGTTCACGGCATACCTCGCCGGGGAGCGCGAGCGGCTCTCCGAGCTCGTCGACATCGTCTCGCCGGTGCTGTGGAACGCCGCGCGCGCCCAGGGGGCCACGCCGTCGGCCTGCGAGGACGCCGTGCAGACCGCGTTCCTGCAGCTGGTGGACCGCGCAGAGACGATCCACGAGCCGGCAGCCGTGCTCGGGTGGCTGGTCGTGGTCGTCAAGCGCGAGGTCTGGCGGCTCTCGCGTGGGTCGCGCCGAGAGATCGGGGTCGAGGAGGTGCCCGAGGCGCCCGCACAAAGCCTGGACCCAGAGGCCGAGTCGATCCTCAGCGAGCGTCAGCGGGCCCTCTGGAACCACATCTCCTCACTGTCCCCGCGCTGCCAGGAACTGCTCCGCGTGATCGCTTTCGCCGACCGGCCCGACTACTCCGCCATTGCCACGGCGCTGGGTATGCCGGTGGGCAGCATCGGCCCGACTCGTGGCCGCTGCCTCCAGAAGCTGAGGGTCGCCCTCGGCTCGGACCCCGGATGGGCGGCCTGACATGACCTCGCACACCGACGCCATCGACGAGCGCGACGTCGCCAACCTCCGCGCGATCCGGGACCTGTTCGACCACGCGGACCCGGTGCCGGCGGACCTCGGTGAGCGGATGAAGTTCGCCCTGACCGTGCAGGCACTGCACGCCGAGGTCGCCGAGCTGATGGACTCCGCGCTGCTGACGACCCGCGGGTCGGACCTGCAGGCCGAGCCCACCCCCGTGGAGTCCGTCACGTTCACGGCCGCGAACGTCAGCCTCATGGTCAGTGTGGGGGCCGCGGAGAACCCTGAGCGCGCCCGCGTCGACGGCTGGGTCACCGTGCCCGGTGCGACGGTCGATGCGGTCACGGCCGAAGCGACCACATCCGCGATTTCAGATGCGAATGGCCGGTTTGTTCTGGATGATCTACCTCATGGGCCGGTGCACTTCGTGATCTTCACCGACCCGGGCAACAAGGAGATTCGACCGGTCATCACCCCCACGATCCAGATCTGAGGGGTCGGCCGGCGACGAGACGTCGGAGCCGAGCCATAGACCCGTTTGAACAAGCCCGCGCCCTCCGGGAGCACGGGGTCGTCCACAACAGCGCGGGCCGACCTGCGGAGGCCGCGCGGTCGCTTCAGGCGGCCCTCGACCTGCTCGACAGCATCGAGGTGCCCGACAGCATCGAGGTGCCCGGCGTCGAGGTGACCGGCAGGCGCGGCGGCCGCGAGAGCGCGCCAGGCTCCGGCGCGCGACCCGGCGGTCCCGGTGCCGCCCGTGCGAGTGCCGTCGAGGTCGGCACCCTGCGGGTCAACACCCTGATCACCCTGGCGCTGTCCGACTTCCTGCTCTCCGGGCTCGACGCCGCGCGAGCGCGGCTCGACCACGCGTCCCTGCTGGCCGAACGCCTCGGCCGGGACGAGCTGAAAGCTCGGATCGCCTTCCAGCGCGCCCAGATCCACGGTCGCGCCGGGGAGCTGGCAGTGGCGTGGCAGCACATGCGCCAAGCGGTGTCGCGGCCCGAGGCGTTCACGGCACGAGAGCAGTGCTCGGTGCACATCAGCCGCGGCATGCTCGCCCTGTCGCTCGGTGAGACGAAGGACGCGGAAGAGGCCTTCGCGCAGGCCGCCGAGGTCGCCCACGAGCACGGCTACCCCCAGCAGGAGGTCATGGCGCGGCACAACGAGGGGTATGCGGCATACCTGCGGGGCGACCTGCCTCAGGCGCTCACGCTCATGCGGGCTGCCGAGCGGCTGTCCGCTGACCTGTCGGCTCAGGGGCTGGAGCCGACCTTCCGGCTCGACAAGGGCCGCGCCCTGCTCGAGGCCGGCCTCGTCGCGGAGGCCATCGACCAGCTCGAGCGCAGCTGCGCCGAGCTCGACCCGGAGCAGCACCTGGAGCGGTTCGCCCAGCACGAGCTCGAGCTGGCCCGCGCCTACCGGCTGTCCGGTCGTGTCGACCAGGCGCTCGCCGCCGCCAACGAGGCCAGCGCCGCCTTCGAGCGGCTCGGCGCGGCAGCATGGGCCGGGCGCGCGACCCTGGCCGGGCTGCGCGCAGCCCTCGACCAGCGCAACGTCCCCGACGACGTGCCGGACCGGGCGGTCAGGACCGCAGACGGGCTGACGCGAACCGCCTCGGACCTCGGGGACGCCGAGCTCGCCGACAACGCGCGTCTCGTGGCGGCGCAGGGTCTGCTCCTTCGGGGCGACGTCGAGCTGGCCCATCGACGGATGCTCGACCGCACGCTGGTGGGCACCCTCTCGGACGAGCTCGACTCCGACGCGATCCTGGCTGCCGTACTCGTGGCGCAGGGCAACGGGACGCGGGCCAAGCAGGTGGTCGTCCAGGCGGCTCGGCGGCTTGCCGCGGGGCAGCAGTCGAGCGCGAGCCTCGACCTGCGGACGGCCCGCGCCGTCCACGGCTCGCGCCTCGCGGACCTCGACCTGTCGCTGGCGTTCCCCCGCGGGAGTGGCGCGGTCCTCGAGGCTCTGGAGCGCTGGCGAAGCGCGACCGACCGGCTGCCGTCGCTCGGGCGACCAGAGGACGAGCAGCTCGCGGTGCTCACCGAACGCCTCCGCTCGGTGCAGGCCCGGCTGAGGAGCGCCACCGACCTCGAGCGACTCGCCGCGCTCCAGGCGGAGGCATCCCGCCTCGAGCGCGACATCCGGGACCGCGACTGGGCGCTCACGCGCAGCGGTCCAGCGGCAGGTGCCATTCCGATCCGGGTGCGGGAGGCCAAGGAGCAGCTCGTCGCGGCGGATCGCGACCTCGTGTGGTTCTTCCGCTACGAGAGTCGTCTCTGCGCCGTGGCCGTCATCGGCGGGCGCGCGTCGCTGCGCGACCTGATGCCGATCCAGCGGGCGAGCGAGCTCGCGCAGCGCATCCGCGTCGACCTTCGCGCCGCCTCGACCCGACATCTCGGACCGCTGAGCTCGATGGTGTGGGGCTCCTTGAGAGCCAGCGCTGCCGAGCTCGACGATGCCATCCTGCGCGGCTGGCGCGCCTCGCGCGGGCTGGTCCTGGTGACGTGCCCGGAGGTCTCCGGTCTGCCGTGGGCGCTGCTGCCCTCGATGGCCGGCCGGCCCTTCACGGTGGCCCTGTCGCTGACCTCGTTCGCGCGGCGGACCGCTCCCCGCGACCGCACCGCTGGTGTTCCCGGCAACGGCACGCAGTCGCCGCAGGTGCACATCACGGTGGGTCCGGCGGTCCCTCGGGCGGGCAGCGAGGCGTCCGAGATCGCGACGACGTGGGGCGACCGCTCCGAGGTCCTCCGGCCGTCGCGACGAGATGCCCTGCTGGCGGCGCTCGGCCGGCCGGGAGTGGTTCACGTCGCGGCCCACGGCCATCACGAGACCGAGTCCCCGCTCTTCTCCTCGCTCGCGCTCCACGACGGCCCCGTGTTCGCGCACGAGCTCCAGCGTCCCGGCGTCCGGGCCGATCACGTGGTGCTGTCCGCGTGTGACGTCGGACTGGCCACGTCGCGTCCCGGACACGAGTCGCTCGGCCTCGCCCTGTCACTGCTCTCGCTCGGTGCGCGGTCGACGGTCGCGGCCGTCGCTCCGGTGCCCGACGACGTGGCAGCGGCTGCGATGACGCGGCACCACGCGCTGCTCGCGTCGGGCCGAGCCAGTGACGAGGCGCTCGCGACGGCGATCGCCGACACCGACCCGGTCGCATCCGCCTTCCTCAACCTCGGCGGCCGCGTGCTGGCGCCCTGAAAGCTGACCGTGCGGCCTACCGCAGGGCGGCGCGCTTGGCCAGCGCCATGGACAGGGCGATCTTCTTCGCGTCGATGGCGATCTCGCGAAGCATGCCGGAGATCGGGTTGGTGAAGCCGGTGTACCAGAGACCCTCCGCCCCTCGCGCCGTGCGGCCACCGGTGACCACGGGCCGCCCCAACGGGTCGAGGACCCCCAGGTGCCCGACGAGCGGCCCGAGCCCCTGGCTGTAGCCCGTCGCCAGGACCACGGCGTCAGGCGAGATCCGGGTGCCGTCCGCGAGGAGCACCTCGTCGCCGTCGAACGCCTCGAGGGCCGCCACCGGCTCGACCGTGCCGGACCGGATCGCCGCGACGATCCCGACGTCCTGCACCGGGATGGCGTTGTCGTTGACGACACGCGAGAGCAGCCCGGTGTCCGGGCGGGGCATCCCGTATGCCGTCAGGTCGGGCATCGTGGCCCGCTCCATGAGCGCTGCCGCGCGGTCGACGAGCGGCACCGGCAGGCGGCGGACCGCGATCCCGGTGTACTGGGCTGCATACGGCCCGGCTGAGCGTCTCAGGATGTGCGGGACGGTCCGGACGGCGAGGCGAACCCGCGACGCGCCGTGCTCGACGAGGTCGACGGCGAGCTCGGTGCCGGTGTTGCCGGTGCCGACGACGAGGACGTCCTTGCCCGCGAGGGACGCGCCGTTGCGGTAGTGCCGCGCAAGGATCACGTCGCGTGAATAGCTTTGCAGGCCAGGCACTTCCGGCTCGCGCGGAGTGTGGTTGAAGCCGGTGGCGACGACGGTGTACGGCGCCTCGACCCTGCTGCCGTCGGCGAGCGTGAGGGTCCATCCTCGCCCGCCCGGCCCGGAGTCGACCCGGCGCACCTCGGACCCGAGCCGGACGTCGAGGTCGTGGTGGGCGGCATACAGCTCGAGGTAGCGCACGACGTCGTCTCGGGCGACCCAGCGGCCCATCTCCTTCGGGATGGGCAGGCCCGGCAGCCCGGAGAGCTCGCGGGGCGTGTGCAGGTGGAGGCGGTCGTAGTGGCCGGTCCACGAGCTGCCGATCGTGGTGCCCTTGTCGAGCACCACACCGCGGAGGCCGCGGCGCTTCATCGCTGCTGCCGTGGCGAGGCCGGCGGGGCCGCCGCCGATGAGATAGGCGTCGACGGGCGCGTTGGGGCTGGTCACACGACGGAATCTAGTGCTGGACGCGTGGCAGGGTCACGAGGACCCGGCTGTTACCCGGCGGCGACGCCTCCCCGAAGCACGCGCACCGGCCGCAGGAGCGCCTCCGGGTCCTCGTCGAGCCGCCCCGCGACGACGAGGACGTCGGCCGGCTGTCCGCCGCGGAGCCGCCCGGCCCGGTCGCCGAGGGCGAGCGTGTCCGCCGCGCGTGAGGTCGTCATGACGAGGGCCTGCTCGATCGGGATGCCGACGAGCTGTCCTGACTGGATGATCGCGTGGACGAGGATGTCGTGGGGCTTGGCGGGGCCGATCCCGGCATCGGTCGACAGGATGCAGGTGACGCCCGCGTCGAGCAGCCTCCTGATGTGCTCCATGAGGGCCGGCATCCGCACCGCGATGGCCGGCGGCAGGATGCCGCCCGGGGAGCTGCCGCCCGTGAGCGACACCGGGATGCCCGAGCTCGCGAGGCGGTCGACGAGGGCAGGGTCCTCGGCGATGCCCTCTGCGGTCATGAAGCTGCAGTGCTCGATGGTGTCGACGCCTGCCCCCACCGCGTCCGCCACACCGCTGGTGCCGTGCGCGTGTGCGGCGACGGGCAGGCCTGCGTCGTGGGCCGCCTCGACGACGACCCGCAGCTCGGCGAGCCCGAACTGCGACTCGTGCGGCATGGAACCGGCGGTGACGTTGCCTCCCGTCGCCATGACCTTGACGACGTCGACGCCGGAGCCGGCGAGCTCGGCCACCTTGAGGCTCAGGGCGTCGGCATCCGCGCACTCGCCGCCGAGGAACCAGCAGTGACCGCCGGGGGTCGTCAGCGCCGGACCGGCCACGAGCAGTGCGGGACCCGCAGACCCGCGCCGCGCGAGCTCGTCACGGAGGGCGAGCGTGACCGCGCTGCGACCCCCGAGGTCGCGAACGGTCGTGACTCCCGCTGCGAGTGCCCGTCGCGCGTTCGCACGGGCCCGGTCGAGCAGGACGTCGTCGTCGTTGTCGCGGTGCCACCCGGCCGGGTCGGGTGAGCAGTCCCAGCTGAGGTGCTGATGGGCGTCGACGAGCCCGGGCAGGACCGTCACCTCACCGAGGTCCTCGACGGCCACGTCGGACGCGTGCTCGCGCGGCGGCACGACGTCGACGACCCGCCCGGCCCCGAGCACGACGTCGGCCGCCCCGATGAACCGTTCCCCGTCGAACACCTGCGCTGCACGGATCACGTGCATGGCGCCTCCTGTCTGAAGTGTGGAGGTTCGAGGTCGCTGGGGCGGCGACGACCCTCCACAACCATGACGCCTCTCAGCGGCCCCGCGCCCGGGACTCGCCGGGCTCGGCCGGTCCGACGTGCTCGGTGACCCACTCCGTGAGGGGCCTGATCGCGCGCCACGCGTCGCGGACCTCGGTCAGAGCGCGCTTGGTGCCGACCCACTTCGGGTCTCCGAAGTCGCGGATGATCATCAGCTCCTTGTAGCGCAGCGTCTCGATGCGCGGGTGGTCCGCGGCATACCCCTTCGGCGTGGTCTTGACCTTCTCCCCGTGGACGTCGAAATGATTGCGGCGCAAGTCATCCAGCAGCCGCTCGACCTCCGCGCCGGTGGACTCGGCGTCGACGGCCTGCCGCAGCCGCGTCGTCTGCGCGGGTGTGTGGGCGTGGAAGCCGCCACCGGCCTTGAGCCCGGCCGCGCTGATCTCGACGTAGTAGCCCGTGCCAGGGCTGGCTGCAGCGAATGCGCCGAGGTGGGTCTTGTAGGGCGACTTGTCCGCGCTGAACCGGATGTCCCGGTTGGGCCGGAACATCGTGGCTTCGCCGAACTCGTCCTCGAGGGCGTCGAGCAGGGCGAGCATCGGCTCGCGGACGTGGCGCTCGTAGTCGGCCTTGTGCGCGGTCCAGTAGTCCTTGGAGTTGTCCGCCTCGAGGCCCGAGTAGAACGTGAGTGCGGCAGGTGGGAAGCCGGAGAAGCCGGGGGGTGTGCTCATGTGGGGACTCTCGCACTGGACCCGGCTTGTTAGGCAAGGCTTACCTGTGCTTTCCTGAATTCCGTCACGCCAGCATGGCGTAATTCCTGTGGACATCCTGAAAGAAGGCCCCCGTGATCGCGAGCAACGCGCTCATCGGACTGCGAGAAGGGCTCGAGGCCGCGCTCGTCGTGGTCATCCTCGTCGCATTCCTGGTCAAGACGGACCGCCGCTGGGCGCTGCGCTGGGTGTGGACCGGCGTCGGAGTCGCCGTGGCGCTGTCCGTCGCGATCGGCGCGATGCTCACCTACGGCACGAAGCAGCTGACGTTCGAGGCCCAGGAGCTCATCGGCGGTCTCGCCTCGATCGTGGCCGTCGTCTTCGTCACCTTCATGGTCTTCTGGATGCGCACGGCCTCACGCACCATCTCGGGCGAGCTCAAAGGCCGGCTCGACAAGGCGCTCGACCTGGGCCCGCTCGCGGTGGCGATCGTCGCGTTCCTCGGCGTGGGTCGCGAAGGCCTCGAGACGGCGATCTTCTTCTACGCCACCACCGAGGCGGCCGGCCAGGGCAACAACCAGCCCCTCGTCGGCTGGGTGATCGGCCTCGGCGCGGCCGTGCTGCTCGGCTGGCTCATCTACCGCGGCGCCGTGAAGATCAACCTCGGCAAGTTCTTCCGCTACACCGGCATCCTGCTCATCCTCGTCGCGGCGGGCATCCTCGCGTACGGCCTCCACGACCTGCAGGAGGCCCAGTTCCTCCCCGGCCTCAACACCCTCGCGTTCGACGTGAGCAGCACGGTCGACCCGGGCAGCTGGTATGCGACCCTCCTCAAGGGCATCTTCAACTTCACACCCGCGACGACCCTCCTGCAGGCGATCGCCTGGGTGCTGTACGTCGCCGTCGTGCTGACCCTGTTCCTCAGGCCCGTCAAGACGCCGCCGACACCCCGGTCGGTCGCGCCCGCCGAGGGCGGGCAGCACCGGGTGGCCGCCTGAGGCACGAGCGCGCGAGCCGAGCAAGCCGCGCGAGGGCGCCGGCCGGCATACGTCCGGCATATCTCCGGCGCCCGAAACCCCTGAACACCCCTGATCCCATCGCCGAACACCTCCGTAGGAGCACCATGTCCCGCCCCGCCCGGCGCGCAGCTGCGCCGCTCGCGTTCACCGCCGGCCTCGTCCTGACGGCCGGTCTGGGCCTTGCCGCCTGCACCGACAAGGCCGACCCGAGCGCCGGCTCGACCGGCACGGCCGGTGGCCCGATCGCGGTCACCGCGACCGACACCGCCTGCCAGCTCTCGGCGACCTCGGCCAAGGCCGGCACGGTCACCTTCCAGATCCAGAACACCGGGTCCAAGGTCAACGAGTTCTACGTGTATGCCGCGGGCGACCGCATCGTCGGCGAGGTGGAGAACATCACGCCGGGCCTGAGCCGAGAGCTCAAGGTCGAGATCACCGAGCCGGGCACGTTCACGACCGCGTGCAAGCCGGGGATGGTCGGCGACGGCATCCGCGGCACCTTCACGGTCACCGGCACGGCGGTCGCCGGCAGCGCCGACCAGAAGGTCGCCAAGGCCATCGCCGACTACAAGACGTTCGTGGCGGCGCAGGGCGAGGAGCTCAAGGAGGGCACGGAGGCGTTCGTCGCGGCGGTCAAGGCCGGCGACGTCGCCAAGGCCAAGGAGCTCTACCCGACCGCCCGGCTGCCCTGGGAGACGATCGAGCCGGTCGCCGAGAGCTTCGGTGACCTCGACCCGCGGATCGACGGCCGCGAGGACGTCGTCGACGACGGCATGAAGTTCACCGGCTACCACCGCCTCGAGAAGGACCTGTGGGCCTCTGGCCTGCAGAAGGACTCGGGCGCGATCGCCGACCAGCTGCTCGCGGACGTCAACGAGATCGTCGCCAAGAGCACGACCGTCGAGCCGACCGCGCTGACCATCGCCAACGGCGCCAAGGCGCTGCTCGACGAGGTCGCCACGGGCAAGATCACGGGCGAGGAGGAGCGGTACTCGCACACCGACCTCTGGGACTTCTTCGGCAACCTCCAGGGCTCGCAGTCGGCGCTCGACACGCTCCGCCCGGTCGTCACCGAGCGTGACCCCGCGCTGCAGAAGAGCCTCGACGCCCGCTTCAGCGAGCTGAACACGCTGCTCGCCACGCATCGGGTCGACGGCCGCTTCAAGACCTACACCGACCTGACCGCCGCCGACATCAAGGCACTGACGGTGTCCCTCGACGCCCTGTCGGAGCAGGTGGCCAAGGTGCCCGGGGTGGTGGAGGCCAAGTGAGCGCGGTCAACCGCCGCCAGGTCCTCGGCGCGACCGGAGCCGTCGCTGCCGCAGGCGTCGCCGCGTATGCCGTGAGCCGGGCTTCCGAGGTCCAGTCCGCCGCCGCGGCGGCGCCCGCTGCGACCGCCGCGAACGGCCTCGACGCGCCCATCGACTTCCATGGCGAGCACCAGGCCGGCATCATCACGCCCGCGCAGGACCGCCTGCACTTCGTCGCGCTCGACGTCGTGACCACGGATCGGGCCCAGCTGGTCGAGATGCTCGAGACCTGGGCACGGGCGGCCGAGAGGATGACCGCCGGTGCGGAGGCCTCTCCAGGCGGGCTCGTCGGCGGTGGTCCGAACCGCGCGCCGGAAGACACGGGGGAGGCCTACGGTCTTCCGGCCTCCGGGCTGACCATCACGGTCGGCTTCGGGCCATCGCTCTTCGACCGCCGGTTCGGCCTGGCGGCGAAGAAGCCGGCGGCGCTCGCGGACCTCCCCGCCTTCCGCGGAGACCAGCTCGACCCCAACCGGTCCGGCGGTGACCTCTGCATCCAGGCGTGCGCCAACGACCCCCAGGTCGCGGTGCACGCAGTCCGCAACCTCATCCGTCTCGGCTCCGGCGTCGTCGCGGTCCGGTGGTCCCAGCTCGGGTTCGGCCGCACCTCGTCGACCTCGACCTCGCAGGCGACGGCCCGAAACCTGTTCGGGTTCAAGGACGGCACCAACAACCTCAAGGCCGAGGACCCCGACGGGCTGGCCGAGCACGTGTGGGTCGCCGACAGCGACGAGACCGGCGGCGGGGCCTGGATGGCCGGGGGGTCCTACCTGGTCGCGCGTCGGATCCGGATGCACATCGAGGTGTGGGACCGGACCACCCTGCAGGAGCAGGAGGACATCATCGGCCGGGACAAGAAGGAGGGCGCCCCGCTCGGCCTGGCCAAGGAGTTCGACGTCCCTGACTTCGCAAGGAAGGGCCCGGGCGGCGAGCCGGCCATCCCGGTGGCCGCTCACATGCGGCTCGCCCACGCGAGCCAGCTCGGCGGCATACGCATCCTGCGACGGGGCTACAACTTCATCGACGGCAGCGACGGCGTCGGGCATCTCGACGCCGGGCTGTTCTTCCTGGCCTACATGCGCAACCCCGAGCGTCAGTTCGTCCCGATGCAGAAGGCCCTGGCCAGCAAGGACGTGCTGAACGAGTACATCGAGCACACGGGCTCGGCGGTCTTCGCCTGCCCGCCCGGCCTGAAGACCGGCGAGTTCTGGGGCCAGGCACTCTTCGCCTGACGACGTGCCGCCGCCCCGGTCAGCCGACCGGATCCTGGCCTGCGCTGGGCCGGTGCGGGCACCATTTTCGGCCTGCCCGGTCACTTGACCCATGAGGTCGGCTGGAATAAGTTGTACGGGTAAACAAATAGGACTTGCTCGAGGAGGAGCCACATGGTTCGCACCCCCACTGCTGATGACCGGTTCTCGTTCGGTCTCTGGACCGTCGGCTGGGAGGCTCGCGACCAGTTCGGCGATGCCTCGCGGCCGCACCTGGACCCGCTGGAGTCCTGCCGCCGCCTCGCCGACCTCGGCGCCTGGGGCGTCACCTTCCACGACGACGACCTCGTCCCCTTCGGCAGCTCGAGCGCCGAGCGCGACCGCATCATCGCCGACTTCCGCAAGGTGCTCGACGAGACCGGCCTCGTCTGCGAGATGGTCACGACGAACACGTTCAGCCACCCGATCTTCAAGGACGGCGCGTTCACCTCGAACAACCGTGAGGTGCGCCGCTACGGCCTGCGCAAGGTCGTCCGCAACGTCGACCTGGCGGCCGAGCTCGGCGCGCAGACCTTCGTCATGTGGGGCGGCCGCGAGGGCGCCGAGTATGACGGCGCGAAGGACCAGAACGCCGCGCTCGACCGCTACCGCGAGGGCATCGACACCGTCGCGGGCTACATCAAGGAGCAGGGCTACGACCTGCGAATCGCCCTGGAGCCCAAGCCGAACGAGCCCCGCGGCGACATCCTGCTGCCGACCGTCGGCCACGCTCTCGGCTTCATCGCGCAGCTCGAGCATGGCGACATCGTCGGCCTGAACCCCGAGGTCGGCCACGAGCAGATGGCCGGGCTCAACTACACCTCGGGCATCGCCCAGGCGCTGTGGTCGGGCAAGCTCTTCCACATCGACCTCAACGGCCAGCGCTCGATCAAGTACGACCAGGACCTCGTCTTCGGCCACGGCGACCTGCTGTCCGCGTTCTTCACCGTCGACCTGATCGAGAACGGCTTCGTCGGCGGCGGCCCCCGCTACGAGGGCCCTCGCCACTTCGACTACAAGCCGTCGCGCACCGAGGACATGGACGGGGTGTGGTCCTCGGCCGCCGCGAACATGAGCACGTACATCGTCCTCAAGGAGCGCGCCGCCGCCTACCGGGCCGACCCCGAGGTGCAGGCCGCGTTCGAGGCGAGCCGCGTCCTCGAGCTGTCCCAGCCGACGCTGGGCGAGGGGGAGTCGCTCGCTGACCTGCTGGCCAACCCGGCGGCGTTCGAGGACTTCGACGTCGACGGCGTCGCCGAGGCGGGCTACGCCTTCGTCGCGCTCAACCAGCTCGCCGTCGAGCACGCGCTCGGCGCCCGCTGACCGCTCCCGGACCGCCCCCGGGTCATACCTGCAGTCGAGCGAGCGTCCCGCCCCTCCAGCCACAGGATTTCCTGTGGTTGGAGGGGCGGGGCGCTCACTCGACTGTCGGGATCCATGCAATTCGGTGCAGTGTCGATACTTTTCGGTCCACCGAGAGGCAGGCGTCTCGTCACCAGGTCACGTGGTTGGTTTCATGCCCGTTGGGTTCCGCCTCGCGAAAGGACCTACGAACGTGACCAGCCTCAACGCCGCCGCACTGGCCCAGCTCGGCACAGCCATCCCGTCGTACGACCGGTCGGCGGTGTCGGTGGGCATCGTCCACTTCGGGTTCGGCAACTTCCATCGCTCCCACGAGGCCGTGTACATCGACCAGCTGATGCAGGGCGGGTCATCGCGGGAGTGGGGCATCTGCGGTGTGGGCGTCCTGCCCCGCGATCGTGTCATGCGCGACGTCATGCGTGCGCAGGACTGCCTGTACACGCTGGTGGAGCGCCACGCCGACGGGTCGCTCGCCCCCCGGGTCATCGGCTCCGTCATCGAGTACCTCTTCGGGCCCGATGACCCCGAGGCGGTCTACGCCCGACTGGTCGACCCCGACGTCCGCATCGTGAGCCTGACGGTCACGGAGGGCGGATACCTGAGGAATCCCGCGACAGGCGAGTTCGACCCCAGCAGCGAGGCTGTCGTCCACGACGTCCAGAACCTCGACAACCCGCGCACGGTTTTCGCGTACATCGTCGAGGGCCTGCGGCGGCGGCGAGCGGCGAACCTCCCGCCGTTCACGGTGCTGTCGTGCGACAACCTCCAGGGCAACGGCGACGTGGCGCGTCAGTCGGTGTGCGAGCTGGCGAGGCTCGTCGACGACGGACTCGCCGAGTGGATCCGCTCAGCGGTCAGCTTTCCCAACTGCATGGTCGACCGGATCACGCCCGCAACCACCGAGGACGACGGCGCGGTCCTGGCCCGGGAGTTCGGCCTCGACGACGGTTGGCCCGTGCCGGCGGAGCCGTTCTCCCAGTGGATCGTCGAGGACCGCTTCCCGCTGGGCCGGCCGCAACTCGAGACGGTCGGCGTCCAGTTCGTCGAGGATGTGCGCCCGTACGAGCTGATGAAGCTGCGCCTGCTCAACGCGAGCCATCAGGCGCTCGCCTACTTCGGTGCGCCCCTGGGATACGTCCTCGTGGACGAGACCATGCGCGACGACCGCATCCGGGAGTACCTCGAGCGCTACATGGCCGACGAGGCCGCCCCGACCCTGGGTGAGCTGCCTGGCATCGACCTCGCGGCCTACATAGCGACGCTGCTCGAGCGTTTCGCCAACCCGGGCGTCAAGGACACGCTCGTCCGGCTCGCGACCGACGGGTCGAACCGGATGGCGACGTTCACGCTCCCCGCGGTGCGAGCGAACCTCGCGGCGGGCAGGCCGGTCAAGCTGGGCGCAGCGATGTGCGCAGCCTGGGCGGAGTACTGGGCGCTCATCGGGCGGGGTGAGATCTCAGGGCGCGAGGTCCCGGAGGACGTCTACTCCACCACGCTCGCCGCGTCCGCCCTCGACGACGACCCGGCTGCGTTCATCGAACTGCGCTCTCTCTGGGGCGATCTCGCCGATGACAGCCGGTTCCGCGCAGCGTTCCTGGAGACACGCGACTGGCTGGCCGAGCGCGGCGTGCATGGGACTCTGGACGCCCTGCTCGGCCGCTGACGGCATACGCGGTCGCAGCCTGCAGCGTCAGTCCTGATGGGCGTGCCGGCCGAGGCTGAACAGCTCGGGTGGGGGCTTCTGGGTGTTCTCGAGCCGGCGGTAGAACGTGGGCGTCGTGCCGACCTCGGCGAGGAACTGGCGGTTGAAGTTGGCCATGTTGTGGTAGCCGCTCATCACGGCGACCTGGGCGATGGCATGGTCGGTCGTGTCGAGCAGCCTGCGGGCGTGGGCGATCCGGAGCTTCTTGACCATGCTGCTGAAGGTCATGCCGGTCGCCGCCTTGAAGTACTTCGAGAACGTCGGCTCGGACATGTACGCGAGGTGCGCGGCAGTCGACAGCCGGATGTCACCCGTGAGGTTCTCGAAGATGTAGCTGAGCCCGGCCTCCACCGCCTGCTGTGACCCGACGCCGGTCGGGCGGCCCATCCACTCGCTCGCGAGCACCTCGAACTCGTCTGGCGGCGCCTTGGCGAACAGCGCCAGCACCCTGAACAAGTGGCCCATCTGCTCGACGCCGGTGCTCTGCACGACGGCGAGGATCGTCTCGGCGGCGCGCCAGGCGGTGGCTCCGGTGAAGACGAGCCCGCGGCTCGACCTCTGGAGCATCTCGGTGACCTCGCCGAGCTCGGGGATGTCGGCCATGCACTTGTGGATCCACTCGTCCGTGAACTGGATCACCGCGTCGCGGTCGACGGCGACCTGGCCGGCCGGGAGGTCGCTGACCCAGTCGTGGGGGAGGTTCGGGCCCATGATGCTGACCTGACCGGGGCCGAAGGTGCCGATGTGGTCGCCGGCGATGAAGCTCCCGTGGGTCTTGGTGATGAGGTGGATCTCGTACTCGGGGTGCGATCCCCAGCCGCAGATCTCGCTCGGGAAGTCGTGGGTCAGCACCCGGATCGACTGCTGCGGGTGCGGTGGGATCACCTCGCGACGCAGCGTCGGCGACCGCGGGATGTGAAAGAGCAGCTCCCGGGGATCTGTCGGGTCGGGCCTGGCCGGATCGACAGCGACACCGGTGCTGGGTTGGTACGAAATCGTCATCATCCCTCCCTGCTTGACACTGGGCGGCTGGGCGCCCTCTGGGCGCATGGTCGCAGGTGGTGCCTCTCAGACGGAGACCACCGGGCCGATCGGGGGTGCGAAAAATAGTACCGAAACTGCGCGCCCGATGGTGCTTGTCGGTCCCTGGGGGTCTGCCTAGGTTTCCAGCATTCCGGTGCGGATCGACGCAGAGGCGTCCGTGCACGAGGGGCCCTTCGGGCCTGGACGGCCGTCCCGTCAGGTCGGCCGCGCCGGTGTCTCGATGAAGTCCCTACCAAAGGAGTTAGGTATGCGAGGGAACAAGCGCATGGTGAGCCTCGGTGCGGGCGCTATGGCGTTCGCGGCGGCGCTCAGTGCGTGCTCGTCGGGGGCTGTCTCGTCGGGCGGCGGCACGGGAGCTGCCGGCGGCAACGTCACCTTGACCCTGGCCACCGTGAACAACGGCCAGATGAAGGACATGGAGAAGCTCAAGACCGAGTACGAGTCGTCCCACCCCGGCACCAAGGTCAACTTCCAGGTCATGGAGGAGGGCGACCTGCGCGCCGCGGTCACCGCCGACGTCGCCAGCGGCGCCGGCCAGTACGACATCGTCACGATCGGCGCCTACGAGACACCGCAGTGGGGCGCCAACGGATGGCTCGTCGACCTCACGTCCGACCTGCAGTCGGACTCCTCTTACGACCTCAACGACATCCTCCCGCCCGTCCGTGACGTCAACACCTACCAGGGCAAGCTCTTCGCGGTCCCGTTCTACGGCGAGTCCTCGATCCTCATGTACAACAAGGAGGTCCTCGACAAGGCAGGGGTCACCATCCCGACGAACCCGACCTGGCAGCAGGTCGCGGACGCCGCGAAGAAGGTCAACACGCCCGACATGGCCGGCATCTGCATGCGCGGCAAGCCCGGCTGGGGTGACCTCTTCGCGCCGCTGACCACCGTCGTGCAGACCTTCGGAGGCAACTGGTACGACTCGAAGTGGAACGCCACGGTGAACACGCCGGAGTGGAAGCAGGCCCTCACCTTCTACAAGCAGCTGCTCGACAACTCCGGCGAGAAGGACCCGGTCTCCTACAGCTTCAACGAGTGCCTGACCGCGCTCAAGGAGGGCAAGGCCGCCATGTGGGCGGACGCGTCGGTCGCCGCGTCGTTGCTCGAGGCCAGCGACTCGCCGGTCAAGGGCAAGATGGGCTACGCGCACATGCCGGTCGACAAGACCAAGGAGTCCGGCTGGCTGTGGAGCTGGAACCTCGCCATCCCGGCCACGACGAAGAACAAGGCCGCGGCGCTCGACTTCGTCAAGTGGGCCACGAGCAAGGACTACATCAAGCTGGTCGGCCAGAAGATCGGCTGGTCGAACGTGCCGCCGGGCTCGCGCACCTCGACGTACTCCATCCCGGAGTACAAGGACGCCGCGAAGGCGTATGCCCCGATCACGCTCGAGGTCATGAGCTCGGTCAACCCGAAGCAGCCGGGCGTGAACCCGCAGCCGTGGGTCGGCATCCAGTACGTCTCGATCCCCGAGTTCCAGGACGTCGGCAACAAGTGCGCGCAGTACGTCGCGGACTACCTGGCGAACCGCTCGTCCGTCGACGACACGCTGAGCAAGTGTCAGTCCGACGCCCAGGCGGCAGGCGACAAGCACAAGTGAACCTCACCTCCTGACGTGCGTGCCGGGCTCGCCCTCGGGCAGAAGCCATCCTCGGCGGGCCCGGCATCCGCACCCCGTTCTCCCATCCGGTCGCACAAGGGAGTGTCGACATGACCACGACCATCAACCCGACCCCGTCCACCGACCTCGACGACGTCGAGGCGCGCACCGCGACGGACCGGCGCCGACTGCAGCGCAAGGAGCTGATGACCAACCGGGGCCTGCTGCTGCCGGCCGTCATCTTCCTCGTCCTGCTCACGCAGATCCCGTTCCTCGTGACGGTCGCCTTCTCGTTCATGAAGTACAACCTGCTCTACCCCAACGACCGTGGCTTCAGCGGTCTCGACAACTACAAGACGGCCCTGACGTCCGGTGAGCTGTGGTCGTCCGTGCGCGCGACAGTGCTCATCACCGGGTTCTCCGTCGTGCTCTCCCTGCTCTTCGGGCTCCTGTTCGCCATCCTCCTGGACCGGAAGCTGCCGGGTCGGCCCATCGCGCGCACGCTCATGATCACCCCGTTCCTGGTCATGCCGGTCGCCGCGTCACTGATCTGGAAGTACTCGATGTTCGACACGAACATCGGGATGATCAACTGGCTGCTGCGCACCCTCGGGCTGGGCGAGGTGTCCTGGATCACGGACTACCCGATGGCCGCGGTCGTCATCGTGCTGACCTGGCAGTTCACCCCGTTCATGATGCTGATCCTGCTGGCCGGCCTCTCGGGCCAGTCCAAGGAGACGCTCGAGGCTGCGCAGGTCGACGGCGCCGGAACGTGGCGGACCTTCACGTGGATCACGCTGCCGCACCTGCGGATGTACATCGAGATCGGTGTGCTGCTCGGGTCGGTCATCCTCCTGCAGGTCTTCGACCCCATCGCCATCCTCACCAAGGGCACCGGCGGCACGAAGACCCTGGCCTACCTGCTCTACGAGCGGGCCTTCATCGGTCTCGACGTCGGGCAGGCGGCGGCATACGGCGTCGTCACCGTCATCCTCACGATCATCGTGGCGACGATCGCCCTTCGAACCCTGTTCAAGGTCTTCATGGCAGGAGGCAGTCGATGAACTCCGCAGTAAGAAACCCGGCACTCAGGAACACCGCGCTCAACATCCTCACCTGGGCCCTCGTGCTCATCTTCTTCTTCCCGGTCTTCTGGATGTTCATCAACGGCATGAAGCCGGAGTCGGTCGCGTCGTCGGTCAACCCCACGATCTTCTTCACCCCGACGACCGAGGGCTACCAGACCGCGATGGACCGCGGGATGGGCGCCTACCTGCAGAACTCCCTTACCGCATCCGTCGTCGCCACGATCATCGCGGTCGGCCTCGCGATCCCGGCCGCGTACGCGCTGAGCATCCGGCGGGTCAAGAAGGTCGAGTCGTCGCTGACCTTCTTCATCTCGACCCGGTTCATGCCGCTGGCAGCCGTCGTGCTCCCGCTGTTCCTGATCCTCAAGAACATCGGGATGCTGGACAACATCTACGCACTCGCCATCGTCTACGGTGCGATGAACCTGCCGGTGACCGTGTGGATGATGCGGTCGTTCTTCCTCGAGGTCCCCTACGAGATCATCGAGGCGGCCAGGGTCGACGGCGCCGGGCTCTACCGTGAGATCGTGCGGATCGTCCTGCCGCTCGTCCTGCCCGGGATCGCCGCTGCGGCGCTGATCAGCTTCATCTTCGCGTGGAACGAGTACTTCCTCGCCCTGCTGCTCACCAGCTCCGCGGCCCGCACGACCCCACCGTTCCTCGGCAGCTTCGTCAGCGGGCGCGGCCAGTTCCTCGCGGTGCTGTCCGCCGCAGCGACGATCGCGGTGCTGCCGGTCATCCTCGCCGGCTGGATCGCCCAGAAGCAGCTGGTTCGCGGCCTGTCGATGGGTGCGGTCAAGTGAGGAGTCTGGACCCTCGAAGCCTCGACGGGACGGTCGTCGTCGTCACCGGTGCCGGCGGAGGCATCGGTGGCGCGACGGTCCACGCGCTGCTCGAAGCGGGTGCCCGGGTCGTCGCCGGGGACGTCAGGGGGGATGCCCTCGAGCCGCTGCTCGCGGTGGGCGGCGAGCGGGTCCGTGCCGTCGTCGGCGACGTCCGTGCCGAGGCGACCGGTGACGCGCTCGTCGCGCGGGGGGTCGAGGCCTTCGGGCGGGTCGACAGCGTCGTCGCGAACGCCGCAGTCGGCTTCTACGGCGGCCTGCTCGACTACTCCGCCGGGCAGGTCGAGCTCATGGTGGACGTCAACGTCAAGGGCACGGTCTGGCTGGCCCGGGCAGCCGTCAGGCAGTTCCGCGCCCAGGGTGACGGTGGCGACATCGTCATCATCGGGTCCGTGGCCGGCCTGCTCATCGGGGGCGGCAAGGAAGCGGTGTATGCCGCCACGAAGGGTGCGCAGGTCAACCTGGGCTACGCGCTCGACCGGGAGCTGCGCTCCGAAGGGATTCGAACCACCGTCATCGCGCCAGCCGGCGTCAACACGGCCTTCGCCGCGGCCGACGGGCGGTTCGGCGACGCCGACCCCGCCGATGGCCCGTTCATGGAACCCACGGACATCGGCGGGGCGGTCCTCTATGCACTGCGCCAGCCCCGGCGGATGCGCACCGAGCTTTGGACCATGCGGAGTCTGGCGGAGAGCAGCTGAGGCCGCCGGTCCGGCACCGAGACACCGACAGAGTCTGAAGCCACCCGTGCGCGGGTGGCTTCACGCCGTACCAGTGGCTTCAGGCGTGGTGGTCGCCCGGGGTCAGACCTGGCTGACGCGGACCGTCAGGGCGGCCGGTCGCACGGTCGCCGTGATCTCCGTAGCCTCGCCGATGACGTCACCGTCGATCTGGACGGGCACCGGGCGATCGGTGCGGACGCGAATCTCCTTGCACACCTTGTGGTCCAGGGTCGGGTGACCCTTGCGGCTGCGCGTCACGACGCGGGTCGCGACCGGCACCCACCCGACGACGCCTCGCGGCGACGCGATGACGGCGTCGAGCTGTGCGTCGTCGACGCGTGCGTTGGGCATGAGGACGAGGCCGCCGAGCAGGCGCCCGACGTTGCCGACGACGACCATGCGCGCGCGGCGCCGGAACTCCAGCTCGTCGTCCACCTTCACCGAGATCCGGAACTCGGGCGAGACGAGGTGCTTGAGCCCCGACACCATGTAAGCCGGCCAGCCCACCTTGTTCTTGAGGTTCTCGTTCGTGCCGGCCATGATCTCGGCGTCCATCCCCAGCCCGCTCATGACGAGGAACGGGTGGGTCGTGAACGGCTCTGCCTCGTCGAGGGTTTCGGCCTGCGCGAGTGCCGGGTCCGTCGGCCCGTTCGAGATGACGATCTCGCCCACGTCGATGCGCCGGTTGCGCCCGGTGAGGGCGACGGTCACCGCGAGATCCAGGGCCACCGGCAGGTCGAGGTTGCGAGCGAGCAGGTTGCCGGTGCCTGCGGCGAGGATCCCGAGAGGAGTCTCGGTGCCGATCAGCGCCCGTGCGACGTTGCGCACGGTTCCGTCGCCGCCGAGGCTGCAGACGATGTCGGCCCCGTCGCGGAGCGCCTGCGCCGCCTGGCCGGCGCCGGGGTCGTCGGCTGTCGTCTCGTAGAACATCGGGTCGCCCCACCCGTTCCCGTGGCAGGTGGCGGTGATCCGCTCGCGCAGGTTGGGCAGGTCGGCGAACTTCGTCGGGTTGACCACGACCGCCGCGCGCTTCAGCTGGACGTCCGGAATGTCCCCGCTGCGGAAGTGCCCCCGGGGCGGGCGAGGGCGGCCGCGGCGGCGGAAGGTCGCCGTCGTCGCCGGCGAGACACGGTTGAGCACGACGCCGCCGATGACCAGCGCCAGCACCACGGCGCCGGCGATGATCCACGGCAGGTAGTCCTTGAGCACCTGAGAACGTTATCGTCACGTGCGTGGGCGCCCGGAATCGCCGGGCCGTCGGGGCCTAGGCTGTGGCGCATGACCGAGCCGACCGCGCCGACCACAGGGCCGATCACCGACCCGGGGCCCGCCACCCCGGACGACTCCGACTGGACCTGGGTGCTGTCGCGCGCGTGTCCGGAATGCGGCTTCGACGCCGAGGAGATGCGCCCCCAGGACGTCCCGGCCCGCCTGCGTGAGGCGGCCGCACGGTATGCCGCTGTGCTCGTCCGCGACGACGTGTTCGCCCGGCCCGCGCCCGGCGTGTGGTCGCCGCTGGAGTACACCTGCCACGTCCAGGACGTCTGCGACGTGATGCGGGGGCGGATCGAGCAGATCCTGGCCGGTGGCGGCGCGGTCGTACAGTTCGCCAACTGGGACCAGGACGAGACAGCGAACGAGAAGCAGTACTGGCGCGCCGACCCGGAAGCCGTGATGCGTGAGCTGGCGGAGGCGTTCGAGGCTGCGACAACGGCATACGAACGCCCGAGCGGCGAGCAGTGGCAGTGGCCGGCGTTGCGCAGCAACGGCTCCGAGTTCACCGCGGCGACCCTCGCGCTCTACTTCCTGCACGACGTCCAGCACCACCTCTGGGATGTGAACGCATGACACTGCCGATCGACGTGCAGCTGCGGCTGCCCGAGGCACGCACGCCCGACCCGCACGCGGCGCCGGCGATCCGGTGGGGCATCCTGGCACCGGGCGGCATCGCGCACACGTTCGCCGACGCCGTCGCCGTGGGCACCGCGTCGCAGGTCGTGGCGGTCGGGTCGCGGAGCCGGGAGCGGGCGCAGGACTTCGCCGACGAGTTCGGGATCGGCCGCGCCTATGGCAGCTACGAGGACCTCGTCGCCGACCCCGACGTCGACGCGGTCTACGTCGCCTCGCCCCACTCCGAGCACCGGGCGCACGCCCTGCTCGCGATCGAGGCCGGCAAGCCGGTGCTCGTCGAGAAGGCCTTCGCGCGCAGCGCCGACGAGACGCGCGAGGTGTTCTGGGCCGCGCAGGAGCGCGGTCTGCTCGTGATCGAGGCCATGTGGAGCCGCTTCATGCCGCAGTACGACGTCGTGCGGCACGTCGTCGAGTCCGGACTGATCGGGGACGTCGTGGCGCTGTTCGCCGACCACGGCCAGCGGCTGTATCCCGGCGGTCCGGCGCGCCTGTCCGATCCGGAGCTCGCCGGAGGGGCGCTGCTCGACCTCGGTGTCTACCCGGTCTCGTTCGCAGACCTCGTGCTCGGCGCTCCGGTCTCCGTCTCCGCCCGCGGCACCCTGACCGACCTCGGTGTCGACGCGACCACCTCTGTCACCGTCACCGGCGAGAGCGGCGCCCAGGGTCTGCTCTCCTGCACGATGTCGGGGGTCACGCCGTGCACTGCCGTGGTCGCCGGCACCGAGGCCCGGCTCGAGCTGAGCAGCTCCTTCTACAGCGCCCGCTCGACGATCCGCCTCGTCAGCCGCACCAACGACGTGCTCGACGAGCGGCCCGGCGGGCTGCCCGACGACCTGCGTGGGTTCTCCTACGAAGCCGCGGAGTTCGCGCGGTGCCTCGTCGCCGGCGAAACCGAGTCGCAGGTCATGCCGCAGGCGACGACGCTGCGTGTCATGGAGACGATGGACGAGGTCCGCCGCCAGGTCGGGGTGCAGTACCCGGGCGAATAATCGGCACGCTGCGCCGCTCGCGGTGGCACACTGCGCAGGTCACCATGTGGTTGGCCGGGCATCGGGGCCCGTGAGCACAGCAGGGGTTCGTATGCCGTTCGACAGCGGGCTTCCGGGACCGTCCGGAGCGTTCTACTTCTTCTTCGCCGTCATCGCGACGGGCGCCGTCACCGTGTTCGGGATGGCCTTCGTCAAGGGTCTGAGCCAGTGGCGTGCCACCAACGAGGCGCCGCTGCGCAGCGTCGACGCGATGGTCGTGTCACGTCGCCAGGACCTCGACCGCCATGGGGACCACGCGACCACGACGTCGTACCACGTCACGTTCGAGGAGCCATCAGGCGATCGGCGGGAGCTGCAGGTCAACGGCGCGGAGTTCGGCCAGCTCGCCGAGGGCGACCGGGGCCACCTCATCCACCAGGGCACGCGCTACAAGGGTTTCACCCGCGACCCGCTCAGGAGCCGCTGACGTTCGGGTCGCGCCAGCGCCGCTCGAACGGCAGGCGCCAGGTCCACGGCGCGACGAGCTGGTGGATCTGGTTCGGGCCCCATGTGCCGGGCTCGTACGGGCGCACGATGGGCGGGTTCTCGAGCAGCGGCTGGCTGATCGCCCACAGGCGCTCGATGCCGTCGGCGGAGGTGAACAGGGTCCGGTCGCCGCGGGCCGCGTCGTAGATGAGGCGCTCGTACGCCTCGAGCACGGACCCCGCCCAGTCGGTCTCCTGCACGGAGAACTGCATCGAGAGCTTGTCGAGCTTCATGCCCGGGCCGGGGCGCTTGCCATAGAACGACAGCGACATCCGCGACTTGTCGGCGAGGTCGAAGGTCAGGTGGTCCGGGCCGTTGTCGCCGACGCCGGAGCCGGGCGGGAACATCGAGCGCGGCGGCTCCTTGAACGCGATGGAGATGATCCGGGCGCCCTCAGCCAGGCGCTTGCCGGTGCGCAGGTAGAACGGCACGCCTGCCCAGCGCCAGTTGTCGACGTAGCACTTGAGGGCCACGAAGGTCTCGGTCTGGCTGTCGAAGCGCACGCCCGGCTCGTTGCGATACCCGACGTACTGGCCGCGTACGACGTCGTGCGGGTCGATCGGCGACATGGAGCGGAAGACCTTGTTCTTCTCCTCGCTGATCGCGTGCGGCTCGAGCGCGGTCGGCGGCTCCATCGCGGTGAAGGCGAGCACCTGGAACAGGTGGGTCACGACCATGTCGCGGTAGGCACCGGTGCCCTCGTAGAAGTCCGCGCGCTGCGACAGGCCCAGCGTCTCCGGCACGTCGATCTGGATGTGGTCGATGTGGTTGCGGTGCCAGATCGGCTCGAAGAGGCCGTTGGCGAAGCGGAAGGCGAGGATGTTCTGCGCCGCCTCCTTGCCGAGGAAGTGGTCGATCCGGAAGATCTGGTCCTCGTCGAAGACCTCGTGCAGGTGGGCGTTGAGAGCCTTCGCGGTCACGAGGTCGACGCCGAACGGCTTCTCCATGATGATCCGGCTGCGCTCGACGAGCCCGGCCTGGGCGAGCTGGTCCACGACGGCGAGGGCGGCCTTGGGGGGCACCGACAGGTAGTGCAGACGCCACGCGTCCGCCCCGATGATGTCCTCGGACTCATCGACCGCCTTGCGAATCCCTTCTGGCCCAAGGCTTCCCGGCACCCAGTGGATGCGTTCGGCGAAGTCGCGCAGGTCGTTGTCACTCACGTCGTGGCTGCTGTGCTCGCGGATCGAGGTGAAGACGAGCTCGAGGAACTCGTCCCGGGTCAGCTCGTCGAGTGAGGTGGCCACGACGCGCAGCCCCTCGATCAGCTGGGTCTCGTGCAGGTGCAGCACCCCCGGGAGGAGCTTGCGCTTGGCGAGGTCACCGGTGGCACCGAAGAGGACGACCGTCGTTGCTGGCATGGACCCAGCGTGGCGCAGATCGTCGCCCAATGGGAGGGACTCCGCCCTGGGTCGGGGAGGTTTCCACGCACCACGTGCGCGAGGATCTCCCCGACCTGCCGCGATCGCCAGGGCTCAGAGGACCTCCACCGCCACCTCGCCGTCGGCCAGGGTCCACCGATGAGTGAGCCGTATGCCGTCGAGCAGGCTCGCGTCGTGGCTCACCACGAGCACGGTCCCCGAGAAGGCCGCCACCGCGGCCTCGAGCTGCTCGATCGCGTCGACGTCGAGGTGGTTCGTCGGCTCGTCGAGCACGAGGACGTTCACCTCGCGGCCCTGGAACAGCGCCATCAGCGCCCGGGTCCGCTCGCCCATCGACAGGCTCCGGGCGGCCCGGCCGATGTGCCCCGCCCCGAGCCCGAACTTGGCCAGCAGGGTGCGCACGTCAGCGAGCGTCCACTCCTGGCCCGTCCTCGAGCTCTTGCCGAGCGCGCGCCGGACGACGTCGACCACCGGCGCGTCGGCGTCGAGCAGGCTTCGGCTCTGGTCCAGGACCCCCACCGACACACGGGTGCCGAGTGACTGGCGCCCCGATGTCAGAGGAAGGTCGCCCAGCAGTGCGCTGAGCAGGGTCGTCTTGCCGCTCCCGTTGTCGCCGATGACCGCGATCCGGTCGCCGCGTCCGACGACGAGAGACACTGGGCCGAGTCTGAACCCGTGCCGCTCGACCACCGCGTCCGCCAGGGTCGCGACGACGTCGGCGGACGGCCGGCCCTCGGTGATGGTGTAGCGCAGCTGCCACTCCTTGCGGGGCTGTGCGACGCTGTCGAGGCGGTCGGCCGCGCGCTCCAGACGAGCCCCCTTCGCCGCCTGACGGTCGGCCCGCGCAAGGTGCTTCTCGCGGATGTGCTTGTCAGGCTCGCCGCCCGTGGCGACGTTGCGGCGGCCCTTGTCGGCCCACTCCTGCCGCTGGCGCGACTGGGCCAGCAGCGAGTCTCGACGGGCGGCATACCCTTCGTACGCCTCCCACGCCTGGGCCCGGGCGAGCGACCGCTGGGCCACGAACTCGCTGTAGCCGCCGGTGTAGTGGCCGATCCGCTGCTGGTGCAGGTCGAGCTCCACGACGTTCGTGGTGACCTCGTCGAGGAACCTGCGGTCGTGGCTGGCGATGAGCACCGGACCCTCGTGCGAGCGGACGAAGTCCGCCATGAGGTCGAGGCCGCGCGTGTCGAGGTTGTTGGTGGGCTCGTCGAGCAGCAGCACGTCGTACTGGCTGAGCAGCACCGCGACGAGGCAGGCGCGGGCGGCCTGTCCGCCGGAGAGCGTGCCGAGCGGGCGCGACGGATCGACATCGAGGCCCACCTTCGCGGCGACCTCGGGCAGCCGGTCCTCGAGGTCCGCGGCCCCCAGGGCGAGCCAGCGCTCGAGGGCGTGAGCGTAGCGGTCGTCAGCGTCGGGAACGGCCGAAGCGATTGCCGCAGAAGCAGACTCGAGCTCAGCGTCGGCCGCTTCGACCCCGGTGCGACGGCGAGCGTAGGCCAGCAGGGTCTCGCTCGGGTCGGGTAGCACCTGCGGGAGCCAGGCGACAGTCGCGTCCCGTGGCGCGAGCCGGATCGAGCCCGACTCGACGGCGAGCTCGCCGACGATGGTGCGCATCAGGGTCGACTTGCCGGAGCCGTTCGGCCCGACGACCGCCGTGACGTCGCCGTCGGCGAGGGTCAGGTCGAGGCCCGTGAACAGGGTGCGAGCGCCGAAGACGACGTCGAGATCAGAGATGGTGAGCGTGGATGGCATCAGGGTCCTTGATGGTCGGCAGGGCCCCGCGGGTGACGTCGGAGGTCACGACCTGGCGGGCGGGCACGAAGGCATCAGGAGATCCACACGGGAGAGAAGGTATGCCGCCGGGCCGGGTCCCGTCCACTCGATTACATTGGCTCGCTCCGCTCGCCGTGTTCGGCGCGCCCTGATGTCGCGCCTTCCCTCCTCGGCTCGCTCGCTGGCGCTCGCTTCGCTCGTCAGTCCAGGAGCGACGCGCGCCGAACCATCACATGGCTCGCTCCGCTCGCCGTGTCCGGCGCGCTATCACATGGGCTCGCTCCGCTCGCCGTGTCCGGCGCGCCCTGATGTCGCGCCTTCCCTCCTCGGCTCGCTCGCTGGCGCTCGCTTCGCTCGTCAGTCCAGGAGCGACGCGCGCCGAACCATCACTTGGGCTCGCTCCGCTCGCCGTGTCCGGCGCGTCAGAGGAGGTCGGCGTCGTGGACGACGATGGCGATCTGCACGCGGTTGTCGGCGCCGAGCTTGTCGAGGATCCGCGAGACGTGGGCCTTGACGGTCGGGACGGACAGATAGAGCTCGCGAGAGATCTCGGCGTTGGACAGCCCGCGGCCGATGGCGAGCGCCACCTCGCGCTCGCGGTCGGTGAGGTCGACGAGCCGGGCCTGGGCGAAGCGTCGTCGCGCGGCCTCCGCGGAGTCGGCCGAGTCGACAGAGGCGACGTGGGCCATGAGGGTCGCGGTGACGCTCGGCGACAGGATCGGCTGGCCGGACGCGACGAGCTGGACCGCCTCGACGAGGCGAGCCGGCTCGGTGTCCTTGAGCAGGAAGCCGTTGGCCCCGGCCCGCAGGGCCTGCACGACCATGTCGTCGGCGTCGAAGGTCGTGAGCACGATGATCCGCAGCTCATGGTCGCGGCCCGCGCGCGCAGACTCGGACAGCAGCCTCCTAGTGGCCTCCAGGCCGTCGCGCCGAGGCATCCGGATGTCCATGAGCACGACGTCGGGTCGGTGCTCGGCGACCACGCGCTCGGCCTCGATGCCGTCGCCGGCCTCGGCGACCACGGCAAGGTCGGGGGCGCCGCCGAGGATCATGCGCAGGCCCGCGCGCACCAGCGCGTCGTCGTCGACGAGGACAACCCGTGTCACCCGCTCGATCCCCGACACGTCGGCGCTCACGCATCCCACGGCAGCCGGGCCGTGACGACGAAGTCCCCGCGCCGGTCCTGGCCGTACCTCAGCTCACCGCCGGCGAGCACGGCCCGCTCGGTGAGCCCGAGCAGCCCCATGCCGGCGCCCTGCGGCGCCGTGACCCGTTCTGGCACCGAGTTCGGCGCTGTGCCGCCGATGCCGCCGATGCCGTCGGCGCCGGTGCTCGTGGAACCGACCGGCGCGACCGATGGGACCGGCTCCTGCGACGGGTGAGGTATGCCGTTGCGCACCATGACGTGCACGGCGTCGGTCCCGTCGGGCTCGGTCCGCCGCGCCACCGCGAGGGACGCCGTCATGCCCGGCGCGTGCTTGCGCGCGTTCGTCAGGCACTCCTGGATGATCCGGTACGCATTCCTCGAGACCTGCTCGGGGACGTCGTCGAGGTCGCCGGACCGCTCGATGACGACCGTCGCACCTGCGGTGGTGGCCTCGGCAAGCAGCTCGTCGAGGTCGCGCAGGGTCGGCTGGGGCGGCTCGGGAGCGCCTGCAGCGTCACCTGCCGACCCGCCCGACCACCCATCCGGCGACCCACCAGACGAGGTCCCCGGCTCTGACCCGTTGGCGCCCGGCACGTCGCGCAGCACCCCGAGGACCGCGCGGAGCTCTGCGAGGGCCTTGTTGGCGCTGTCGCGGACGATCTCGGCCGTCGCGGCGACCTCGTCCGGCGTCAGGTCCTTGCGGTAGGCGAGCACCCCGGAATGCATGGACACCAAGGAGATCCGGTGCGCCAGCACGTCATGCATCTCGCGGGCGATCCGAGCCCGCTCGGCGAGCTTCGCCTGCACGACCCGCATCGCCTGCTCGCGTTCCGCGGTGACCGCCCGCTCGTGCAACGACGCCACGAAGGCCCGTCGCTCGCCGACCGCCCACCCGATCGCGACGAGGACGGCGAAGACCAGCGTGCCGATGATGACGTTCGACCACGGCTGGGGTTCGAGGCCCGGGCGGAAGACCCAGTCGTGGACCCAGCCGGACACGAAGTAGGGGACCGAGATGACGACCAGGTCCCTCCACCGCCGACGGGTCGACAAGGACACCAGCGCGACCGCCGACGCCCCGATGGCGACGGACGACACGCTGCTCAGGAGCGTTGTCGTCAGGGCGATCCCGAGGGGCCAGCGTCGCCGCCACAGCAGCAGGACCGTCGCGACGACGCCGAGCAGCAGGTCGGCGAACAGCCACTCCGAGCCGAACCGGGGCACGGCATGCACCGTGTCCAGCTCCGAGCGGACCATCCCCCAGATCGCCAGCCCGAAGAGGAACGCGACGACCAGGCGCCACGTCTCACCCCAGATGTGACCCCGGCGGGTCCGGGCGACGCGAGGAAGTGGCACGCGACCCAGCGTAGGCAGAGTGGGGGCGGGCGGCATACCGACCAAAGGACGTCGCTCAGGGACGCGACCCTGACTCGCGTCAGGGTCGGGTGCGACTTTGGTAGGGGTCGAAATCAGGCTGATGACTGATGTGCGCGCACATCCGGCTTCGAGAGGCTTGCCGTCATGATCACAGTGGAACGACTCACCAAGAGGTACGGCCCGTTCACGGCCGTCGACGATGTCTCGTTCGAGGTCAAGCCCGGTCTCGTCACCGGCTTCCTCGGACCGAACGGCGCCGGCAAGACGACCGCGATGCGGGTCATGGCCGGCCTCACCCCCGCGACCTCGGGTCGCGCGACCGTCCTCGGCAGGCCGTATGCCGCTCTGCCCAACCCCGGCCGCCACGTGGGCCTGCTCCTCGACGCCTCGGCCCAGCACGCCGGCCGCACCGGCCGCGAGGTGCTCACTCTCGGCGCCGTCCTCATGGGCGTCGACCGTCGCCGGGTCGACGACATGATCGAGCTCGTCGGCCTCACCGACAAGGAGGCCTCGCGCCGGGTCCGCAACTACTCCCTCGGCATGCGCCAGCGCCTCGGCATCGCCCACGCGCTGCTCGGTGACCCCGAGGTGCTCATCCTCGACGAGCCGGCCAACGGCCTCGACCCGGCGGGCATCCGGTGGATGCGTGACCTCCTTCGCGGCTACGCCAACGAGGGCGGCACCGTCCTGCTCAGCTCGCACCTGCTCAACGAGATCGAGCGCGTCGCCGACGAGATCATCGTCATCGGCCACGGCAAGATCGTCGCCCAGGGCACGAAGGGTGAGCTGCTCGCCGGGGCGGGGACCTACGTCCGCTCGACCGACGACGACGCCCTCATCGGCGCCCTCGCCACCCAGTCCATCGTCGCCCAGCGGACGCCGGCCGGCGGGGTCCAGGTCGACGCCGAGCCGATCGCCGTGGGCCGCGTGGCCGCGGCCAACGCGATCATCCTGACCGAGCTGCGCGGTGGCGACAGCCGGGGGCTGGAGGAGATGTTCCTCGACCTCACGGCCGACTCCGCACGAGAGGAGGTGGCGGCATGACCGCCACGACCGCTACGACCGCCGTGACCGGCACCGTCACGTCCCCGAACGCCGAGTCCGCCCTGCCGGCGACCGCGAAGATCCCGGACCGCATCGCCGGCCCGCGCCCGACCAAGGGCGTGCCGTTCACCCGCCTCGTCGCCGTCGAGCTGCGCAAGATGCTCGACACCCGCGCTGGCCGCTGGCTCATCATCGGCATCGGCGCCGTCATCGCCGTCGCGCTGACGATCATGTTCTTCAACAAGGGCGGCCAGCACAGCTTCGAGGAGTACCTCCAGGCCACGACCATGCCGATCGCGATCATCCTCCCGGTCGTCGGCATCCTGGCGGTCACGTCGGAGTGGTCGCAGCGCACCGGGCTCGTCACGTTCGGGCTCGAGCCGCGCCGGATCCGGGTCGCCTGGGCCAAGCTGGTCTCGGCGCTCGTCGTCGGGGTGTGCGCGTTCGCGTTCTCGCTCGTGCTCGCCGGCATCGCGCACCAGTCGGCCATCACCTTCCGCGGCATCGAGGCCGACTGGACCATCGGCGGGCTCGTCCTGCTCGGTGCCGGCGCCTACGTGCTCCTCGGCATCGCCCAGGGCGTCGGGTTCGGCATGCTCTTCAAGAACACGCCGGCCGCGATCGTCGTCTACTTCATCCTGCCGACCGTGTGGTCGATCCTCGGCGGCATGGTGTCGTGGCTGCACTCGGCCGCCGAGTGGCTCGACATGAACCAGACGATGGCCCCGCTGTTCGAGGGCTCTCTGACCGGGGCGCAGTGGGCGCACCTCGCGGTGTCCGTCGCGGTCTGGGTCATGCTGCCGCTCGGTGTCGGGATCTGGCGCCTCACCCGCGCCGAGGTGAAGTAGCCCCAAGCCGGTCGAGTGGTCACTTCGATACACACCGAGCGACCACTCGACCGGGCGCGCCGTATGGAAGTGACCACTCGACTGGCGGGGGGAGTCGAGTGGTCACTTCGACACACACCGCGTGACCACTCGACTGGGACTCGGCGTGTGGAAGTGACCACTCGACTGGGGTCGACGTGCCGCAAACGCGGTCGTGGGTCCACGCGGGGCGCCGATAGGCTGGCCCGCGTGATCGACATCAAGCTCGTGCGCGACGAACCCGACCGGGTCCGCGCCTCGCAACTGGCCCGCGGAGAGGACCCGGGGATCGTGGACGCGATCCTCGCAGCCGACGAGCGCCGCCGGTCGTCCCTCGGCGAGTTCGAGGGCAAGCGCGCCGAGCAGAAGACGGTCAGCAAGCACGTCGGCGCGGCGATGGCGGCTTTCCAGAAGGCCAAGAAGTCGGGCGACGGCGACGTCGGCCGGCTCGAGCGGGCCGCCCACGAGGCGCGCACTCACGCCGCCTCGTTCAGCGAGGAGGTGAAGGCGCTCGAGAGCGTCGCCTCGGACGCCGAGGCCGAGCTCTACGCGCTGCTGCGCCAGGTCGGCAACGTCATCATCGACGGCGTCCCGACCGGCGGCGAGGACGACTATGTCGTGCTCGAAACAGTCGGCAGCCCAAGGGATTTCGCAGCCGAGGGCTTCGAGCCGCTCGATCACCTCGCGCTCGGCGAGCGGCTCGGTGCCATCGACATGGAGCGCGGTGCCAAGGTCGGCGGGGCGCGGTTCTACTACCTGACCGGTGTCGGCGCCCGGCTCGAGCTCGCGCTGCTCAACATGGCGATGGCCCAGGCCGCCGGAGCCGGGTTCACGCCGATGATCACCCCGACGCTGGCCCGTCCCGAGATCATGGTGGGCGCCGGCTTCATGGACGCGCACGCCGAGGAGGTCTACCACCTCGAGGCCGACGACCTCTACCTCACGGGCACGTCGGAGGTGGCGCTCGCCGGCTACCACGCCGACGAGATCATCGACCTCTCGGCCGGGCCCAAGCGGTATGCCGGGTGGTCGGCCTGCTACCGCCGCGAGGCCGGCTCGCACGGCAAGGACACCCGCGGCATCATCCGCGTCCACCAGTTCCACAAGGTCGAGATGTTCAGCTACTGCCGGCCCGAGGACGCCGAGGCCGAGCACCAGCGACTGCTCGACTGGGAGCGCGAGATGCTCGCCAAGATCGAGGTGCCCTACCGCATCATCGACACCGCCGCAGGAGACCTCGGCACACCCGCCGCACGCAAGTTCGACTGCGAGGCCTGGGTGCCGACACAGGGCAAGTACCGCGAGCTGACCTCGACGTCGAACTGCACGACGTTCCAGGCTCGCCGGCTCAACACCCGCGAGCGTGACCCGAACGGTTCGGGCACGCGTGCGGTCGCGACGCTCAACGGCACGCTCGGCACGACCCGCTGGCTCGTGGCGATCCTCGAGAACCACCAGCAGCCGGACGGCTCGGTCGTCGTGCCCGAGGCGCTGCGACCGTTCCTCGGCCTGGACGTCCTCAAGCCCGCCGCGTCGATGTAGTCGGGCGCAGGATGCCGCGCGAGAACACATCGAACGGGGAGAGACGGTTCCCGGAGTCGGTCTTCGGCGTCGGTTCCGAGCCTGACCCGCGGTTCACTCTGGCCAACGAGCGCACCTTCCTGGCGTGGATCCGCACCGGCCTCGCGCTGACCGCCGGCGGGGTGGCACTCGAGGCACTCGCTCTCGACATCCATCCCGGCTGGCGGCTCGCCGCCTCGATCCTGCTGCTCGCCGCCGGTACGACGACGCCCGTCCTGGCCTGGTTCGGCTGGCGGCGCGCCGAACGGGCCATGCGGCTCGGCCGCCCGCTCCCCTCGACTCCCATGACGCTCGTGCTGAGCCTGGTCGGAGCGGCCACGGCGATCCTGGTCCTCGTCGGTGTGCTGGCCAGATGAGCCGCCTTGAGCCGCAAAGGCCCTGGGACCCGGGCCTTCAGCCGGAGCGCACCGTGCTGGCGTGGCGCCGGACCTGCCTGGCGCTCGCAGGCGTCGGTCTGCTCGTCACCCGGCTCTTCCTCGCCGGCGGGTCCTGGCTCGCGGTTGGTGTCGTGGTCGTCCTCGTCGCGGTCGGGGGCGGACTCGTCTGGTGGCTCGCCGAGAGACGCTCGCGGCTGGCGAACGCGAGCCTGCGCTCCGGGCGCGGCCTGGCGGAGGGTCCCGGCGGCCGGCTGCTCCTCGTGGTGGCCAGCTGCGCCTTCGCGGTCGCGGTCGTCAACGGCATACTGACGCTCGTCCTGCCGACCCACTGACGCACGGCACCGACCCGAACACACCCGGGTGGAGCCGGCGCTCCGCGCCGGACCGTCACCTCGGCACAGCTGCAGCTCGACGGAGCTGGAGGTTTCCAGGTGTGTTGCTCAGGACGACGTGGTGGGGTCAGCGCTCGTCGAGCATGACCTCGATCGTGTAGTCCTCCGCGTGGTAGCAGTGGTCGCCGTACTCGACCGGGTCGCCGACCGCGTCGAACGCGGTGCGGGTCATCGTCAGGACCGGCTGGGATGCGCGCAGCCCGAGGTGCCGACGCTCGGAGGCGGACGGCGTGCGAGCGCCGATGCGCTGGTGCGCAACGACGGGTTTGCCTCCGCGGGCCCGGAGCAGGGCGTAGAGGCCGTCGTGCTCGAGCTCGTCGCGGCTGATGTCGGAGTATCGCGGCGGCAGCCAGTTCTGCAGGATGGCAAGGGGGCGGTCGCCGTTGCTGCGCAGCCGCATGACGTGCAGCAGCGGCGTCCCCACGGGCAGCTCCATCGCCGTCGCGGCGACCGCGTCCTCGACGACCTCGTGCGTGAGCACGGTCGTGCGCGGCTCGGCGCCACCGCCCTCGCGGCGCAGGTCGTCGTAGAGGCTGGTCAGCTCGGCCCGGCGGTGGATCTGGCGGGCGGCAACCGTCGTGCCGAGGCCCCGGCGGCGCAGCAGCAGGCCCTGCTGGACGAGCTCCTGGATGGCCCGGCGGACCGTCGGGCGCGACAGGCCCAGACGGTCCGCCATGGCCACCTCGTTCTCGAACGGGTCCCCGGGCTGGAGGTCCCCCGCCGTGATGGCAGCGCTCAGCTGCTCCGCCAGCTGGTGGTAGAGGGGGACCGGTGTCCCGCGGTCGATCCGGACGTCAACCGTCTTCGACATGGGCGCAACCTAGCGACTCGACGTCGGCATGACAGGACATGCTCATACGATGACACCCCCACGCCGTCACCGTGGGCTCTTCACGACGAGGACGGGCACGTCCGAGTCGAGGATGATGTTCTGCGCGACGCTGCCGAGGAATGCCTTGCCGACCGGCGAGCGGCGGCGCGCCCCGATGACGAGCAGGTCGGGGCGCAGCTCCTTGACGGTGGTGAGGATCGCCTCGGACACGTCGCCGATCTCATGCCCTCCGGCGACGAGGCGCACGTCGACCTCGACCGGCTCTGCGCCGGTCGAGCCGAGCACGCGCTCGACGGAGTCGGAGATGCCGGCCCGGGTCGCCTCGGCGACATCGCTGTCGAGGGCGTCGACGACATGGATGACGACGAGACCGGTCTCCCGGAAGCGGGCCTGGCGAGCTCCCTCGGCGAGGACGAGGTCGCTCGACGACCGCACCTGGTGCGCGACCGCGACGCTCATGGTGCCTCCTTTCCTCGTGTCCTCAGCTGCCCTGCAGCTCGTGGGACAGCTCGGTCAGCTCGTCGCCGCCGGCCATCTGCCGGGTCAGCTCGTCGAGGGCGACCTCGGACCGCTTCTTGTCGAGGACGGCCTGGCCGAGCTTGAGGATGACGAAGTGGTTGCCCACGAGGTAGGCGTGGTGCGGGTTGTGGGTGATGAAGACGACCCCGAGGCCCGCATCGCGCGCTGCGGCGGTGTACTTGAGCACGACGCCGGACTGCTTGACGCCGAGTGCCGCCGTCGGCTCGTCGAGGATGAGCACTCGCGCGCCGAAGTACACCGCACGAGCGATGGCGACACACTGGCGCTGACCGCCCGACAGGGTGCCGATCGGCTGGTTGATGTCCTTGACGACGATGCCCATCTTGCGCAGCTCCTGGTCGGCGATCTCCTTCATCTCGCTGATCTTGAGCGGGGCCAGGGGAACGCTCGACGAGGTGAGCTCGGAGCCGAGGAAGAAGTTGCGCCAGACCTCCATCAGGCTGACGACCGCGAGGTCCTGGTAGACGGTCGCGATCCCGTGCGCGAGCGAGTCGCGGGGGCTGGTGAACTGGACCTCCTGCCCATCGACCTTGAGCGTGCCTTCGTTGTGCGGGTGCAGGCCCGAGATGATCTTGATGAGGGTCGACTTGCCCGCGCCGTTGTCACCGAGGACGCAGGTGACCTCTCCGGCGTTGACGGTGAGGTTGATTCCCTTGAGCGCGCGGATGGCGCCATAGGTCTTGCCGATGTTGATCATCTCGACGAGCGGCTCGCCCTTGTGCAGCTCCGGGTCGGCGTGCTCGTGAAGGGTGTCAGTCATGTCAACCCACCTTTCGGGCTGTCGAGAGTCGCTTGACGTAGAGGTTGACCATCACGGCGAGCAGCAGCATGACGCCGAGGAAGGCCTTGAACCAGTTCGGGTCCCACCCGGCATACACGATGCAGAGGCTCGTCATGCCGAAGATGAAGGCGCCGATGGCGACGCCGATGGCGTTGCCGTAACCGCCGGTCAGCAGCGTGCCGCCCACGACCGCAGCGATGATGTAGAGGAACTCGTTGCCGACGCCGTTGCCGGCCTGGAGCGTGTTGTAGTTGTACAGGTAGTGCATACCGGCGAACCACGCGAGGAACGACACGGTCATGAAGAGGCCGACCTTGACCCTGGTGACGGGCACTCCGACCGCGCGGGCCGAGGCGGCGTTGCCGCCGACGGCATAGATCCAGTTGCCGATCTTGGTCCGCTGCAGCACGTAGGCGGAGAGCGCAACGAAGATGAACCACCAGATGACGGTGATCGAGAGGGTGACCGAGCCGATCTGCCACTCGTTGGCGAAGATCCAGTTGAGGGAGCTGTAGCCCGCCATCTGGTTGATGTTCGGGCTGGACACGGATCCCGTGACCAGCTTGGTGATGCCGAGGTTGGCGCCCTGGAGCACGAAGAACGTGCCCAGGGTTATCAGGAAGCTCGGGATCCCGGTTCTCATGACCAGATAGCCGTTGAGGAACCCGATCGCGAGACAGAGCACCAGCGACAGGATCGCGCCGACCCACAGGTTGATCCCGAGCTGGTAGCAGAACATCGCGTTGAACAGCCCGGCTGTGGTGACGGTGACACCGGCGGAAAGGTCGAACTCACCGCCGATCATCAGCATCCCGACCCCGACCGCGACGATGCCGATGGTCGAGGACTGGTAGAGGACGGTGAAGAAGGAGGCTGGGGTGCGGAAGGCCGGCGCCACGATGAGGAAGAAGACGAAGATGACGACCGCAGCCACCAGGGCGCCGATCTCGGGCCTCGCGAGGAGGCGGTTGGACCAGCCGAGCGTGACCCGGTTCGAGGCCTCGGCCGGCGCGGCGGGCGGAGTCTGGACTGTCTGACTCATGGATTGCTCCGATCCGTGCAATCTGCGAAGAGGCGGCCGGCCGTGTGAGGCCGGCCGCCTCGTCGGGTGCTCAGCGGGTGTTGTTCTTGATGAAGGGGAGGACCTGGTCGATGTTTGTCTTGTCGACGAAGGAGGGGCCGGTCAGCACGGCCTGGCCGCCACCGAGGACGTTGCCGTTCTTCTTGAAGAGGTAGAGCTGGGTGATGGCCATGTAGCCCTGCAGGTAGGGCTGCTGGTCGATGAACCACTGGATCTTGCCGTCGCTGACCGCCTGCGCCGCATCCGGGTTGGTGTCGAACGTCCCGATCTTCACGTCTGTCCGACCGGCCCCCTGGGCGGCCTTGATCGAGTCAAGGGCCTGAGGTGCACCCAGGGTGACGATCCAGTTGATCGTCTTGTCCTCCGTCAGCTTGGCCTGGATCGCGGTCGTCACCGCAGCGTCATCGGCGCCGTTGACCTGCAGGTTCTCCGTGTTCGGGAACGCTTCCTTGACGCCGGCGCAGCGGTCCTCGAGGGCCACCGATCCGGTCTGCTGGATGGTGCACAGGATCTTGGTGGCGCCGGCGTCGGCGGCACGCTTCCCGGCCTGCTGACCAGCCAGCTTCTCGTTTGAGGCGAAGTGCGTGAGTGCTCCCGCTTGCTGGAAGAAGTCGATGCCCGAGTTGAACGTGTCCACCGGGATGCCGGCCGCCTCGGCCTTCTTGATCGTCGGGATCAGCGCGTCCGGTGTGACGAGGGTGGTCGCGATGCCGTCCACCTTGGAGTCGATGGCGTTCTGGATCAGCACCGCCTGCTTGGCGGCTTCAGGGTCTGCCGAGTACTTGAGGGTGGAACCGGTGTCCTTCGCGGCCTGCTGGGCTCCGGCCTTGATGCGGTCCCAGAACGTGTCTCCAGGCGTCTCGTGGGTGATCATCGCGAAGGTGTAGCCGCTGTTGCCGCCGCCACCCCCGCCCCCGCCGGTAGAGGTGGTGCTGGGGGCGCCGCCGCTGCTGCAGGCAGCCAGGGCGAGCGTCGCTGCCGTGGCAATGCCAGCGGCGACGGTCAAACTCTTTCGAGTTCGAGGGATCATCGTTGATTCCTTTCGTCTGTCGCGGAATCCGGTCGCCTGACGCGGACGCGACGAGCTGTGACGGTGGAGGTCGGGAGCGGGACCGGGCTGGTCCGGGGTGACGCGGGCAGCGATGGGGAGCCCGTGTCGTTCTGCTCTGGGCGGGCCGTCTCCGGGGCCGCTGTCCGTATTCAGGTCTGGCTTCGTCCGTCCTGGTCGAACGGTGTGTGGCGAGGTCTTCGCCATCGACTGCGCAGGGCCACAAGCTCGTGCCCATTCCGCTCCGGCGCCGTCATCGGTGTCAGTGGATGTCCGCGACCCCGGCGGCGGTGCCAGCAAACAGGAGGATGCAGCAGTCAGGACGGTCTGTCAAGCAATTGATCAAACATCAGAATGTTCTAACATTTGCTTGACAGCAAGGGTGAGACGACGCGACCATCGATGTCGACGGGCGACGCAGTGTCGGACCGTGCGCCCGGCGCCCCGGGCGACGAAGAGTGCCACCCAAGGGAGTGTGTTGTGCGTATCGGACTCGCCGGCGTAGGCCGGATCGGTGCCTTCCACGCAGAGACGCTGCGCGGCCTGCGCGACGTCGACGAGGTCGTCGTCGCGGACCTGGATCCCTCGGCCGCCCGGGCGGTCGCGGACCGTCTCGACATCGGCTTCGCCGAGTCGCCCGAGGCGCTGCTCGAGAGCGGCATCGACGGGTTCGTCATCGCGACGGCGACGCCCGGGCACGCTCCGCTGCTGCGCCTCGGCGTCGCGGCCGGCGTGCCGACCTTCTGCGAGAAGCCGGTCGCATCCACGCTCGAGGAGACGATGGAGCTGGCCAAGCTGGCCGCCGCCTCCGCCGTCCCGGTCCATGTCGGCTTCCAGCGCCGCTTCGATGTCGGCTACCGGCGTGCGCAGCAGGCGGTGGCGAGCGGCGAGCTCGGCTTCATCCACACGGTGCTCGCCAACACCGGCGACCAGTCGCCGCCGCACGCCGCCTACATCCCGACGAGCGGCGGCCTCTTCCGCGACTGCTCCATCCACGACTTCGACATCCTGCGCTTCGTGACGGGCCGTGAGGTCGTCGCGGTGTACGCGACGGGAGCCAACAAGGGTGCGGACTTCTTCACCGAGGTAGGCGACGTCGACACGGCGGCCGCGCTGCTCACGCTCGACGACGGCACCCTCGTGTCGCTCTCGGCGACGCGCTACAACGGGGGCGGCCACGACGTGCGCATGGAGGTCCGCGGCAGCGAGGGCACCATCGGCGTCGGCTACGACGACTCGCTCGCCGTCACCTCGGCGGAGCCGTCGGCCGACTACCCACGCGGCCCCCGACACTGGTCGTTCATGGAGCGGTTCCTGCCGGCATACCGTGCTGAGCTGACCGCCTTCGCGGCCGTGGCCCGAGGCGTGCTGCCCACGCCGTGCAGCGTCGACGACGCCCTCCAGGCCTTCCGCGTCGCCGAGGCGTGCGAGCTGTCCCGACGCGAGGGGCGCGTCGTGCGCCTCGAGGAGATCGAGAACCTGTGAACGCGGACGGTGGGCTCATGCCTGGCTCGGCGGCCTTCGAGGTCGTTGCCATCGGCCGCGTGGGCGTCGACATCTACCCGCTCCAGCACGGGGTCGGGCTCGAGAAGGTGCGGACCTTCGAGAAGTTCCTTGGCGGGAGCGCGACCAACGTCTCGGTCGCCGCTGCGCGCCACGGGCGCCGGGTCGCGCTCGTCACGCGCACCGGCAAGGACGCGTTCGGGCGCTACGTCCACGAGGCGCTGCAGGACTTCGGGGTCGACGACCGGTTCGTCTCGGCGGTCGACGGTCCGCCGACGCCCGTGACCTTCTGCGAGGTCTTCCCGCCGGACGACTTCCCGCTCTACTTCTACCGCTGGCCGATCGCCCCCGACCTGATGATCGAGCCCGACGAGCTGCCACTGGACGCGATCCGGGACGCCGGCGTCTACTGGTCGACCGTCACGGGCCTGTCCCAGGAGCCGAGCCGCGCGGCGCACTTCGCCGCCTGGGCCGCACGCGGCCGACGCATGCACACGGTGCTCGACCTCGACTACCGCCCGATGTTCTGGGCCGACCCCGCCGAGGCCAGCGAGCAGGTGGGCCGGGCCCTCGAGCACGTCACGGTCGCCGTGGGCAACCGTGAGGAGTGCGAGGTCGCGGTCGGCGAGACCGACCCGCAGCGCGCCGCCGACGCCCTGCTCGAGCGCGGTGTCGAGATCGCCGTCGTCAAGCAGGGCCCCAAGGGCGTGCTCGCGGCGACGCGTGACGAGCGTGTCGAGGTGCCGCCCTTCCCGGTCGAAGTCGTCAACGGCCTCGGAGCCGGCGACGCCTTCGGTGGCGCGCTCTGCCACGGACTGCTGTCCGGCTGGGACCTGCGGCGGGTCCTGGAGTTCGCCAACGTCGCCGGAGCGATCGTCGCCTCGCGGCTCGAGTGCTCGACGGCCATGCCGACCACCGCCGAGGTGGACGAGCGGCTCACCGGCTCGACGACCTTCGCTCCCATTGCCGAGGAGGCACGATGACCACCACCCCGCAGCGACCGCGCCTGTCCGTTGCCGACCTCACCGAGGTGCGTGTGCGGGAGCCCGGCCGGATCGCCTCAGCGTGGGCCGCGCGCGAGCGGCGCCCCCTGGTAGGCAGCGACGGCCGGATGCTCGTCGTGGCCGCCGACCACCCCGCGCGCGGGGCCCTCGGCGTGCGCGACCGCGGCACAGCGATGGCCAGCCGCAGCGACCTGCTCGACCGGCTCGCGACCGCGCTCGACCGCCCCGGGGTCGACGGTGTGCTCGGCACGCCGGACATCCTGGACGACCTTCTGCTGCTCGGCGCTCTCGAGGGCAAGATCGCCATCGGTTCGATGAACCGCGGTGGCCTGCAAGGGGCTTCGTTCGAGCTCGACGACCGCTTCACGGCATACACAGCCGCGGAGATCGCCGCGCGCGGGCTCGACGGCGGCAAGATGCTCACCCGGATCTGTCTCGAGGACGCCGGCACCGCATCGACACTCGAGGCCAGCGCCAACGCCATCACCGCGCTCGCGGAGCGCGGGCTCATGGCGATGATCGAGCCGTTCCTGTCGACGCACGAGGGGGGTCGGGTCGTCAACCAGCTCGACCCCGACTCGACGATCAAGTCGATCCACATCGCCCAGGGCCTCGGCGCGTCGAGCGCGCACACCTGGCTCAAGCTGCCGGTCGTCGACGAGCTCGACCGGGTCATGGACGCGACGACCCTGCCGACCCTGCTGCTCGGCGGTGACCCCAAGGGCGACCCACAGGACACCTACGCGTCGTGGGGTCGGGCCCTCGACATCCCCGCCGTGCGCGGGCTGGTCGTCGGTCGCGCGCTGCTCTACCCGCCCGACGCCGACGTCGCCTCCGCCGTCGACATCGCCGCCGAGCTGGTCCACGGGGACCGCCGATGACCTGGCACCGTCCGTTCGGCACCGCCGGCGGCGACGGCTGGGACGTCGTCGTCGAGCCGGACGCCTCCGGCTGGGAGCACACCGGGCTGTATGCCGGCCGGCTCGCCTCGGGGGAGTCGCGCGGTCTCGTGACCGGTGACCGGGAGTTCGTCGTCGTGCCGCTCAACGGATCTGTCGTGGTGTCGAGCGAAGACGCGTCGGGCAGCCACGAGGCGGTGCTCGCCGGGCGCGAGTCGGTCTTCGCCGGCGCGACCGACGTCGCCTACGTGCCTGCGGGATCCCGGCTCTCCGTGACTGCCCGCAGCGACGCCCGGGTCGCACTCGCCTTCGCGGTGGCAGGCAAGCAGGCCGGCGCGACGACCTTCCGGCACGTGCTCTCGGACGAGGTGCCGGTCGAGCTCCGCGGTGCGGGCACCGCGAGCCGCGAGGTGCGCAACTTCGGCATCCCGGGCGTGCTGGACGCCGACTCGGTCATCGCCTGCGAGGTCGTCACCCCGGCCGGCAACTGGAGCTCCTACCCGCCGCACAAGCACGACGAGGAGCGAGCCGGCGAAGAGACCCAGCTCGAGGAGATCTACTACTTCGAGGCCGCGGTCGAGGCCGGCGCCACCGCGCCAAACGGTGCGGATCCCGTTGGCTACCAGCGGGTCTACGGCACCGACGACCGTCCCATCGACGTCATGGCCGAGGTGCGCTCCGGCGACGTCGTCCTCGTGCCGCACGGGTGGCACGGCCCGTCCATGGCCGCACCCGGCTACGACCTGTACTACCTCAACGTCATGGCCGGCCCAGGTCCCGAGCGGGCCTGGCTGATCTGCGACGACCCGGCACATGGCTGGGTCAGAGACACCTGGTCGACCCAGCCGGTCGACCCCAGACTCCCCTTCGGAGGTGCCCGATGAGCAACGCAGCCGACCCGGCCGACACCGTCCGACTCACCGTCGGCCAGGCGGTGGTCCGGTTCCTGGCCAACCAGTGGAGCGAGCGAGACGGCGAGCGCCAGAAGCTCTTCGCGGGTGTCTTCGGCATCTTCGGCCACGGCAACGTCGCCGGCATCGGCCAGGCGCTGCTCCAGAACGAGCTGGTCGAGTCCGGCGACCAGCACCTTCCTTATGTGCTGGCCCGCAACGAGCAGGCCATGGTCCACACGTCGGTGGCCTACGCGCGGCAGAAGGACCGGCTGCAGACGTGGGCGTGCACCGCGTCCGTCGGCCCCGGCTCGACGAACATGCTCACCGGTGCGGCTCTCGCGACGATCAACCGGCTCCCGGTGCTGCTACTGCCGTCGGGCACGTTCGCCACGCGCGTGTCGTCGCCCGTGCTCCAGGAGCTCGAGGTGCCGTATGCCGCAGATGTCACGGTCAACGACGCCTTCCGCCCGCTGTCGCGGTTCTTCGACCGGGTCAGCCGGCCGGAGCAGCTGCCCTCCGCGCTGCTCGGCGCGATGCGCGTCCTGACCGACCCGGTCGACACCGGGGCAGTGACGATCGCGCTCCCGCAGGACGTGCAGGCCGAGGCCTTCGACTGGCCCGTAGACCTCTTCGCCGAGCGCACGTGGCGGATCGGCCGGCCGCAGCCCGAGCCGGTGGACATCCACGAGGCGGCGCAGGTCATCCGCGGCGCTCGTCGCCCGCTCATCGTCGCCGGGGGTGGCGTGCACTACGCGCAGGCCGAGGAGGCGCTGGCCACCCTGTGCGAGCAGACCGGCATACCCGTCGGCGAGAGCCAGGCCGGCAAGGGCTCCCTTCCCCACGGGCACCCCCAGCTGATGGGTGCCATCGGCTCCACCGGGACGACAGCGGCGAACGCCCTGGCCCGTGAGGCCGACGTCGTCATCGGCATCGGCACGCGATACAGCGACTTCACCACGGCCTCGCGAACCGCTTTCCAGGCCAAGGGCGTCCGCTTCGTCAACGTCAACGTCGCGCGCTTCGATGCCGGAAAGCACTCTGGGCTCCAGGTCGTCGCGGACGCTCGGGCCGCGCTCCACGCCCTGATCGGCGCCTTGGAAGGGCACAGTGTCGACGGGGCGTACCGTGAGCGGCAGGCCGACCTCTGGTCCGCCTGGGACGCAGAGGTCGAGAGCACCTACAACCCGCCGGCCGAGGTGACCGACGCACTCGCCGACGGGCTGCTCACCCAGGGCCAGGTCCTCGGTGCGGTCAACGAGCTCAGCGACCCCCGCGACGTCGTGCTGTGCGCGGCCGGCTCGATGCCGGGCGACATCCACAAGCTGTGGCGGGTCCGCGACCGCAAGGCGTACCACGTGGAGTACGGCTACTCCTGCATGGGCTACGAGGTGCCGGCCTCCATCGGCATCCGGCTCGCCGACGGGACCCGCGACGTGTTCGCCATGGTCGGCGACGGCGGCTACCTCATGATGCCGACCGAGCTCGTCACCGCCGTGCAGGAGCGGGTGAAGGTCGTCGTGGTGCTCGTGCAGAACCACGGGTTCCACTCGATCGGGTCGTTGTCCGAGTCGCTCGGCTCCCAGCGGTTCGGCACCAAGTACCGCTACCGCAACGTGTCATCGGGACGCCTCGACGGCGACGTGCTGCCGGTTGACCTCGCGGCCAACGCCCGCAGCCTCGGCGCTCACGTGATCGAGGTGCACTCGCCCGACGAGCTGACCCAGGCCATCAAGGAGGCCAAGGCGTGGCCGGCCGACGGCGGCCCGGTCGTCATCTATGTCGAGACCGACCCCACGATCTACGCGCCCGACTCCGACTCGTGGTGGGACGTCCCCGTCTCCGAGGTCAGCGAGCTCGCGTCGACCGAGACGGCATACGGCGAGTACGAGCAGCACAAGGCAACCCAGCGCCCGCTCGTTGCGCCGACCAACCCCGGTGCGGCCACGCCGTCCGACCCTTCCTGACACCCCCTGACACACCGGCTTTCATTGGCTCACAAAGGAGTTCGAACCGTGAAGCTCGCCATCGACCCCTACATGTTCCGCACGACACCGCTCGCCGAGCTGCCCGGGCTGGTCGCCGACCTCGGATACGAGTGGATCGAGCTGTCACCCCGTGACGACTTCATCCCGTTCTTCAACCACCCGCGCGTCGACGACTCCGGTGTGGCGGCCTTCCGCAAGGCGCTCTCGTCGGCCGGTGTCGGCGTGTCGTCCGTCCTGCCACTCTTCAGGTGGTCCGGCCCCGACGAGGACGAGCGGCAGGCGGCCGTGCGCTACTGGAAGCGCGCCATCCAGATCGCATCGGACCTCGGTGTCGACACGATGAACTCCGAGCTCAACGGCAACCCCAGAGAGGCCGCCGTGTGCGAGCGGCAGTTCTGGCGGTCGATGGAGGACCTGCTCCCGGTCTTCGAGCGTGAGGGCATCCGCCTCGTCCTCGAGCCGCACCCGGACGACTGGGAGGAGGACGGCAAACGCGCCGTCGACCTCATCCGCGGCATCAACTCGCCCAACGTCTCGTTCCTCTACTGCGCGCCGCACACATTCCACCAGGGCAACGACTGCGACGGGATCATGGACAAGGCGGGCGACCTGCTCACCATGGTCCACGTCGCCGACGCCTACGACCACACGGCGTCCTCCGGACTGCGCTACATCGTCAACCCGCCCGGGTCGCAGGTCACGGTGCACCAGCACCTCGACATCGGCCAGGGCGAGGTCGACTTCGACCAGTTCTTCCGCGGGCTCGAGCGCATCGGCTTCGACGGCATCGTCACGGCGTGCGTCTTCGCCTGGGAGGACCGCGCCCGCGAGTCCAGCGAGTACATGCGCGACACGATCCGCTCGTACCTCGACAAGTGGTCGACCCCGCCCACCCTCACCTCCCCCTGAACCGGACACCGCCCCAGACCCACACCTCCACCTGCTCGAACGAAGGAACAGCACCATGAGCACCCCCACCCGCATCACCCACCTCATCGGCGGCCAGCCGTGGACCGGCACCGCCGAGCGCACCTCGCCCGTCTTCAACCCCGCCACCGGCGAGCAGACGGGGGTCCTGGATCTCGCGTCAGCGGCTCTCGTCGACGACGTCGTCAAGCAGGCCAAGGCCGCCTGGGAGGGGTGGGCCGACTCGTCGCTGGCCAAGCGCGCCCAGGTGCTCTTCGCCTTCCGGGAGCTGCTCAACGCCAAGAAGGACGAGATCGGCGCGCTCATCACCGCAGAGCACGGCAAGGTGCTCAGCGACGCCGTCGGTGAGGTCACGCGCGGCCTCGAGGTCGCCGAGTTCGCTTGCGGCATACCGCATCTGCTCAAGGGCGGCTTCAGCGAGAACGCCTCGACGAACGTCGACGTCTACTCGATCCGGCAGCCGGTCGGCGTCGTCGCTGTCATCTCGCCGTTCAACTTCCCGGCGATGGTGCCGCTGTGGTTCATCCCGATCGCGATCGCCTGCGGCAACGCCGTGGTCCTCAAACCCTCCGAGAAGGACCCGTCGGCAGCGGTCGCCATCGCCGCCCTCTGGAAGGAGGCCGGGCTGCCGGACGGCGTCATGAACGTCGTCAACGGCGACAAGGAGGCGGTCGACGCGCTGCTCACGCACCCGGACATCAAGTCGGTGTCGTTCGTCGGCTCGACCCCGATCGCGCGGTACGTCTACGAGACCGGCACAGCCCACGGCAAGCGGGTGCAGGCCCTCGGCGGCGCGAAGAACCACATGCTCGTGCTGCCCGACGCCGACCTCGACCTGGCCGCCGACGCGGCCGTCAACGCGGGATTCGGCTCCGCCGGCGAGCGCTGCATGGCGATCTCGGCCCTCGTCGCGGTCGAGCCGATCGCCGACGAGCTCATCTCGAAGATCCGTGACCGCATGGGCAAGCTCGTCACCGGCGACGGCACGCGCGGCTGCGACATGGGCCCGCTCGTCACCAAGCAGCACCGCGACAAGGTCGCCTCCTACCTCGACTCCGGTGTCGCCGACGGCGCGACCCTCGTCGTCGACGGCCGGGAGAGCGACTTCGACGCCGACGGGGAGGGCTACTTCCTCGCGCCGACGCTGTTCGACAACGTCAAGCCGGGCATGTCCGTCTACGACGACGAGATCTTCGGCCCCGTGCTGTCCGTGGTCCGAGTGCACTCCTACGACGAGGGCCTCAACCTCATCAACAGCAACCCCTACGGCAACGGCACAGCCATCTTCACCAACGACGGCGGCGCCGCCCGTAGGTTCCAGCGGAACGTCGAGGTCGGCATGGTCGGCGTCAACGTGCCGATCCCGGTGCCGGTCTCGTACTACTCCTTCGGCGGGTGGAAGAGCTCGCTCTTCGGCGACACCCACGCCCATGGCACCGAAGGCGTGCACTTCTTCACCCGCGGCAAGGTCGTCACCTCGCGCTGGCTCGACCCGAGCCACGGCGGCCTCAACCTCGGCTTCCCCCAGAACGACTGATGGCTCTGCCCGCTGTCCTGCCCGCACCACGGACGCCGGACCCGATGGACGCTCCACCGCTGCGGTGGGGCGTCCTCGGGACGGGCTGGATCGCCCAGCGCTTCTGCGACGCGATGGTGCGCCACACGCGACAGCAGGTGTATGCCGTCGGGTCCCGCACGCTGGAGGGCGCGGACGCGTTCGCCGACGGGTTCGTCGACCGAAACGACGGGGCCACGAGGGCCGGCGGGGGCACGCCGCCCAGGCCGACGGCATACGGCTCGTACGAGCAGCTGGTCGCCGACCAGGGCGTCGACATCGTCTACGTCGCGACGCCGCACCACCTCCATCTGCCGCACGGGCGCCTCGCGCTCGAGGCGGGCAGGGCGACGGTGGTCGAGAAGCCGATGGGACTGTCGGCGGCCGAGGTTGCCGAGCTGGAGGCTCTCGCGGCTGCCCGCGGGCTCTTCCTCATGGAGGCCCTCTGGTCGGCCTACCTGCCGAAGTTCGACGTCATCCGGCAGCTGCTCGACGGCGGCCTGCTCGGCACCGTCCACTCGGTCCAGGCCGACCTCGGCGAGCTCTTCGGCCCCGAGCACCGGATCATGCGGGCGGACCTCGCCGGGGGACCGCGCTACGACCTGCTGACCTACCCTCTGTGGTTCGCGCGATGGGTGCTCGGTGAGCTGGAGGAGATCTCCGAGGTGGTCACGCGGGCACCGGCCGCTCTCAGCCCTGACCGGGTGGAGGGGCAGATCGCGGTGGCCGCCCGGTCGTCGTCCGGGGGAGTCGCCTCGTTGTTCGCCTCCATCCTCGGCGACACCCCGACGACGGCGACGGTCGTCGGATCCGAGGCCACGCTCCACATCGACGGCCCGTTCTACCAGCCCGGCGGCTTCACCGTCCGCGCCCACGACGGCCGCGAGCTGCGGTACGACGAGCCACGCACGGGCCACCAGGGGCTCCACCACGAGGCGGCGGCAGCGGCCGTCGCGCTCACCCACCGCACCGACCCGACCGAGCTCAGTGAGCTCACCGACCTCACCACACTGCCGTGAAAGGAACATCCATGGGCGAGTCCAAGGCCCGCAACACCGACCCCCGCTACGCCAAGCTGACCATCGGCGTCTGCCCGGACCAGTGGGGCGTCTGGTTCCCCGAGGACGAGAAACAGATCCCCTGGGAGAAGGCACTCGACGAGATGGCCGAGGCTGGGTTCTCCGTCATGGAGACGGGGCCGTACGGCTACTTCCCCAAGGATCCGAAGCGACTCCAGGATGCGATGGACCGGCGCGGCTTCCGCGTCGTCGCGGGCACCGGCTGGGGCATCCTGCACAAGCCGGAGGCCTGGGCCGACACGGAAGCCACGTTCCGCTCGATCGCGCAGACGCACGCCGCCGTCGGCGCGGAGTACATCGTCCACCTGCCGCCGCTCTTTCGCGACGACAAGACCTGGGAGTACACCGACGACCGGGTGCTCTCGACCGAGGCGTGGAACCACTACATCGCCAACGCGGACCGCCTCGGCCGGATCATGAAGGAGGACTACGGCCTCAGGATGGTCCTGCACCCGCACGGCGACAGCCACATCGAGACTCCGGAGGACATCGACCGCATCTTCCAGGCGACCGACCCCGAGTACGTCGGCTTCTGCCTCGACACCGGCCACATCGTCTACGGCGGCGGCGACCCGATGGAGCTGTGCCGCAAGTACCCCGAGCGCATCTCGTACGTCCACATCAAGGCGATGGACCCGGGCCTCGTCCAGCAGGCCCACGACGAGGACTGGCCGTTCGGTCTCGCTGTCGCCAAAGGCTGCTCCGTCGCGCCTCCCGCCGGTGCGCCCGACATGCCCTCGCTCATCGAAGCACTGGCCGACCTCGACAAGGACCTCTACGTCGTGTGCGAGCAGGACATGTACCCCTGCGAGCCGTCCTACCCCCTGCCCAACGCCATCCAGACCCGCGAGTACCTCGCATCCATCGGCCTCGGCCTGCGCTGACGCCCCAGATTGGCAAGGAGACAGTCACCATGACCGTACGCATCGGCATGATCGGCCCCGGCGGCATGGGGCAGGCGCACATCGACCGCATCCACACCGTCATCGCGGGCGGCCGCGTCGTCGCCGTGAGTGACGTCGACGAGGTGCGCGCGAAGGAGGTCGCCGACCGGATCGGCGGCACGGCATACCCCGACTCGGCGAGCCTCATCGGCGCCGACGAGGTCGACGCCGTGATGATCTGCAGCTACGGCCCCGCTCACGAGGTGGACGTGCTGGCCTGCATCGCGGCCGGCAAGCCGGTCTTCTGTGAGAAGCCGCTGACGCCCACGGCGGAGGCGGCGCTGCGCATCATGGCTGCCGAGCAGGCCGTCGGGCGTCGACTGGTGACCGTCGGGTTCATGCGGCGCTTCGACAAGAGCTACCGCCAGATGAGGGCACTGCTCGACTCCGGCGACCTCGGCGAGACCCTCATGGTTCACTGCGCGCACCGCAATCCCACTGTGCCGCAGAACTACACGTGGGACATGGCGATCAACGACACCGCCATCCACGAGGTCGACACGATGCGCTGGCTGCTCGGTGAGGAGTTCGTCTCGGCCCGCGTCGACAAGCCGAAGAAGACGTCGCTGCGCTTCGAGCACCTGCAGGACCCGCTGGTGCTCGTCCTCGAGACCGAGTCGGGTGTGCGGGTCGACGACGAGATCTTCGTCAACTGCCAGTTCGGCTACGACATCCGGTGCGAGGCCGTCGCAGAGAAGGGCACCGTCAGCCTCGCCGACCAGAACGCCATCGAGGTGCGGGACGCCTCGGGGCACCGGAACTCCATCGCCCGCGACCACAACGACCGCTTCTGGGGGGCCTTCGTCACCGAGGTGCAGGAGTGGATCGACGCGGTCGGGCGTGGGGAGCACACGGGCTCCACGTCGTGGGACGGATATGCCGCGGCCTGCGTCTGCGACGCCGGCGTCAAGGCGCTCACGGAGGACGGTGTCGTCACGGTGGAGATGGTCGCGAAGCCCGACTTCTACGCCTGAGCCCGGACCGAGGTGACCGCGCGACCTGAGCCAACAGGTCGGGCGGTCACCTCGATGCATTCGACTCTGCGCGTCACCGCAGCACGAGGACCAGCAGCATCGCCGTGAACACCACGGTCTGAACGCTGTGGACGCAGATGCCGATCAGGGCGCTGCGATACCTGCTGGCCGGCCACGAGATGAAGAACGTGTCGAGGAGGTTCGCCGGGATCGACCACGGCAGGTGCAGGTGGTAGAGGCCGAAGAGGATGCCGTTGGCCAGCCAGTCCCAGCGGCCGAAGGCGCCTCGCATTCGCGGCAGCAGCAGGCCCCGGAAGAGCAGCTCCTCGCCCAGCACCGTGTTGAGCACCATCATCGTCACGGTCAGGGCGAACCAGAGCCAGTTGCCGGAGAAGAACTCACGGCCGTCGAGGGACTGGAGGAACAGACCCTGGTCGCGGTTGGCGGGGGCCGGGATCTTCGGCAGCGCCTCCTTCGCGGCGACGGCGAGGACGAGGGGCACCAGGACCCACCACAGGCGGCCTCCGCGCCTGCCGCTGCGCGGGCTGGTCGGTGCGTGCAGCCACAGCGCGTCCTTCACGACGGACCAGCGAAGCGAGCCCTGCTCGCGGCGCACCGAGGCAGCCACCAGGACCAGCTGCCACGCGAGCCCTGCGGTGAGGCAGAGCAGCAGGGCTCGCGGCCAGGCGCTGGGACCGTCGAGGGCGCCGGCGAGCAGCGGGGCGGCGATCCACGCGAGGGCCGCCATGGGCAGCGCGGCGGCGGCCCAGACGGCCAGGATCCGCGCGCGGGAGTACTGCGGGATGGCCGTCGGCTGAGGTGCCCTGACCTGTATGCCGTGGGCCGCGGTCGACGTCGACGGGCGCCGGGTCGGGCCGGCGCCGTTCTCAAGAGAGCTGGTTGTTGTCATGACTCTCGACGGTAGGAGCGCGACGCCGTCGACCGCGTCGTCGAAAGTGCGGGTTCCCTGTCGTCTCGGGGAAGGACGCCCAGTCCGACCTTTGGACGACGCGGGGGCCCGGCGCACCGGCATACGTTGGCGACGTGAGTCGATACCGGAGCATCGTGACGGAGTACGGGCTGGACGCGCTCGTCGTCGTCCTCGCCGTCGCCGGTGCGGTCGGGACGGCCGTGCGCCTGGGGACCGCGCCGGGCGACCATGGCTCCCGGCCCTGGCTGGAGGCTGCGGCCGTCGGCGCCGTGGTGCTCAGCCTGCTCCTGCGCCGTTGGGCGCCCTTCGTCGCACCGGCGGCGACCTGGCTCGTCGGCGCGGCGCTGTCCTTCGCGGACGGTCGCCTCATCGTGGGCCAGTCCCCGGTGTTCATCGCCGGGATGATCGCCGCCGTGCTGCTCGGCAGCCTGGCCGACGTGCGCCAGGCCCGAGTGGGCCTCGCGGTCGTCGTCGTCGGTGCGACCACGATCGTCTACAACGACCCGACGCACTCGGCCAGCAGCATGCTGTTCATCCCGGCGCTGTTCGTGCTCGGCTGGCTGGTCGGCTTCGTCCTCCACGAGCGGTCCGAGCAGACCGAGGCTGCCGAGCGTCGCGCGGCGGAGGCCGAACGGGACCGTGCGGCGTCGGCCAGGGTGGCGGTGGCCGAGGAGCGGGCTCGGATTGCTCGCGAGCTGCACGACGTCGTGGCTCACTCGGTGAGTGTCATGGTGCTGCAGGTCGGGGCGGTCAGGCATCGAATGCCGGCTGCGGACGCCGCGAACCGCGCCGCGCTCGAGAACGTCGAGCACGCCGGCCGCGTGGCCCTGTCCGAGATGCGGCGGATCGTGGACGCCATGCGGTCCGACGGCGAGGACGTGGACCGTGCCCCTGCGCCCGGCCTCGCGCAGGTGCCCGCGCTGGTCGAGGACGTGCGCAGGGCCGGTCTCGACGCCCGGCTGGAGGTCCACGGTGATCCCGTGCCGCTTGCCCCGGGGCTCGACCTGTCTGCCTACCGCATCGTCCAAGAGGGCCTCACCAACACGCTCCGGCACGCCCACGCAAGTCACGCGAAGGTGCGGATCAGCTACGACCCCAACGAGATCGCGCTCGAAGTGTTGGACGACGGTGTGGGCGGGTCCATGGCTGACGGCACTGGCCACGGACTGGTCGGCATCCGCGAGCGCGTCAAGATCTACGGAGGGCAGATGAGTGCCACCGCAATCGATGGTGGTGGTTTCGCTCTGTCGGCGAGGCTGCCTCTCGATGGACGATGACCGGGTGACGATCAGGACCCTCGTCGTGGACGACCAGTCGATGGTGCGTGCCGGGCTGCGCATGCTGCTCGCGGACGAGCCCGACATCGAGGTCGTCGCCGAGGCGAGCAACGGTGAGGAGGCGGTCGCTCAGGCCGCGCGCCACCGCCCCGACGTCGTGCTCATGGACATCCGGATGCCGGTGCTGGACGGCCTCGAGGCGACCCGACGGATCCTGACCGCCGACGCGGCAGCGAAGGTGCTGATCCTGACGACCTTCGACCTCGACGACTACGTCTACGAGGCCTTGCACGCCGGGGCGAGCGGGTTCGTCCTCAAGGACGAGCCGCCCGAGCAGCTCATCGCGGCCGTCCGGACTGTCGCGGCGGGTGACGCGCTGCTGTCGCCCTCGATCACCCGCCGGGTGATCGCCCATTTCACTCCCCGCTATCGCCAGGCGCCGCCCCAGGCCCTGTCGACGCTCACCTCGCGGGAGCTGGACGTCCTCCGGCTCATCGCCGACGGTCTGTCCAACGCCGAGATCGGGCGCGCGCTCTTCATCAGCGACACCACGGTCAAGACCCACGTCACGCGCGTGCTGCAGAAGCTCGAGGTGCGCGACCGGGCCCAGGCCATCGTGCTGGCCTATCGCTGTGACCTGTTCCCCCGCTGACGCGCGGGACAGGTCCAGTCAGCTCGTGAGGGCTCTCGCATCGGCGCGTGTCGGCAGGCCGGCGGCCAGGTATGCCGCGTCGACGAGCTCGAGGTTGGCCACCGACCAGTCGGCGTTCGTCACGACGGGCGCACCGGTGCGGACCGCGGCGGCGAATGCCTCGAGCTGGTACGTGTAGCTCGTCCGCGTCCCGAGGTGTTCAACGACGGCCTCGGACCCCGCCCGCCCGAGCACGAGGGAGTCGCCCTCGTGCGGCACCGGGAACATCGGCACGACGATCTCGCCACGCGTCCCTCGCACGGTAAGCGCCATGTCGCGGTCAGTGGCGTCCATGTCGCTGCCGCCGAACCCCGTTGCACCAGAAGGATACTCAAGATCGACAAAGAGCCGCTCGTCGACCCCGGGGCGACCCGGCCGCTCGTCCGCCCACGCACCGACCACGCGAGGTTCGCCGCCGGCATACCTGCCCAGCAGGCGCAGGCAGGAGAGGCTGTAGCAGCCGAGGTCCATCGTGGCGCCGCCACCCAGCTCGCTCGACCAGCGCGGGTCATGGTCGGGTGGCGCCGGCATACGCAGCACGGCCGAGATGTGCTCGACCTCGCCCACGGCGCCGTCGCCGAGCAGCGCGCACACGCGCGCGAACAGCGGGTGGTAGGGGTAGTGGAACGCCTCCAGAAAGACGACGCCGGATGCCGTCACGGCGTTCCGAACGCGTTGCGCCTCGGCCGCGTCCAGCGCCGACGGCTTCTCCGCCAGCACGTGCTTGCCCGCCTCGGCGGCCCGGATGTTCCACTCCGCGTGACGGGAGTTCGGCAGCGGGTTGTAGACCGCCTCGACCTCGGGGTCCGCGAGCACGTCGGCATACGACTCGTGCACCCGCTCGACCCCGTGCTCGGCCGCGAAGTCCCGCGCGCGCCCGCCGTCCCGCGCGGCCACGGCCACGAGGCGATGCCCGGTGGCCGTGGCCGGTGCGACGAGACTCAGCGAAGTGATGCGCGCGGCTCCGAGGATGCCGATGCGCAACGGCTCGTCGACGTGGCCCATGGTCAGAGCGCCTGCTCTGCCTCGAGGAGAGTGTTGGCTGCGAAGCGCAACCCCTCGAGCTGGTCGAGCTCCTGGTCCTCGTGCTCGATGTTGACCGGCATGTCGGGGTCGATCTTGTGCAGGGCGCGGAGGAACTCGGTCCAGTACGCCGTGTCATGGCCGCGGCCGACCGCGACGAAGTCCCACGACGGGTGCTTCGGCCAGCCGCTCAGGTTCGTGCCCCCGCCGAGCGAGAGGTAGCCCGGCGCGCCCTCTGCGACCCGGCTGAAGGCGTCGTCGATGACGCCGTTGACCTTGGCGGACTCGTTGATCCGAGTGTCTTTCGCGGCGGCGTTGTAGACGAGCTCACCGAGGTCGGCCACGGCGAGGACGGGGTCGATGCCTTGCCAGAACAGGTGGCTGGGGTCCATCTCCGCGCCGACGTGCGTCGCGTTGATCTCCTCGACGAGACGATGCATCGTGCGGGGGTTGAAGACGATGTTGCCCGGGTGCATCTCGATGGCGACCTTGACGTCGGCATCGGCGGCGCGGGCCTGGATGTCCTTCCAGTACGGGACCGCGACGCTCCACTGGTGGTCCTGCACGTCGAGGAACGGGCTCCACCAGGGGAGCGGGTTCCACACGGGGACAGTGGTGCCCGGCTCGCCGCCGGGCGTCCCAGACATCGTCACGAGGCGAGTGACGCCGAGCAGGGCGGCGAGCTCGATCGAGTCGATGAGGTCCTGCGAGTGCGGGAAGCCGGCCGCTGGGTGCAGCGGGTTGCCGTTGCAGTTGAGCGCGGTGAGGGTGAGCCCGCGCGAGGCGAACTCGCCGAGGTACTGCTGGCGCGCGTCCTCGCTGGAGCGCAGGTCGTCGATGGGCAGGTGGATCGGCGGGAGGAAGCCGCCCGAGTTGATCTCCACGCTGGTGAGGCCGAGGCCGGCGATGATGTCGAGGGCCTCGGGGAGCGACTTGTCCGCGAGACACGCGTTGTACGCACCGAGCTGCATGATGGATGGTCCTTTCCGGGTGGTCTGTGACGTGCGGGGGAGGCTCAGGCGCCCTTGGCGACCGAGACGCGGGCGCCGCCGGCCGCGGCCGAGCGGATGACCGCGTCGATGATCTGGAGGTCGCGCACGCCGTCCTCGAACGGCGCGACCGGGGGGAGGCCCTTGATGCCGGCGACCTGCTCGAGGAACGCTCGGGCCTGGTAGCCGAAGAGGTCGCCGACGCCGTAGGAGCAGCCGGGGAAGTCCATGGGCAGGCCGCCCTTGACGTAGGGGTGAGCCGGCCCGGCGAGCACCTGGTTGTACCCGTCGAGGCCGTCGCCGCGGAGCTTGCGGATGACGCTGAACTCGGCGGGTCGGTCCATGTCCCACTTGGCACCGCCGCGCTCGGCCATGATGTCGACCGCGAGTGAGTTGGCGTGTCCCGGCGCGATCCGAGAGATCGAGAACGTGCCGACGGCGCCGCTGGCGAAGTGGGCGGTGAACGTCGCGACGTCGTCGTTCTCGACGGGCTCCCACACGTCCGACAGCTCGGCCTTGGCGTGCCCGTATGTCGTGCCGAGCGGAACTGCCCGCTCGGTGACCTTGGTCGCGAAAGCACCGCCGCTCACGGAGTCCATTGGGCCGCAGACGAACTCGGACAGGTCGATGAGGTGGCTGCCGATGTCTGCGAGCGCGCCGGTGCCTGGTCCGCCCTTGTAGCGCCAAGCCATCGGCGTCTCCGAGCTGCGCGCATAGTCGCACCAGTAGCGGCCGTTGAAGTGCGACACCTCGCCGAGCTCGTCCTGCAGGAGGTCGCGGATCGCGGCGACAGCGGGCTGGCGCCGGTAGACGAAGCCGACTCCGGTCACCTGGTCGTGGTGCGCCTTTGCAGCGGCGACCATGGCCTGTGCGTCCTCGAGGCCGGCGGCGAGCGGCTTCTCGCACAGGACGTGCTTGCCCGCGTCGAGGAGCTCCTCGACGATCTGCCGGTGCAGGTGGTTCGCGACGACGACGCTGACGACGTGGACGTCGTCGGCGTCGAGCAGGTCGCGCCAGTCCGTGCTGTGACGGTCGAAGCCGTATCGGGTTGCGGCGTCCTCGGCCACGGCCGCGTTGGCGTCGACCACGGCGGCATACCGGATCGGGGGCAGCGGGGGGTCGAACAGGGTTGGCGCGCTGCGGTAGCCCGCGCAGTGCGCGCGGCCGGCCATGCCGGCGCCGATGACGGCGACGCCGATGGGGGACGTGGTCATGATGTGCTCCTTCGAACACCAGTGGGTGCGGTAGCCTTAAAGCGCTTTAAGAGAGTTTGCGGGGGGCGCTGTCCCGGTGTCAACACTTTGTGCTGACAAACTTCCGACCATCGTCGTCTAGCCAGAGGAGCCGTATGCCGTCCCGCCCGTCCCGACCGTCGCGAACTGCCCGTCCTGCGCGTCCGGCGCGTCCGGCGCGTCCGAGGCTGGACGACGTCGCCGCGCGTGCTGGAGTGTCGACCGCCTCGGTCTCGCTCGTGCTGCGCGGCCGACCGGGACCGTCGGAGTCCACGCGCGAGGCCGTCCTGCGAGCCGCCTCCGACCTCGGGTACCGACCGGACCGGACCGCCAGCCTGCTCGCCCGGCGACGCACCCAGCTGCTCGGCGTCACGATGACCGTGAGCAACCCCTTCCACGCCGAGCTGCTCGAGGACCTCCAGGCCGCAGCCGACGAGCGGGGCTATGACGTGGTCGTGAGCCCACTGACGCGGACCCGTGACGAGCGGCGCGCGGTGGAGTCGCTCCTCGACTTCCGCTGCGAGGCGCTGCTGCTGCTGGGTCCGGCGATGTCCGACGACGACCTCGCCGCCCTCGCCGCAGAGCACCATGTCGTCGCGATCGGGCGTGCCATCGACGTGCCGGGCATCGACGTGGTCCGGGCCGCGGACGACGTCGGCGTGGCGCTGGCCGTCGACCACCTGGCCGCCCTGGGGCATCGGGCGCTCGCGTACGTCGACGGTCCGGCCGGGCCGATCTCGTCCGTTCGCCGCACGGCGTTCCGTTCGGCGGTGGGCCGTCTGCGGCTGCCTGCTGCGCGAGTCGTGCCCGGCGGTGCCACCGAGGAGGCAGGTCAGGGTGCCGTGGCCGCGCTCGATGGCGTGCTCGCGTCCGGCGACGACTCGGTCACCGGACTCGTCTGCTTCAACGACCGCGCCGCGCTGGGAGCGCTGGATGCCTTGCGGCGCAAGGGGATCGACGTCCCGGCGGACGTGTCAGTCGTCGGCTATGACGACAGCCCGATAGCCCGGCTCGCGACGATCGACCTGACGACCGTCAGCCAGGCGCCCGAACCGATGGCGGTTGCCGCGGTCGAGGCCGCGACTCAGCGCCTGGACGAGGGTCGGGCCAAGCCCGTCGACATCGTGCTCGAACCGCACCTCGTCGTGCGAGGCACCACGGCACCGGCGCACCCCGGCGAGTGAGTGCTTGGTCCCACCAGCCGCAGGCCGCCGTGTGACGGGTGGGACGCAGCGCCCACTCGACGTGGTGGTGGGCGTCGGGGCACGCGGATGCGCGCTGCGCGGCGGTACGGGCCGCCCGCTCTCAACCTGGTCGAGTGGGCGCTCGGTCCCACCAGCCGCAGGCCGCCGTGTGACGGGTGGGACGCAGCGCCCACTCGACGTGATGGTGGGCCTCGGGGGCACGCGGATGCGCGCTGCGCGGCGGTACGGGGCGCCGGCTCCCAACCTGGTCGAGTGGGCGCTCGGTCCCACCAGCCGCGGGCCGCCGTGTGACGGGTGGGACGCAGCGCCCACTCGACGTGATGGTGGGCGTCGGGGCATGCGGATGCGCGCTGCGCGGCGGTACGGGGCGCCCGCTCTCAACCTGGTCGAGTGGGCGCTCGGTCCCACCAGCCGCGGGCCGCCGTGTGACGGGTGGGACGCAGCGCCCACTCGACGTGATGGTGGGCGTCGGGGGCACGCGGTTGCGCGCTGCGCGGCGGTACGGGGCGCCGCTCTCAACCTGGTCGAGTGGGCGCTCCGTCCCACTCGTCCCATGCCGGGTCAGAGGGTGAACGCGTCGCGGAACCGTTTGAGCGCCAGCTCGGAGTCGCCCGACGCGAACGCCTCGAGGCCTACCGGTCCGCGGTAGCCCATGTCGGCCAAGGCCGCGGCCACCGCGGGGTAGCTGATCTCGCCGGTCCCCGGCTCGCGTCGCCCTGGCACGTCCGCGACCTGGATCTCGCCGATCCACGGCAGCGCGCGGCGGCACAGCTCGATGAGGTTCCCTTCACCGATCTGCGCGTGGTAGAGGTCGAGCATCAGGCGCAGCTGCGGGCTGTCGACTGCGGAGACGAGCGCGAGGCAGTCAGCGGCTCGAGCGAACGGCACGCCGGGGTGGTCCACGTCCGTGTTGAGGTTCTCGAGGACGAACATGACACCCTCGCGCTCACCGAGCTCCGCCACGCGCGCGAGGGTCTCCCGAGCAGTCAGCCACATCGCACCGGTGACCTCGGCCTCTGGACGGACCGGCAGTCCCCTGTCGTCGAGTCCGGTGCCGTGCAGGTTGAGCCGGGGGATGCCGAGGCGCTTCGCGACTAGCACCGACTGCGCTGCGGTCGCAAGCAGCTCGTCGGCGCCCTCCCGGTCGCTCAGCCGACCCCGTACGTATCCGGTCATCGACGAGAAGACCACACCCTCGGCACGCAGCGCCTCGAGCGCGTCGAGGTCGTGCCGGGTCCAGTCCCAGATCTCGACAGCGAATCCGAGCTCGTGGATCCGCCGAATGCGCTCGGCCACAGGCAGATCGAGGAAGACCATCTCCGAGCTGACGGCGAGCTGGAACGGACTCGCTCCGGTGGCGCTCACGCGGCCACCTCCCGGTCCGTGTCGCGCACGGTGACGGTGGTGCCGGTCTCGACCGCCTCGATGCAGGCGAGCGCGACCCGCAGTGCCGCGCGCGCGTCGTACGCGCCGACAGGCGGCTGCACACCGCTGCGAACCGCGGCGCAGAACGCAGCGAGCTCAGCGGCATACGCCTCGCCGAAAAGGTCGGTGTCCATCCGCGCCGTCGGCTGCGCGGCGCCGTCCGCGGTCCACAGGGATGTGGTCAGGTAGGCGGGGCTGCCGGCGAGCACCATGCCTCCCGAGCCGAAGACCTCGGCGCGGACGTCGTAGCCGTATGCCGCGGAGAAGCTGGCCTCGGCGACGCCGATGGCGCCGTTGTCGTACCTGACGGTCACCACCGCGGTGTCGAGCAGGCCGGAGTCCTTGAAGTCAGGTGCGACCAGCGCGTCGGCCATGACACTGACCTCGACGGCGCGGCTGCCGGCGTTGAACCAGTTCAGGGCGTCGAAGTCGTGGATGAGGGTCTGCGTGAAGATCGTCCAGGGCGGGACGGCGCCGGGGTTCGCCAGCCCCGGGTCGCGGGTCAGCGACCTGAGCAGGTGCGGCGCGCCGACCCCGCCCGAGGCGACCGCGTCGTGCGCAGCCGAGAAGTCACGGGCAAACCGGCGGTTGAAGCCGACTTGGAGCGGGACCCCTGCACACTCGACGGCGGCGATCGCGCGGTCGGCGTCGGCGAGAGTCATGGCCATCGGCTTCTCGACGAAGACGGCCTTTCCGGCGCATGCCGCTGCGACGACGAGGTCGGCGTGGGCTGTGCTCGCGCACGTGATGGCGACAGCCTCGATGCGCGGGTCGTCGATGAGGGCTTGCGCGTCCGTGAGCCACTCGACGTCGAGCGCCTCACCGAGACGGCGCGCAGCCTCCTCGAAAGGGTCTGCAACGGCGACGAGCTCGGCCTCCGTGAGGCGTCGGGCGAGGGTCGTCGCGTGGTACGTGCCGATGCGGCCGCAGCCGATGAGCCCGAAACGGACGGGGTGCGTGGCGGTCATCCGAAGCTCCTTCGCTTGTCTACTAGAGCGCTCTAGTTCGATAGTGACGCCTCCGAGCGCTCCACGTCAAGGCTGGTGGAGCGCTCTAGACTCGGGGCCATGCCGAACCGGGTGACGATGGAGGACGTGGCCGCGAGAGCGGGCGTCTCGCGGGCTCTCGTGTCGATCGTGTTCCGGGGAGTCGCCGGCGCGTCAGACGAGACGCGCGCGCGGGTCCTGGCCGCCGCGCGCGAGCTCGACTACCGCCCCGACACCCGGGCGAGCCGCCTCGGCCGCGGACGCACCCGGATGCTCGGGGTCACCTTCGCCGTCGGACACGCCTTCCATGGCGAGCTCATCCGCAGCCTCTATGCGGAAGCCGACCGGGCCGCATACGAGGTGGTCCTGAGTGGCGTGACGCCCGACCGGCCGGACGCCGATGCGGTCGAGACCCTCCTCGCCGAGCGCTGTGAGGCGCTGTTGCTCGTCGGCAGCGAGCTGCCCACGGCCGCGATGGGCCGGCTGGCTGAGCGTATGCCGGTCGTGAGCCTCCTTCGGCCCGTGCGGAACTCGTCGGTCGGGGTGGTGCGGACCGACGATGCGCTCGGCCTTCGTATCGCGGTCGACCACCTGCGTTCGCTCGGCCACCGTCGCGTCGCGCTCCTCGACGGTGGCCGCGCGGCCGGCGCAGCGCAACGGCGGCAGGGCTACCGGCGCGGAATGCGGTCGGAGCCTCCGCAGGACGAGCAGGTGCTTGCGGGAGGGCTTACCGAGCTGGACGGCGCGGCTGCCGCAGAAGCATTCCTGGCCCTCGCGCGGGACCGTCGTCCGACCGCCGTGGCCGCCTTCAACGACCGGTGCGCGCTGGGGTTCATCGACGTCGTGCGACAGGCCGGGCTGAGCGTCCCGGGCGACGTGTCGGTCGTCGGCTTCGACGACATCGACCAGGCGGCATACCCACACGTCGCCCTGACAACCGTCCGACAGGACCCGGCCCTCCTGGGGGCAGCCGCCGTCCTGTGGGTGACATCCTGCCTGGACCGCCTTGCGGGAGAAGCACGTTCAGGCGACGAGCTGCTCATCAGACCGGAACTGGTCGTTCGCCGCACCACCGCACCGACACAGGTCGAGTGAGCGCTCAGTCGACGATGGGACGGAGCGCCCACTCGACGGTGGGACGGAGCGCCCACTCGACGGTGGGACGGAGCGCCCACTCGACGGTGGGACGGAGCGCCCACTCGACGGTGGGAGCGCCCACTCGACGGTGGGACGGAGCGCCCACTCGACGGTGGGAGCCTCAGTGGCTCTCGCGCGCGCGGGACTGGGCGGTGAGCCGGTCGGCCAGCTCGGCGGCTTCTGTCCCGGCGACGAGAGCCTGGCGCACGAGGTCGGCCTGGCTCGGGGGCGCCATCCCTCCGAGGGGCTGGTCGCGGTCGAGGTTCGTCGGGAAGGCGTAGCCCTCGGCGCTCGCGGCGACCGCGTTCGCGAGCTCGGGATCGGGGAGGCCGGCAGCCTTGGCGGCGAGCAGCGCCGGGTAGACAGCCGCGACGACCCGCTGCCGGTCGACGGTCTCCATGGCGCGCCCGAAAGCCGACGAGATCTGCAGCAGGTTGGCCATGCGCCGGATGTCCTTCGAGTGGTTGGTGCCGGCGGCGTGGAACAGGGCCGGGTTGAAGAACACGGCGTCGCCCTTCGCGAGCGGCAGCTGCACGTGGTTGGCGACGAAGTAGTCCTGGAACTCGGGCCGCTGGTAGGCGACATAGCCGTGTGCGTACTTCTGGCTGTGCGGGAGATACAGAGTCGGGCCGGACTCGACGGGCATGTCGCAGTGCGCCACCGCGCCCTGGAGGGTCAGCGTCTGGGAGAGCGCGTGGACGTGGCTGGGGTAGAGCGCGCACACCTCGTCGCTCTGGAAGCCGAGGTGGTAGTCGCGGTGGACCGTCTGGCCGGCACCGCCGGGGTTGACGACGTTGACCTGCGAGGTCACCTGGTAGGCGGGGCCGAGCCAGGCGGTCGCGGCGAGGGCGACGATGTCGTTGGCGTAGTAGTCGACGAAGGCCCCGGGGTCGGCGACGGCGAGCTTCTCGAGGGCGTTCCAGACCCGGTCGTTGGCCCCCGGCTTGGCGAAGTGGTCCCCGGACTGCGTGCCGGAAGAGCGCTGCTCGGCGATCATCGCCTCGAACGCCGCGGTCACCCGGTCGACGGTCGCCGGAGCGAACGCGCCCTCGAAGACGACGATGCCGGGGCCGTGCGAGAGGGCTCGGGCGAGCTCGGCGAGCAGGCTGCGACGTGCCGCCGAGTCGCTCAGTATGCCGGCCAGCCCGGCGGCGTCGTAGACCACCACGCCCTGCTCGACCGTGGCAGCGTGCGGGTAGTCGTCCAGGTCGGTGCGGTCCTCGAGCACGGCGACGAGATCCTCCAGGTGGCAGTCCTCGGGGACCAGCCAGTGCGGGGCGGGGCTGGCGGTTGGGCGGGTCACGGTCACGATGTCCTCCTCGACGGGCGGCCGGGGTGTTGGGGTCCCTATCAGCATGCGGCTGCGGCGAGCGAGCGGGCCGGGCAGAACCCCTCAGAAACCCATCAGCGGCTAGCGTGGCGACATGACCCGACGCGTCCCGCGGACGCACCGCGTGAGCGACATCGCCCAGCAGTCCGGTCTGTCCGAGGCCACCGTCGACCGGGTGTTGCATGGTCGCGCGGGGGCGAGCGCGCGTGCGGTTCGTGCCGTCGAGCAAGCCGTGCTGGACCTCGACCGCCAGGCGTCACAGCTGCGGATCGCCTCACGGACGTTCGTGGTCGACGTTGTCATGCAGGCGCCCGAGCGGTTCTCAGAGGCCGTCCGACGGGCGGTCGAGGCCGAGCTACCCGCAACGCGACCGGCCGTGGTCAGAGCCCGGTTCGACCTGCGGGAGAGCGCCGACCCGGCCGCGGCCGTCGCCTCCCTCGACGCGGTCGGACGGCGTGGACGACTGTCCCACGGAGTCCTGCTCAAAGCCCCGGACGACCCACTGGTCGGCGCTGCAGCGAGGCGGGTCGTGGCCCGCGGGATCCCCGTGGTCACTCTGGTCACCGACGTGCATGACTCCGGGAGGGCGGCATACATCGGGCTCGACAACACCGCCGCCGGCGACACCGCGGCCTACCTCGTCTCGCGTTGGCTCGGCAGGTCGGGTGGCACGGTGCTCGTCACGATGAGCCGGTCGTCGTTCTTCGGCGAGCGTGAGCGGGTGGACGCCTTCGTGGCCCGGCTGGCGGCGACGACGACCGGGCTGCGGACGTGTGTGGTCACGGACACGGACGGGCTCGACGAGACGCTGGGCACGGCGGTCCGCGACGCACTTCGCGGCGACCCGTCGATCTGCGCGGTCTACTCCGTCGGTGGCGGAAACCGTGCAATTGCAAGGGAGTTCGAGACAGCCGGGCGGGACTGCCGGGTCTTCGTCGCGCACGACCTGGACGCCGACAACCTCGACCTGCTGCGTGCAGGCGTCGTGTCGGCGGTGCTGCACCACGACCTCCAGGCCGACATGCGGCGTGCCCTCCGGCAGGTCATGCGCGCGCATCACGTCCTGCCCGGCGCGCCGACGTCGGCGCCCGCGAACGTCGAGGTGGTGACGCCGTACAACATCCCCGGGCGGCTCGCGCCCGGGTGACCCGTCTCGTGCAGGCAGCCCTCAGCGGACGACGAGGGCGAGCGCCGACACGACGGTGGCGGCCAGCACCAGCTGGTCGAAGCGCGTCTGGCTCAGGCGGCGGGCGGTGTGCAGGCCGACCCAGCAGCCGACCAGGACGAACGGTGCCAGGGCCAGGGTGCGCCAGACGGTGGCCCCGGTGAACAGGCCGAGCCCGAAGCTGAAGGGCAGCTTGCACAGGTTGACGACGAAGAAGAACACGGCGCTGGTGCCGAGGAACCGCAGCTTCTCGACCCCTTGTGCCACCAGGTAGAGCGTCATGACCGGGCCCGCAGCGTTGGCGGTCATCGTGGCGAACCCGGCTGCCACGCCGGTGCCGAGGGCGGCCGCGTGCGACGAGGCCACCCGGGTCGTGTCGGGCGAGCGCCACGTCAGGAGCAGCTGCATCACCGCGAGCACGAGCAACAGGATCCCGATGGCCCGCCGCAGGGTGGTGTCGTCGACCCACCACAGGAACACAGCACCCAGCGCCAGCCCCGGAATCACCGCTGGCACAAGGCGTTTGAGCAACGCGTAGTCGGCCTGGCGCCGGTAGTGCCACACCGCGACGCAGTCGCCGATGATGAGCAGGAGCAGGATCGCGGCGGTCGACTCGCGCGTCGGCAGCACGAAGGCGAAGATCGCCACCGCGACGCTGCCCATGCCGCCGATCGCCGTCTTGGCGAACCCGACGAGCAGCGCCGCGATGGCGAGCAGTGCGAGTGCCCCAACCGTCATGCCACCGGAGCGTAGCCGCCGGCGGCGTGGTCACCCGGACCGCCTTGGCCCATCTCCTGCACGTTCGTCACGGCGAAGCTCGAGTCCACCTGGACGATGATGTGCGTGCCGTCGGCGCGCACCATATGTGCTTCGTAGACGCCGTCGGAGTCGGTCTCGACCCGCTCGATGGTGGCGTTCGGCTCCTTGGCCTTGGCCGCGGCGGTCACCCTGGCAGCGGTGTCGCCGGTGAGCAGCTGCTCGTCGGAGCGCATCGGCTTGCTCGGGTCGGTGTTGCCGTTCGGGGCGCCACCCCGGCTCTCTCCGCCACCCGATCCCGCGCCGCCCGGCGCACCGTTCGGGACGCCGTAACCGTTCCCGGGCTGCCCCGAGTAGCCGGGGATCTCGGTCGATCCGGCCGCGTTGGCCAGCGATGCCGCACCGATGGCGATGCCTGCTGCTGCGAGTATTCCGGCCCCAGCGAGTGCCATTCGCTTGCTGTTCATACGGACTCCTTGATCTGTCGCAGTGGCCGTCGTGCCACTGCCGTCAACGGTCGGGAGCCGTCCTGTCAGGACTCCGTGTCAGGCCCCAGCCGGGCGTATGAGTCGCCGTCGTCCCTCACAGCACAGGGGCAGACGCTCACCCGACACGGCCCAAGGAACCTGGTCATGCGCCGAGACTGGCGCCAAGCTTGGCGAGCAACGTTGCGAGAGTGCGCCGTTCGCTCGCGGTCAGGGTCTCGAGCAGCCGTCGCTCGTTGGCGAGGTGGTCGGCCATCGCGGTGTCGATGACGTCGCGGCCGGTGCTGGTCAGCCCGACGATCCGGCTTCGCCGATCGCCATCGGAGATGCGCCGCTCGACCAGGCCGGCACCCTCGAGGCGGTCGAGCCGCTTGGTGACCGCGCCGGAGGTCACCATGGTCTGCTCCATCAGCTCAGTCGGGGTCAGCTCGTACGGGGCCCCCGAGCGACGCAGCGTCGCGAGCACGTCGAAGTCGCCCTCGCCGAGGCCGTGCGCGTTGTAGACCGGGACGAGCTCCGCGGTCAGCGCGAGCGCCACTCGGTGCAGCCGGCCGATGACGAGGATCGGGCTCGCGTCGAGGTCGGGTCGCTCGGTGGCCCACTGGTCGACGACATGCTGCACATGGTCTGCGGGGCGGTCCATGCGTTGGAATATATCTTCCTGAGAAGGTATTTTACCTTCCATGGAAGGTAACAAGAGCCAGTGGGCGACCATCGCGCTGACCGCCGTGCCGGCCGCTGTGTGGGGGTCGACGTATGCCGTCACGCAGGAGTGGCTGCCAGCTGGGCGCCCGCTCTTCGCGGCGACCGTTCGCGCCCTTCCCGTCGGCCTGCTCATGCTGTTGTGGGTCCGGCGCCTGCCTCGCGGTGACTGGTGGTGGCGGTCCGCCGTGCTCGGCGCCCTGAACATCGGAGTGTTCTACGCGCTGCTCTTCCTCGCGGCATACCGACTCCCCAGCGGGCTGGGAGCGACCATGGTCGCGACCGCGCCCATGGTCACGATGACGGTCGCATGGCTGCTGCTCAGCGAGCGCCCGGCCCGGGTCTCCTTGGCCGCCAGTGTGGTCGGCCTCTTCGGCGTCGGCCTGCTCGTGCTGCAGAACGGCCTGGACAAGCCGCTCGACCCGGTCGGCCTCGCCGCGGGAATGCTCGCAGTCATCTCGTCGTCCGTCGGCTTCGTGCTGACGAAGAAGTGGACTCCCCAGGCGGACGTCCTCACGAGCACCTCGTGGCAGCTCGTCGCCGGCGGCCTCGTGCTCCTGCCTCTCGGCCTCGTCGTCGAAGGCACGCCTCCGGCGCTCGACCTGCCCGCGATCGGCGCTCTGGCCTACCTGGGCCTGCTCGGCAGCGGGGTCGCGTACGTCCTCTGGTTCCGCGGGCTGTCCGTGCTCGGACCCACGTCGGCGTCGATCATCGGCCTCGTGAACCCCGTCGTCGGGGTCCTGCTCGGCGTCGTGGTCCTCGGCGAGCACTTCGGCCCGCTGCACCTCGTCGCGATGGTCCTCATCGTCGCCAGCGTTCTCGCCGCGCAGCCGCCGGCGCGAGCCATTATTTTGGGCTCGCTCCGCTCGTCGTGTTCGGCGCGCCCTGACGTCGCGCCTTCCCTCCTCGACTGGCTCGCTGGCGCTCGCTTCGCTCGTCAGTCCAGGCGCGACGCGCGCCGGACATGACATGGGCTCGCTCCGCTCGCCGTGTCCGGCGCGCCCTGACGTCGCGCCTTCCCTCCTCGACTCGCTCGCTGGCGCTCGCTTCGCTCGTCAGTCCAGGCGCGACGCGCGCCGGACAT